>NZ_JAGYGD010000011.1:0-150924 GCF_019947275.1 Pseudomonas sp. GL-RE-29
CGATGAATTCCTTATCGGCGCTTCGGGTAGAAAGGGCGGGACGAGAAGTCTCCCACGGTCCGTACTGGCTAGAGTCGGAATCGAGCTTTTAGTCCCGCCCACCCCTTCAAGTCTAAACATACAAGCGGGCTCGCGAAAAACTGGAGAGCGCCCCGGGCTTGTCTGAATGCCCGCGTTATCGTTGATGTCCATCGCCGGAACGCCGCCCGGAGTAGGCTCGCTCTTACAGTTGAGCGGCGTTGTTGTCAGCAAAAGGTCTCCTGTAAATACCGCCACAGGATCTTTCCATCCACTTTCTCGAACACCACGCTCGAGCGCCGATCCGAATGCAGTCCGGTGGCGTCGGTCTGCTGCTCGCGATAACTCACGACTGCGCCACCGTCGTACAGCGCAATGCCACGCAACTCGCTGAGCTCGATGCGAAAGCCAAGCTTCTTGCCGCCCGCCAGCAGGAACAGTTCGCTCAGCGCCGCAAAATCCAGCACTCGGCCCAAGGGCGAGACCATGGAAAACTGTGGGGAGAAACGCGTCAGCAGTTGTTCGAGTTCAGCCGCGTCGCGTTCCTCGGCCAGCCATTGTTCGATGGCAACGTGGGTCTGGATCACTTCGTCGAAGTATTCGGTGTAGTCGGTCATGTTTGATTCCTTGAGTTCTGTGGAGTCTGTTCTGGCGCCTTCGCGGGCAAGCCCACTTCCACAGGGGATCGCATTTCAAATGTGGGAGCGGGCTTGCCCGCGAAGGCGTCCACTCGGTCTCAGAGTTGCCCACGCAACCCGAACCGCTTCATCAATCCCGATTCCAGCAACCCCTTGGGCAACAATCCGGCAAGCAACGGCAACGCGCGGCTGCCATTGCCCAGGCGGATCAGCCGTGGCTGCTTGCTCTGTTGCACCGCCTTGAGTAATCCGGCGGCAAACTCACTGGCCGGCGTCGGATTATCCTGGGACGCCTTCGCTCGTGCACGAATGCCTTCGCGCAGCGGAAACCACGGCGATTGCTCGCTGATCAACTGCTCGGCTTCGTGTCCGGCATTCTTGGCGAAACTGGACGCGATGGCCCCCGGCTGAACCTCCATCACTCGCACGCCAAATGGCGCCAGTTCCATGCGCAAGGCATCGCTCAAGGCATGCACAGCGGCTTTCGAGGCGCAGTAAGCACCGGCGAACGGCGTGACCAACACACCGGATACACTGCCGATGTTGACCACCAGCCCTTTGGTTCGGCGCAGCACCGGAAACATCGCGCGAGTCACGCCAACGATGGCGAACACATTGGTTTCGAACTGACGTTGCATGGCCGGAACACCGCCATCGAGCAGCGGCCCCATGGCGCCATATCCGGCGTTGTTGATCAGTACATCGAGGCCGCCGTGTTGCTGGTTGATTTGCTCGCTCAATGCTTCCAATGCCTGGCCATCATTGACGTCCAGCTGCACAGCGGTGAAACCGGCAGCAGTGAGGACTGCCACGTCTTCAGCCTTGCGGGCACTGGCCCAGACGGTATAGCCGGCAGATTTGAATACATCGGCGAGGGCGCGGCCGATGCCGCTGGAACAACCGGTAATCAACGCTACGGGCATGGCGCGGTCCTTGTGCAAATGAGTGGGGGATGATCAGTCGGAGAAACTACCCTGCAAACGCTCGGCGCGAAACTCCAGGGTTTCCGGGCGGTATCCGGGGCGTAGCGGCGGCATGGGGAGACAGTCTTCCCAGTTGCCTCCGGCCTGCAATTCGCCGGGGCCGCGATAGCGCGGGGCGGTGTATTGATTGTCGGCGAGGTTGACCGTGTCGCCCGGCGCATAAGCCGCGACACGCCAGCGCAGCTCAGTCAGCGGCACGTCGTTGCCGTTGTTCATGGTCAATTGCAGCGGCCGATCGGCAGGGCAGTGTTGCGGCGCGTAGCTGATGCGCAACTCCAGGCGTTGCAGTTGCTTGAGTTCGCGGTGGTCCAGCCAGATTACCCACGTGGCGACGATGCCCAGCCCTACGGCGGCGGCCATGGACACGGGCAGGGCCTTGGCCGGATAGCGCAGGAGCAGGATCAGCCAGGTGATGACCAGCAGGACGCCGATGAACATGACGCGTAAACCTCGGGGGCAGAGAAGAGCATCCTACCTAAGCGCAGGGCAGGTTGGCGATGGGCGAGATTAAGCGGTGAATGTGCCGGCCTCATCGCGAGCAGGCTCACTCCTACTTTCGATTGCGTTTCTCCAGGAAAAACCCGGTCAACTGTAGGAGCGAGCCTGCTCGCGATGAGGTTCAGCGCGGGCAACACAAAACCCGGACAAAAAAAGCCCCCGCCCAGTCCGCTGCGGATAGGGAACGCAGCGGACTGGACGGGGGCTTTTAGTGACAGCGATCGCTTACTGCGCGATGGTTTTCACCGACACGCCGCGCTCGATCGGGGTCGAACGACCGTAGATATCTTCAAAGCGCTCGATATCGTCTTCGCCCAGATAGCTACCCGACTGCACTTCGATGATTTCCAGTGGGATCTTGCCCGGGTTGCGCAGGCGATGCACCGAAGCAATCGGAATGTAGGTCGACTGGTTTTCAGTCAGCAGGAACACATTCTCATCGCAGGTCACTTCAGCCGTACCGCTGACGACGATCCAGTGCTCGGCACGGTGGTGGTGCATTTGCAGCGACAGGCACGCGCCCGGCTTGACCGAGATGTGCTTGACCTGGAAGCGCCCGCCCATGTCCACCGAGTCATACGAGCCCCACGGACGATAGACCTCGCAGTGGTTCTGGGTTTCGCTGCGGCCCTGTTCGTTGAGGGTGTTGACCATCTGTTTCACGCCTTGGACCTTGTCCTTGTGGGCGATCATCATGGCGTCCTTGGTTTCCACCACGACGATGTTTTCCAGGCCGATCACCGACACCAGTTTGCCGTTGCCGTGGATCATGCAGTTGCGGCTGTCCTGGATGACTACGTCGCCTTTGGTGACGTTGCCATTGACGTCTTTTTCATTCACTTCCCACAACGACGACCAGCAACCGACATCGCTCCAGCCAGCGGTCAGCGGAACCACGCAGGCGCGCTGGGTTTTTTCCATCACCGAGTAGTCGATGGAGTTGTCCGGGCAGCAGGCGAAGGTAGCTTCGTCAAAGGTGATGCTGTCAGCATCTTGCTGGCTGCGTTCCAGGGTCAGCAGGCAGGTGTCGTAGATGTCCGGATCGTGTTTTTTCAGCTCTTCCAGGAAGCGGCTGGCGCGGAACAGGAACATCCCGCTGTTCCAGAAGTAACCGCCGGACTGGACATACTCGGTGGCGCGTTTGACGTCCGGTTTTTCCACAAAGTGCGAGACACGGCTGACGCCTTCGGGCAGCAGCGAGTCGTTGGTCGACTTGATGTAGCCATAACCGGTTTCCGGTTTGGTGGCCGGTACGCCGAACAGCACCATTTCGCCGTTTTCGGCGGCGACGGTGGCCAGGGCCAGGGCACGTTGCAGGGCTTTCTGGTCTTCCAGTACGTGGTCGGCTGGTAGTACCAGCATCAACTCGTCGCGACCTTCATTGACCAGCATCATCGCGGTCAGGGCCACGGCCGGTGCGGTGTTACGGCCAAACGGTTCCATCAGGATGCGTTGGGTTTCCAGTTTGCGCGCGGCCAGTTGCTCGTTGACGATGAAGCGGTGGTCCTTGTTGCAGACCACGATCGGCGTGTCCATGCCTTCGAACACCAGGCGTTCCAGGGTTTGCTGGAACAGGGTGTGTTCGCCGGTCAGGGCCAGGAACTGTTTAGGAAACTGCTTACGGGAAAGCGGCCAAAGACGTGAGCCACTACCACCGGACAAGATCACTGGAATCATTTTGTTTCTCCTTGAAAATCGTTTGGTTAGAGCTACGAACGCTGTGTCGTTTCACTCTTGTTTTTGTTCCGTGCCCGGCTGACATCTCGGTCCCTGTGGGAGCTGGCTTGCCAGCGATGGCATCAACTCGGTGTATCTGTTTCACCGAGTCGTCTGCATCGCGGGCAAGCCCGCTCCCACAGGAAAATGGGTCAACCGGAATAATTGATTAGCGCGTCGATACCGGGCGTTTCACCCAGACTGGCGACAGGCTGCTGCCGTTGCCGGTGACGTACAGCACAGCGGCTTCACCGCGTTCCAGGGCGACTGGTTTAACGTCGCCGACTTTCTTGTCGCCCTCGTACAGCGCCAGGCTGACTTTCACCGGGTTGATTTCACGTTCGCCACGGCCCTTGGCGGCCACGTTCGGCACCACGTCGGTCTTGCCGTCAGCGGTTTTCAGGGTCAGCGGCTTGTCGCTGAGGTTCTGCACGCGTACCAGGGATTTCTGCTTGTTCTTGAACGGCGGCTCTTCGATCAGTTGCGGCGCGCCGCTGGCGTTGTTGACCAGGGTGTAATAGTGGTCACCGGCCAGTTTCACTGGCAGGGTCTGGCTGCCGACCTTGGCGCTGTAGTCGCCGCCCGGCATGAAGCTGAAGTCACTGCTGGACAGCGGCGCGACGTCGGCCAGGTTGGTGCTGCCAACGGTGGCGCTGACTTCGGAGTTGCCAGCGTTATAGATACGCACGAAGGTCGAGCCTTTTGGTGCAGTCGGGCCGTACAGCGCGGCATCGCCACCGGCGAAAGCTTGTACCGACAGCACGCTGAGGCCAGCGACCAGTGCAAAGCGTTTGGCGAGACGACGAGGAGTAGTCGTGAAAGTCATGGTAGTACCTCTCTCTTTCAGTTTTGCGCCCGATCGGGCGTCTCGGATTTAGTGTTTGCAGCTACGTTTTGTTGGCGGGCGCCGGCTTGTTTAAGCTCTGCGACCCACTGCGGGTCGGCGTCGCCGATTTCGTTATTCACAGGCAGATATCGTTCAGGAAACTCCCAGATCAGCACCTGTGGCGGGCTGTTCTTGAAAGCATCACTTTTCAGGTAGCTGAGCATCGGCAGAATCGGGCCGTGGCCGTCTTCGGCGTAATTGACCACGTCGCTACGCAGGGCTTGCTTGAGCGCACCGACGAAGTTCCAGTTGGGGTTGGCGCTGTAGCTGGTGCCGATCAGCGCGACGGGCACTTCGGTGTTGGCGAACAGCGCGTCGTCACCGGCTGGCTGGTCTTCAGCGGCAATGGTGTTGCGCTTCTGCAAAGGTTCTTGCGCCGGCATCAGGTTTTCAAACAGCGGGTCCAGCGGCAGGAACAGACGCAGGTCGCCCTTGTGCGTGACTTTCTCCGCGGGCTCGGTGACGAAGTTCTGCGGGTCGCCGCTCAGCGGGAATTTGTCGGCAATGGTCTTGGCCAGGCGGTTGGCAGCAATCTCGGCACCTTCCGGGGTCCAGTGGGTGTCGGTGCGCAGGAACACTTGCTGGCCGTTGTTCTTGGCGGCTTGCAGTGGGCCGAGCAAATCAGGCGCAGGGATGCGGTCGGCCGCCAGGCGCTTGTGGAAATCCTGATAGAGGTTGGCGTGGATGCTGGCCGGTTTTACCTCGCCGAGGTGTTCCGGGTACAGGCGTACCTTGGCCGGAACCACCGCCATCACCAGTTGCACGCCTTTCTCTTTCAGGGTCTGGCGCACGCCTTCAACGAGCGCGTAGTTGCCTTGCAGGTTCAGCTCTTCGTTGACGATCGGGTGGAATTCTTCATCGCTGTACAGCCACTGGTCGCGACCGAGCACGACGCCCGGACGACCTTCGTTGAACAGTTTGAAGTCCAGCGCCGCCCAGAGATTGGTGCCCAGGCGCTTGATCGGAAACTCTTCGTCGTAATGCGTCTCCACAGCCTTGGTCCAGCGACCGTTCAGCACCGTCGCATCAGCGTTGGTGCTGAAGCCGAGGAAGCTGCGAACCGACCACAGGCCCAAGGCCAGCAGGGTCACCAGGAACAGGGCGATGTAGAAGATGCGTAATGAGCGGGTCATGGTCAGATCCCTCAGAACTGGAAGTAAAGGAACGGCGAGAAGCTTTGCGCCGAGAGTTTGAGAATCGAGGCGATGAACAGCAGCAGCACCAGCGCACGCATTGCATAGCGCGACCAGTCAGCGGTCCAGTAAGCCGGTTGCACCTGGGCTTCAACGCCGACGGTGTAGCCGGGCTGATGGATGCTCGCCGGGTTATCCCCAGGCGCGGCTTTGATCAGGCCTGGTTCGCTGGCGGCCGGGCCGTCGCTGTCGACGTTCACGGCAGGCTTGGTCTTCTCTGGCGGCTGATTGGTGTAGAAGTCGCGCAGGCCGAAGAACGCCAGGGTCACGTAGGCCACCACCAACGTAGCGATTTGCAGACCGGTGAGGCTGGCCTGATTGAGTTCCGACAGCGACCATTCACCGAAGCTGAACATCGCGCCGTACATGCGACCGGCAACGTGCAGGTTTTCCGCACGGAAGATCACCCAGCCCATCACCACCAGCAAGAAGGTCAGTGCCCAGCGAATCGGGTTGATGCTGCGCGGCGAAGTGTTCAGGCCCAGGGCCTTTTCAATCGCCAGCCACATGCCGTGCCACGCACCCCAGACGATGTAGGTGATGTTCGCGCCGTGCCACAGACCACCGAGCAGCATGGTCAGGAACAGGTTGCGATAGGTCATCAGCGTGCCTTTGCGGTTACCGCCGAGGGTGATGTACAGATAGTCACGCAGCCAGGTCGACAGGCTGATGTGCCAGCGGCGCCAGAACTCGGTGATCGACTGGCTGATGTACGGCTGCTTGAAGTTTTCCATGAAGCGGAAACCCATCATCAAGCCCAGGCCGATGGCCATGTCGCTGTAGCCGGAGAAGTCGAAGTACAGCTGCGCGGTGTAGGCCAGTGCGCCCAGCCAGGCATCGCCCGTGGTCGGGTTCTGCAGGGCGAAGCAATGGTCGGCCACCACCGCGAGGGTGTCAGCGATGAAGACCTTTTTGATGAAACCCTGCATGAACCGCGTGCAGCCCTCGGAGAATTTGTCGAGGGTGTGGGTGCGGTTGTTGAACTGGTCGGCGAGGTCGCGGAAACGCAACACCGGGCCGGCAATCAAGTGCGGGAAAATCGCCACGAACGCCGCGAAGTCGATCAGGTTGCGGGTCGCCGGAGTATCGCCACGGTAGACGTCGATGATGTAGCTGATGGACTCGAAAATGTAAAACGAGATACCAATCGGCAACAGCACGTGGGTCAGGATGAACGGCTCAAGGCCGACCGACGTCATCATTGCGTTGATGCTGTCGACGCCGAAGTTGGCGTACTTGAAGTAGCCGAGAATGCACAGGTCGACGGCCACGCCGAGCAGCAGCCAGCGCTGGGCTGGTTTGGTCCGCACGCCGGCAGCGCCGACTTTGAGGCCGATCCAGTAGTTCCACAGCGTGACGGCCGCGAACAGTGCGAGGAAGTCCACACGCCACCAGGCGTAGAACACGTAGCTGGCGATCAGCAGCAGCAAGTTGCGATAGCGTTGCCCGCTCAAGTAGTACAAGCCGAGAAAGATCGGCAAGAACAGAAACAGGAACACGTTGGATGAAAATACCATCCCGATCTCTCCATGTTTAACCAACAGTCAAGGGCCAACGGCCCCCCCAAACCCCCCACGAAAAACCGGGGGGGACATTGCATTCAAAAACCACCGCGATCCCTGTAGGAGCTGGCTTGCCAGCGATTCGGTCTGACATCCACCATTGATGTCGACTGACACACCGCATCGCTGGCAAGCCAGCTCCTACAGGGGGAATGTGTTGTTCTAGGAACCTTTGCCTTTCTCGTTGGCCGGGTCGTAGACCTTGGTCAGGTCGCCGCCGAGGCGGAAGGTCTTGAACGGTTGCATGTCATGCTTCTTCTCCAGCACATCCGGCGTGCAGGTGTAGAGGGTGCAGAACGGTTCGAGCCAGGCGAATTTCGAGTCGACTTTCAGGTCGGTCATGTCCTGTTTCTTGCCGTTCTTTTCCTCGAATTCGTCCGGGTCTTTCACCCCGGCCAGTACTCGATCACCCAGGCGCTTCAGCGCGCCGTTGTTTTCCTGACGCAAATCCACACCGTTGACCTGGGCGAAACTGGCGATCATCGCCAGCGGCGGCAGGGCGTAGTTGTGATAGGCGAGGGCGCGTTGCTGGCGCTTGAGCTCGTTCGGCAGATAGCCGTCCGCATCGACCTGATTGGCGCCGACCTTGTATTCCTTCACGGCCCAATCGAACAGGTCGCGACGGTTGGTGGCGACGGACGTTGCCATCACCGACCAGGCGGCCCAGTACGAATGGTTGTTGGTTTTTTCCAGCGGCAAGTTGTCCCAGTCGCTGACCACCTGATCGGCCATTTTGCTGAACCAGGCTTCGATCAGCTGCGACTCTTGCTGATGGTTGGCCAGCGGATGGGAGTCGGAGAATTTCAGGCGAATGTACGAGGACGCCATGCTGCCCAGCGCCCATTTGCGCATCGACTTGCCGGTGTGGTTGAAGTCCTTGGACATCAATGCATCGGCCTTCGCCCACGCCGTCAGCCAGTTGAGTGTGCATTCCAGTTGTTCCGGGCGACCGTCACGCATGAACTGCATGACGCGCTTGCTGGTGCCGCGCTCGATCTTGGTGATGTCGGCGGTGCTGTCACGGAAGGCTTTTTCCGACTGCACGTTCAGGGTCGAACGCGCCTTGTCCGAACCTTCGTACTTGCTGCGAAATTGCAGGGAGCCGGTGTACGGAGTCGGCATGGCATCGCAGCCTTCGCTCTTGTCGCCGGTTTTGACTTTCTCGATCGGCGCAAAGTAACCCTGCGGCGGGCGCAATGGCGCCGCGGCCTGGGTCGCACCGGCGAACATCGCCAGGCTCAAAAGCGTCAGTGTTGCAAGTTTCGGATTTCGCATAGCAGACCTCATTGCCCGGTCGAAGCGGTACGTTGCTCCGCGCTCGGGAATACGTTGCGTTTGCAGATTTTCGCTTCGACTTTCTGTGGCGCGGCGTCGGTTTTTTCCGGGCCCTGGATTTCGACGGCCAGCAGATTCTGCGAGGCCCAGTCTTCGTCCGTGCGCAACTCGAAGGCGAAACGTCCGTCAGTGTCGGAGGTTTCCGGTTTGTCGATCTTGATGTCCTCGTGGCGCCCGTTCATGTACCAGAGGGTGGCTTGCAAGGTTTTCACCGAGGTATCGGCGAAGCGGATGTCGACCTGGTGACTGGCGTTTTGCAGGTTCAGGTTTTTGCTGTTGACCATCAGTTCGTTCTTGCCCGGTTTCAATGTGGTGCTGCCGGACATCTGTGCATCCTTGCCTTCGCAACCGTTGTCCAGCAGCGCCATCATTTGGCGGTAGATGGTTTCCTGGTCGAGGCGATAGAGCGGCGAGAATTCCCAGATGAGAATCTTCGGTGGGTTCTTCTGGAACTCGTCGCTGCCCAGGTACTGCAGCATCGAACCTTCCAGGCCACCGCCGGGGAATGCCACGTTCAGAATGTCGGCGCCGATGGCCTCTTCGAGGAAACCGGCGAAGTTGTAGTTCTTGCCACTGTGACTGGTGCCGACCAGGGTGATTTCCGGATTGCCGGAATCGCCGAACAGATCGCCATCGCCTGCTTCGCCTTTCGGCTCGGTGGTGAATTGATCCATGTACTGGATCGCGTAGCTGGTGCCACAGAGTTGACCGGCCATGTTGTGCAATGTTCCGGTCTTGCCCATGCGACCCGACTTATGGGTCTCGAATTCACGCTTGGGAATGTCGGCGAAGGCCGGGATCTGCTTGACCTTTTCCGCCACGATTTTTGCCGTGCGCTGGGCGCCGTATGGCGTCCAGTGCTGGTCGCCACGGAAGTAGAAGTCGTGGGCGGGCAGGGTGTCGGGCAGCGACTCGTTGGTCAGCGGCGACAGGTCCGGCACCACGTAACCCATCTGCGCGAAACGGCCGAGCATGGTCTTGTAGTTCTTCAGTGCCTTGTCGAAATCGAAGCTGGCTTTTTCCGCCGGGTTCAACTTGTTGCGGTTCACCAGACCACGGGTTGGCTGGTAAACAACCACCAGTTCCACGCCTTTGCTCTTGAACGCATCGTGCAGTTGCTTCATGCGTTTGTAGCCGGCGGGGGTGGTGTCGAATTCGGTGCGCAAGTCTTCTTGCGTACGGAACAGCCAGTCGCCCTGGGCCTGCACCAGCGTGGTGAAGTTCTGCTGATAACGGGTGGTGTAATTCTTCGCGTCGTGGGCGGCCGGGCACAGGCTGCAGCACGGTTCGGCAGAGAACTTGGGCGCCTGGACTTCATCCGCACGCGCGCCAGTGCTGGCGGCGAGGATGCCAGCGGTCAGGGCCGACAGGCTGAGTAATTTGATCAAGTGTGGGTGCATAAAATTATCCTCAGTCCCGCATTTCGGTCTGGCGTTCGACAGGGTCGATCAGCACGGCTTTCTGCTGGCGTACCAGCAGGTCGAGAATTTCATCCTGGCGCTCGCCGAGAATCCCCGAGAAGCTGATGCCACTGGATTTGGTCGGGGCGAGCATGGACACGCGATACAACTCGACGCTCAGCGGCGAGTCGATGGACAGCGGGCCGCTGCCGTTGGCCGCCAATTCACCGCCGACCACAATCAGCGAGACCTGGGCGTCGAACGGGTCGAGCTTGATGTCACGGTCGGTGTTGCTCAGGTCCTTGATGTGGCCATAGACGCCAGTCAGGCCGTTGGCCATGGCAACGTTTTCGTAGAGGCGAATATTCACGCTGTTACGAATACGGATGCCGTGACGACGGTTGCTGATCACCTTGTTGCCCCACAGCAGATTGTCAGCACTCTCGTAGAGGGTGATGCCGTCGGTGTGGTTCTGGTAGATCTCGTTGTGAGCGATCAGGTTGTTGACGCTGTTACGGTCGATCACCAGGCCCGACAGTTTGTTGTCGTAGCTGCGGTTGTTGAAGATGAAGCTGTCGTTGACCTCACGGGAAATAATGATCCCGTGCTTCTTCTTGGTCCCGTACACCGTGTTGTCGGCAATGATCAGACCGTGGGAACGGTCGTGGGGGTCGATGCCGTAGACGATGTTGTCTTTGTAGGTGTTGCCCTTGACCACGAAGTCGCGGGTTTCGTAGCAGTAGAAGCCGTACCACATGTCCGAGAATTCGGAACCGACGATCCAGCCGGTCGGTTCAGGACGCTTGAGCACCTTGGCCATGTTCGGCGTGTACTGGGAAATACTCACGCCGTAGGACTTACTGTTGGCGTAGCCGAAACTGGCGATCTTGCTGTTGGCGATGTAGGTCTCGGTGCCGCCCCAGGACAGCAGGAACGGACGAAACTCTTTCGGCGACTTGAAGGCCGCCGGGCCGTTTGCTTTCTCGCTCCAGCCAGTGATCTTGGTATCACGTACGAACAGCTGGCCATCGTTGACCAGGAACGAACCGGCCTCTTGGGACAGGCGCAATTCTTCGGTCTGCTTGTCGATTTCGAGGATGCCGTGACGACCGACCACGATCGGCAGCTTGGCCAGGAACACACCCGGCGAGGTTTCGTTGAAGTACTGCTTGGGCAGCTTTTTCGCCAGGTCCTTGAGGTTCATGTAGCCGTCGTCGACAAAGATCGCCTGCGGGATGCCGTGCTGACGCACCACCCATTCGGCCATCTTGTTGTCGCCGCCGATGAAGTCCTTCAGGGCGTCTTCCTGCATCATCCGGCGCACGCTGATTTTGCCAGCCTTGCTGCGCACGACTTTTGCGGCGATGGCTTCGGCGGTGTAGCCGGAAACGTCCGGCAGCTTCGGCGTAGCCAGTTCCAGCGGCGCGGTCGGTGCGCTGCTGACGGTGTAGGTCTTGGCTTGTTGCAGTTCCTTGGCCACTGTTGCCGGCTTGCCTGGTTGAGGCACCGCCGGCTCCACATTGGCGAAGGCAGCCGCACTCGCCAGCAGCATCGCGCCGGCCAGCAAGGTCAAAGTACCTTTCTTGGCACTGTTCATGTCGGGGACTCCCTTCGCAATGTGCATCAGAAGCGCCAGACCACGTCGATGAACGCGCGGTGCATGTACGAATCGACTTCTTTGCCGTAGGCATCGCCGGGCTTGAACACGCCGCCACGGAAGCGAACCAGGGCCGAAGGTTCATCGATTTTCTGGCTCAATGCGGCTGGCAACAGGCCTTGCTTGAAGTACTTGGTGACCACCAGATCCATTTCCTGGCCGAGGTCTTTTTCACCATCGTTCAGAGGCAGGGACGTGCTGGAAAGGATCGCGCCGGTGACGTCGTCGGTGTTGTTCTGCACGGCGTCGATGCCGTTGCTGCCGACCGGCTTGTTGCCGTCGACACGCCAGAATTTGTGGTAGATCAGGCTGGCGTCGTATTCGTCGTTGAGCATCCACGAACCGAACAGCGTGGCCGATTGCATGTTGTTCATTTCGCCACGGAAGGCCTCGCCGAAACGGTGCACGCGCGAGCGGGTACCGGTGTAGTTCGAGCGGTTGCTTTCCAGGCCGTTCTGTTCGTAATCCTCGCTGGCGCGGGCGTAGGCCGCACCGACTTGCCATTGCGGATCGAGGCGCAGACGCACACCGAGGTCAGTGGCCCAGCCGTCGACATCGCCGCTGCTCTTCGGTTGTGCGGGCGCAGTGCCATCGGCGTTCAGAGGGTTGACCGTGTCGCGGTCGCCGCTCATGCCGGTGATGCTGCCCCAGTAATTGACCGTGTTGGTGTTGCGCCAGTTGTAGGCGTCGCTGTTGGCCTGCAGGCCCAGCCAACTGATGTCGCCGTTCTGTTTCTTGTCCAGCGAATCGGCGGGAACACCCGGTTCGGCGTAGTCGAGCTTGCCGTCATCGTGGGTGTGATGACCGCGAATACCGGCCCAGTGACCCGGGGTCCATTGGTACTCGGCATCAGCGAAAGCGTGCAGGCGATCCTTGTCTTCGGGTGCCAGTTCTTTCAGGTCGGTGCGGTACTCGCTGAAGCGTTCGGCGATACCGGCATTGGCGCGCAACAGGGTGGTGTCGAAGGTCCAGTTCAGGGCTTCGATGTTGGTATCACGCCATTGACCGTCATCATTGTGCAGACGCTGACGACCGAATTTCAGGATCTCGCCAGGGTAGGGCGTGAAGCCGCTGTAGCCGACCCAGAACTCGCGCATCGCCAGGTAGTTTTTCTTGGTTTTGCGGTCATCGTTTTCAGTGTTTTGCGTGCCGTCGCTGCCGGATTGCTGCAGGGTGTCGGTCTCGATGATGTCGGTGGACGTCACCGCCTGACCCATCGCATAACCGCTCCACGCGCCGCTTTCGCCGTAGACCCACGGACGCAGGTCGAGGCCGACGCCGTTGACGTCGCCGCCACTCTGGGTGCCGAGGTCACGGTCGTCTTCGGACTGGCCGGTGATTTTCACGTCCAGGCCGAAGTTCTTGGTTTCTTCCGTCATCGCGGCCAGTGTCGGGCACGACCAGATCAATGCGAACGTCAGGCCGATACCGGCCTTCATGAATGGATTCAACTTCATAGGGATTCCTCACCGCCTTCTTCTTGCAGGGCGTGCAGTTGCAGCGTGTTCTGGCTCAAGGCACCACGAGTCGCCTGTTCTTGTTTCAACAGGCGCTGGGCCTCGGCGAGCTGCGCAGGCGGCAGTTGGGCTTCGAGTGTTTGCGCAAGCTCGGTGGCTTGCGGGGTGTTCTGGGCCTTGGCCAATTGGCTGAAGACGTACGCATTGAGCGGGTCAGGCTTGGTGCCTTTGCCTTGGGAAAACAGTTGGGCGATGGCGAAGTCGGCGCTGTTCTGGCCGTTGCGCGCGGCGGTCAACAAGTGATCCAGCGCCTTCTGCGGATAGACCTTGCCCAGGTAGCCACGGCGATAGATCTGGCCGAGGTAGTAATCGGCGGCGACTTCGCGGCCGACGGCTTTCTGGAAGTGTTCCTCGGCGACCTTGGCGTCGGCCGGAACCATCTTGCCTTCGTAGTAGAGCTTGCCCAGCAACAGTTCGGCGCGCGGCTGGTCGGCGGCACGGCCGTTGTCCAGGTACTTCATCATCTGGTCGACATCGCCGAGTTCCGGGAAGTCGTAGAGCAGTTGCGCCAGGCTGACCCAGGAAGCGGGGTAGCCGGGAGCGATGTCTTCGAGCAGCGACTGCGCGGTTTTTTCGTCGGTCTTGCCCAGGCTCGCATCGCCCAGCACGCGAGCCACACTGTCTACCCGCTGAGCGGTGACGGTGCCGCGACTGTGTGCTGCCTGCATCTGCTTGATCAACTCGGCTTGTTGCTCGGCTTTACCTTGTTTCTGGTAGACCGTGGCCAGTTCGACGTAGCAGATGTCGGTGGTATTCAGCGCCGCTTTGCAGATGCTTTCAACTTCGTCGAGGTGCTGGTCGTAGGTACCTTGAGTGCGATAGAGCAGCACTTGCGCCAGACCCGCTTCCGGTTTGCCTTCGGCGCGCCATTGGCTGATTTGCTGTTGCGCATTCACGTTGGGAAAACTGTGCGGGTATTGCAGGTACAGCATCGCCAGCGGGATCAGGGTGTTGCCTTCGCCGGCGGCCGAGGCTTTCTTCAACAGGCCTTCGGCTTCATGTTGCTCGGCTTCGGTGGACCCCGGTTTGGCCACCAGCAGACGACCGAGACGCGCCTGGGCACGCGGTGAAACACTGGCGGCAGCGCGGTAAGTCGCCTCGGCCTGCTTCATCTGCGCCGGGTCACGGCTGTCGACCTGAATGTCGGCCAGGCCAACCTGGGCTTCGCTGTAGCCCAGGTCTGCCAGTTGCTGATAGTTCGCCGCCGCGGTAGCGGTATCGCCACGCTTGAGGGCTTCGTTGGCCAGGCGTTGATCGGGCAGGCCGGCACAACCGGCCAGAGACACTGCCAGCGCCAGCGAGCACACCATAGGCCCCCTGTGGGAGCTGGCTTGCCAGCGATTCAGGCGCTGCGGTGCATCAGGTAAACCAGGTTGATCCAATCGCTGGCAAGCCAGCTCCCACAGGGATCGCGGCGTTCTCAGGAGACTAATGATCGTCACGGGCATGTCCTCCGGTTACAGACCAGCAGCCATGGCTTTGTCGATCAGCCAGTTCAGGTTCGGGCCACGGTCGCTGCTCACTTCAACCGGGCGACCGGCGAGGGCGCTGTCGAGTGCTTCGTCAGGCTGGATCAGTACGCGGATGTCGGACGACAGGTCGGCGCTTTTCAGGCTGGTGCTGCTGACGATCTTGCCGGTGCGGGTCTTGTCTTCACCGGCGATCTGGAAGCGCACCGGGGCACCTGGCAGCACGTCGCCGAACTGGCGATAGGAGAAGCGCGCTTCGACATTGGCTTCGGTATTACGCGGCACCAGTTGGAAGATCACGTCACCCTTGCTGGCGTACTGACCGTTGGCGACCATTTGCTGGGCCACGGTGCAATCGCATGGCGAGGTCAGGGTGCCGGTCATTTGCTTGCCGAACAGTTCTTCAACCTTGGCCGGGGCCAGTTGATCGTCTTCCAGATGACCCTTGAGCACGTCGAGCATGCTGGTGCTGAAGGTCGCCAGCGGTGCGCCTTTGGCCGCGACGCCATCGGATTTCACCAGGCTCTGCACGGTGCCGTCGCGCGGCATGGTGATGTTCACGCCGGGCACGCTGACCAGACCGGCCTGAGCGTGGCTGACGAAGTACATGCCGTACACCGACTTGAAGATGAAGCCGAACGCGGCCAGGCCAACCACGAAAATCCCCAGGCTGAAGGTCACGGCCTTCATACGACCGAACGCGCTCATGCCGTGGCCGCCGTCCTTGATCTTGCGTGCCTTGGTGAAATTGTCGCGCTGCAGGGTCGCCAGCACTTCACCGATGGTGACGATGTCGCCGGCCAGGTGCGAAGTGATCAGGTGACGCAGGGTCGAGATGTCTTGCGGTTCCAGGTTCTGGAACATGCAACCGGTACGACCAGTCTCGCGATCGTAGGAACGCACCTGCAACTCGACGTCCATGGCCAGGCCAAGGTTGTCGATGACGAATTGCAGGCGAGCCTTGTATTTGTCGCCGATCTTCAATGGCAGCTGACCGGCGTTGAAAGCCAGGCCACCAGCGGACAGATCGATCACTCGTGCTTCGACCGGCGTACGGTCAGGGCCGAAGAAACGCAGCTTGGCCGGAATTTTCACTCGGGCGTGTTGGCGCTGGGCTTCGGATTCGTGCACTACGTTGGCGTTGACGGCGGTATTCATAGGGGCGGTTTCCTTGTTAATTCAATAAGGGGGCGGTCAGACCATCATCAGCAGCACGGCGACAAAAATGCTGCCGGCGGAGAAGGTCATGGTCCGAGACGACCAGGTGTTGAACCAACGTTGAAAGCTGGCGAGATCACGGGTCAGGGATGTGGGCTGTCGAGTCCAGGATTGTTGGTCGAGACGGAAGAACACGTAGATCTTCACCAGCGCACCGACGATCTGGTTGTAATAGAGAATCGCCGGGTAAGCCGGGCCGATCCGGTGACCGGAGCAGGACAGCAACAGGGTCAGGATCAGGCGGGTAATGCCGATCCACAGCAGGTACACCAGGATGAACGCGGTGCCGTACTTGAAGCTGGCGATCAGTGCCACGGTCAGGCCCAGCAGCGAGGTCCACATTGACACGCGCTGATCGAACAGCACCACCGAAGTGAACGCACCGAGGCGTTTGATCCCCAGGCCCAGGGCGCGGGAGTTCTGCCGCAGGTTGTTGCCGTACCAGCGGAACATCAGCTTGCGACTGGCCTTGATGAAGCTCTTCTCAGGCGGGTGCTCGACGGTATTGATCGCGGCATCAGGCACGTAGAAGGTGTCGTAGCCCAGACGCATCAGGCTGAACCAGCTCGACTTGTCGTCACCGGTCAGGAACTTGAAGCGACCCAGGCGCCAGTGTTGCAGCGAGTCGCTTTCCACGTCGGCGATGAATTCCGGGTTGGTGACCACGGTGGCGCGGAACACCGACATGCGCCCGGTCATGGTCAGCACGCGCTTGGACAGGGCCATCGAGCACATGTTGATGTGACGCTGGGCGAAACGCAGCTTGTGCCATTCGCTCATGATGTAGCCGCCGCGCACTTCGCAGAATTCGTTGGTGGTCAGGCCGCCAACGTTGCCGAACAACTGGAACCACGGAACGGTCTTGCGCACGACGCCTTCGCCGAGCACGGTGTCGCCATCGATCACGGCCACCACGGCGCGGTCATCCGGCAAGTGACGGGAGATGGCGCGGAAACCGTAGGCCAGGCCGTCGCGTTTGCCGGTGCCGGGAATGCGCACGAAGTCGAGTTTTACATGCGGTGGCGGGTTCATCCGCTTCCACAGGCTCTTCACCAGCAGCTCATCGGACATTTCCACGATGGAGCAGACCATGGTGGTCGGCAGGCCGCAGTCGATCGCTTCGCGGATCACCGAGCTGTAGACCTGCGCGGTGGTCAGGGCGTCGATACGGAAACTGGTGACCATCAAGAAGACATGGGACGGGTCCGCCGCTTTACCCAGCTTGCGCACTTTGCGCCGCAGGTGCGGGTAGACCACGTACAGAAACAGCATGCCGCGCAGAAAGTGCGTGGCACCCATCGAGTAGCGCCAGATACCGACGATACCGATCAGGAAAATGAAGTCCTTCGACTCGGAGTCGAACGTGGACACAGGCAGCGCCATGGCGATGCCCATCAATAAACTCAAGTAAAACAGCCAACCGGCGGCCTGGAGTAGGCCGTGCTTTAGCCTGTGCATAATCTGCATCCGTCTCGATCTCGGGCGAGGCCCGATTGGGTTAAGGCAGGCTTACAAAAACTTGCAGGGTTCTGTAGGAGCTGCCGAAGGCTGCGATCTTTTGATCGTGATCTTTCAGGGTTCGCTCGGGATCCAAGTGGCCCTGAAAAGATCGCAGCCTCGTTTCACTCGTCAGCTCCTACAACGGGTTCGCACAGTTGATGCGCGGCGCCGCAGAGATGCCTTGCGCTTACCAGCAGATGCCTTCGGTGCGACCGCTGACGCTGGTGGCCTTGGACATGAAGCCGACCAGGTCGATCACTTGCTTGCCGTGAGGAACGTTCTGCACCAGGGAGCGGAATTTTTCGTCACGGTTGCCGAGGATGATCACGTCGGAGTTGTTGATCACATCGTCGAAGTCAGCGTTGAGCAGCGACGAAACGTGCGGGATCTTCGACTCGATGTAGTCCTTGTTCGCGCCGTGGACACGGGCGTACTCGACGTTGCTGTCGTAGATGCTCAGATCGAAACCTTTACCGATCAGCATTTCTGCCAGATCAACCAGCGGGCTTTCGCGCAGGTCATCGGTACCGGCCTTGAAACTCAGGCCGAGCAGGGCGACTTTGCGTTTGTCGTGGCTTTCGACGATGTCGAAGGCGTTCTGCACCTGGGACTCGTTGCTGCGCATCAGCGAGTTGAGCAGCGGCGCTTCCACGTCCAGGGAACCGGCGCGGTAGGTCAGGGCACGCACGTCCTTCGGCAGGCAGGAACCACCGAAAGCGAAGCCTGGGCGCATGTAGTACTGGGACAGGTTCAGGGTCTTGTCCTGGCAAACCACGTCCATCACTTCACGACCGTCGACGCCGACAGCCTTGGCGATGTTGCCGATTTCGTTGGCGAAGGTCACCTTGGTGGCGTGCCACACGTTGCAGGTGTACTTGATCATCTCGGCGACGGCGATGTCCTTGCGGATGATCGGCGCGTCGAGTTCTTCGTACAGCGATTGCAGTACGTCGCCCGAAGCCTTGTCGAACTCACCGATGACGGTCATCGGCGGCAGGTCGTAGTCGGCGATGGCGGTGCTTTCGCGCAGGAACTCAGGGTTTACGGCAACGCCGAAATCGACACCGGCCTTCTTGCCGGAGCAGTCTTCGAGAATCGGGATGACCACGTTGGCGACGGTGCCCGGCAGCACGGTGCTGCGCACCACGATGGTGTGGCGGGTGGATTTGTCACGCAGGACAAAACCGATTTCGCGGCACACGGCCTCGATGTAGTTCAGTTCCAGGTCGCCGTTCTTCTTGCTCGGCGTACCGACGCAGATCATCGACAGGTCGGTGTCGCGAATCGCCTCGGCGAAGTTGGTGGTGCCGCGCAGACGGCCAGTCTGGATACCTTGCGCCAGAAGTTCGCCCAGGCCCGGTTCAACGATCGGCGATTTGCCGGCGTTGATCATATCGATCTTGTCTTTGGCAACATCGACGCCAACGACGTCATGGCCCCGTGCAGACAGGCAGCCGGCACATACTGCGCCAACGTAACCCAAACCAAATATGCTGATGCGCATCGCAATTACCTCTGTATAGATCAAGCCAATTAGATGGCCGGAGTTAATGGTGTTCAGCGTTTATAGTGCACTCGCAAGTGCTGCATACAGGCGCAACAATGCCGTGTGCTGGCATATAAGTTACGAGTGTCTAAATAAGTGCACTCAAGGTGTGCGCAACTAAGCCTTATTATTATGACTTGCCCTGTTATGCAGCCGATCCTCTGCTCTGAAGATGCTTGTGCAATGGTCTTGCGCGCTCAATGCCAGGCCAAAGGCCTGTAAATCAAGCGGTTGGGTGCTCAGGTGAGCACGTTTATAGGGGCGCTGCCATGGCCTTGTAGGGGATAGTCATCGAGCGTTATCTCCTGTCCATTCTGTGTTGTCCAAATCAGGGATTATTCAATCAAAGTTAATGTGACAACTTTGCTATACGAATCTCTGTTCTGCGTAAGTCTTCTCCTACAAGCTCTGTGAGAATCGTTACCGGTGGTATGAGCGGTGCATTCGGACATAGTTCCGATCCGCTCATCATGAAATCTGAAATTTCTTGAAATATTGAGAAAGATGGCACTGCTCTCAAATTGATAGCACTTACCGTTTCGCCCTTTATATATAGGCGGATTATTGGAGGGGATAGTTTTTTGCCACTACCGATAAAAATTTTCAGTGCCACTACTGAAAAAAAAGATCGAAGTCGAGTGAAACTAAAGTTAGAAAAATGACTGATGGGTTTTTGGCGCCATAAAAATGGCGAAAAAGGCGGGAGAAGAAGGGGCAATCAATGGGTGGCGCACGACAGTGTTTGAGGTCGTGCGCCGACCGGGTGCATCACTCTGGTGCGTGATCGCGCAGGAACACCAGATTGTCCGGTTTCGACTGCTCGGCGCTGTAGCGATAGCCTTGGACGTCGAACTGCTTGAGGGCTGCCGGGTCGTTGATGCGCTCCTCAATGACGAAGCGACTCATCAAGCCGCGGGCTTTTTTCGCGTAGAAACTGATGATCTTGTACTGACCGTTCTTCAGGTCCTTGAACTCGGTATTGATGATGCGTGCGTTCAGGGCATTGCGCTTGACCGCCGAGAAGTACTCGTTGGAAGCCAGGTTCAGCAGTACGTCATCGCCTTGATCGGCCAGGGCTTCGTTCAGCCATTCGCTGATCCGCGTGCCCCAGAAGGCATACAAGTCCTTGCCACGGGTGTTGGCCAGTTTGGTGCCCATTTCCAGTCGATACGGCTGCATCAAGTCCAGCGGCCGCAGCAGGCCGTACAGGCCGGAGAGCATGCGCAAATGTTGCTGGGCGTAATCGAAATCGGCTTCGCTGAAAGTTTGCGCGTTCAGGCCGGTGTACACGTCGCCCTTGAATGCCAGCAACGCTTGCTTGGCATTCTCTGGCGTAAACGCCGGGGTCCAGCTGCCGAAACGCGCGGCGTTGAGCCCGCCGATCTTGTCGGAGACGTGCATCAACTCGCTGATCTGCGCCGGCGTGAGGTCGCGCAACTGCAGGATCAGTTCCTGGGAATGGTCGAGGTATTGCGGCTGGGTGAAGCGCTGGGTCGCCGGCGGTGTTTCGTAATCGAGGGTCTTGGCGGGTGAAATCACCATCAGCATGAAGTCGTCTCCTTTAATCGTGGGGGCGATTCTAGGGGGTTGTCATCGTTGACTCCAGCTATCGGGGTAATAGGTGATCGGTGGTGTGCCTGAATGGGCTTTTGTGGCGACGGAGCTTGCTCCCGCTCGAGCGCGAAGCGGTCGCAAGATGGGTGCGCCGGTTTTCCTGAAGGAATGAATTCGCTGGTTTGGGTCTGCTTCGCAGCCCAGCGGGAGCAAGCTCCCTCGCCACAATGAGGTCGCTGGGGCTGCGGGAGTTGAGTGCGGATCGGATATAGTGCCGCGCGGGTTTTGTTATGGAGACATCCCATTGCGCATTGCTTTTCTAATATCGGCCTGGCTCCTGAGCTTCGGCGCCATGGCGGCTCCCGGGGATGTAGCGACGCTTGATCGCAGCACCTGGCCTGAACAGCTCAACAACCCGACGCTGTTCGACGTCGCCTCGCGCGCCGAAATTCTCATGTTCGCCCACGTGCTGCTGGCCAGCGAAGCCTTGGACGAACCGGCGCTGGCGCAGCGTTTGAGCTTGCGCAGCATCAACATGGAATCGATCAACCGTGTTCGCCAGCGCCTGTGGCAACGCCTGCTGAGCAACTACAACTTCGCTCAGCAAAGCTGCGATCAGGACGCCTCGTTCTGTTTTCTGGTCGAAGACATGCCGACCCTGCGCGAACAAGCCACCAAGTTTCAGATCAGCGAGGACAGCTACTACATAAAGTGGGCCGAGCCGAGCAGGGTGTTTCACACCCAGTACCTGGACGAGCAATTACGCAAGGCTGCGCTGTTCCCGCAGACCAGCAGTGAAGTCGATCATTTTGGCGACTATGAGCGCAGCGGCGACGGGATGCATGACCGGCTGTTTTTGTTAACGTTCGACAGTGCCGCGAATGCCGTACCGGACAACACGACCTGGGTCACGGACTACCTGCGCAAGTCCAACATGAGCGGCACGTTCTTCGTCCTTGGCAAGGACATCCAGGCGCGATTGGTCGAGCGGTCGGTGGTCAGCCTGCAATCGACCTACTCAACGCAGTGTGTCGGCATGCAGGGCTGGGAGTTTCGATCCCACAGTCACTGGCAGGATTGGCAGGATTCGGTACGACGCAGCGCCGAGTTGGTGAAAAGCAAACTGCCGGAAAACTATGTGCCGCTGTTCCGTCCGCCTGATGGCCAGCGCCGGTCCGACGCCGAAGGCTTCTTCAAGTCCCAGGGCTTGCAGGTGGCGCTGTGGGACATCGATGCCCAGGACGGTGCCGGCAAGCTGAAAGCCAACCAGAGCGCGCAACGGGTGCTGACCCTGATGCTGCTGTGGCGCCATGGCGTGATCAACTTCAATGTGAAACAGGATGGGGTAAAAACGGCATTGCCCTGGTTGATTACACAAACGGCGCAAAGCGGGATCGGCTGGGAGGACTGTCAGAGCGGGTTCCAATGAAAGGCCTGACGGCTTTTTCTGAAAACACGCAAAGCCCATAAACATTGGGCGGGGGGCGATTTTTGGAGGTATTTCGATACAGGCGGACTTCCGACTGTAAACGGGTGATGGCAGTCCGCCAAGTGCTATTGGTCATTCTGAAAAATAAACTTCAAAAAAACGTCAAAGTGCTTTTTTCTGTCATGTGTTTTGGAGTATTACGAAGACAGACCGCCGAAACCTGCAACACAGGTGGCGTCTTCCAAGACCCAGCTTTGTATGCAGTTCACTTGAGTCCCCGCAGGTGAGATTCGGCAGTCACTTCGAGGCGCAGCACCGTCAAGGTATTGCGTCGAATGGCTCCCACAAAGGTGACCGAGTATGGATGATCACGGACGTAGCTCTTCTTCCAACCAGCCAATCCTTTATGTACTCGATACCAACGTATTGATTCACGATCCAAACGCGCTGCTTAACTTCGAAGAACACCACGTCGCGATCCCGATGACCGTGCTGGAAGAGCTAGACAAGCTCAAAAGCGGGCATCACAGCGTTGCTGCCGAATGCCGTCAGGCCATCCGGCTGATCGACAAGACTCTGGGCGATGCCTCTCCCGAGGACGTTGAACAGGGCGTGCCGATCCAGCGGGGCAAGAGTGGACCGAAGGGCTTGCTGTCAATTCTGATGAGCAAGCGTGCCGAGCCGAACATCATTCTGCCCGAGCACCTGAACGACAACATCATCATCAACCAGTTGATCGACTTGCACGCGCGCGATCCGAAATTGCCTGTGGTGCTGGTCACCAAAGACATCAACATGCGCCTCAAGGCCCGAGCTTGTGGGATCGCGGCCGAGGACTACAGCACTGACCAACTGGTCGACGACGTGTCGCTGCTACCCAACGGGTACCACAACATGACTGGCTCCTTCTGGGACCGCGTGAGCAAGGTCGAAACCCGTCAGGACCACGGCCGCACCTGGCATCAGGTGCAACTGATCGACAACCTGCCGGCGGTGCATATCAATGAGTTCATCATTGATGAACAGGGGTTTGTCGGCTGGATCAAGGAGATCGACGAAGACAAGTTGCTGATTCTGGATCTGCACCAGGAACCTCTGCTGCACCAGGAAGCCTGGGGCCTGAAACCGCGTGACATCTATCAGAGCCTGGCGCTGTACGCTTTGCTCGATCCGGACATCCATCTGGTCAACCTGTCCGGTGCCGCCGGCTCTGGTAAAACCATCCTGGCGCTGGCGGCTGCGATTGAGCAGACCATGGTCAGCAAACGTTATCGCCGCATCATTGCCACCCGTAGCGTGCAGGGTCTTGACCAGGAGATCGGCTTCCTGCCCGGTACCGAAGCGGAAAAAATGGAGCCTTGGCTCGGCGCCATCACCGACAACCTCGAAGCCTTGCACATGGATGACGAAAGTACCCATGGCAGCGTCGACTACATCCTCAGCAAAGTGCCGTTGCAGTTCAAATCCCTCAACTACATCCGGGGCCGCAGCTTCCAGCAGAGTTTGATCCTGATCGACGAATGTCAGAACCTCACGCCGCACCAGATGAAAACCATCATCACCCGTGCCGGCGCCGGTTCCAAAGTGGTGTGCCTGGGTAACCTGGCACAGATCGACACCCCATACCTGTCCGCGACCAGTTCCGGGCTGACGTACCTCACTGAACGCTTCAAGGATTTCCCGAACGGCGTGCACATTACGCTGCAAGGGGTGCCACGTTCGATTCTGGCCGAATACGCCGAATCGCATTTGTAATCTTTCACACCAGAACCGGGCGGCCCAAAGCCGCCCGGTTTTTTATGCCCGACACAATTACAGGGGGACGGCAATATTCGTGCGTGCGGAAAATTGACCCGCAGGTTTACAATCGACGCTCCTGATCAGGAGTAATCCCGTGCTGACTCATCTCGATTCCCAAGGTCGCGCCAACATGGTCGACGTCACTGAAAAAGCCGTGACGTTCCGTGAGGCGACGGCTCAAGCGCTGGTGCGCATGATGCCTGAAACCCTGCAAATGATCGTCAGCGGCGGTCACCCCAAGGGTGATGTATTCGCCGTGGCGCGCATCGCCGGCATTCAGGCGGCGAAGAAAACCAGCGACCTGATTCCTCTCTGCCATCCGCTGATGCTGACCGGTGTGAAAGTCGAACTGAGTGCCGAAGGCGATGACAGCGTGCGTATCGTGGCGCGCTGCAAGCTATCCGGGCAGACCGGCGTCGAGATGGAAGCCCTGACCGCCGCCAGTGTCGCGGCACTGACCATCTACGACATGTGCAAAGCGGTTGATCGCGGCATGACCATTGAAAGCGTGCGCCTGCTGGAAAAGGTTGGCGGCAAGAGCGGTCATTTCCAGGCGGATCAACCATGAACATCACAGTGAAGTTTTTCGCCCGCTATCGCGAAGCATTGGGTGTGGATTCGGTGAAGGTCGAAGGCAGCTTCGCCACCGTCGACGACGTGCGTGCGCTGCTGGCTCTGCGTGACGGCGCCGATGTCCTGGCCGAGCAGAACCTGATGTGCGCCCGCAACGAAGACCTCTGCCAGCTCGACGAGCCGGTCAGCGATGGCGACGAAGTGGCGTTCTTTCCGACCGTGACCGGGGGCTGATCGATGGCCATCCGCGTGCAAGCCACAGCGTTCGATCCAGGGGCTGAAGTCAATGCCATGCACGCCGCCAATGTCGGCGTCGGCGCGGTGGTGAGTTTTGTCGGCTACGTGCGTGACTTCAATGACGGGCTTGATGTGGCCGGGATGTTCCTCGAGCACTATCCGGGCATGACCGAAAAAGCCCTTGGCAAGATCGCCACCGAGGCTGAGCAGCGCTGGCCGTTGCTCAAGCTGCAAGTGCTGCATCGCATTGGCGCCCTGGAACCGGGTGAACCGATCGTCTTCGTCGGCGCCGCCAGCGCCCATCGCCAGGCGGCGTTCGACGCCTGCGCCTTTGTCATGGATTACCTGAAAACCCGCGCGCCGTTCTGGAAGAAAGAAAACACCAGCGACGGCCCACGTTGGGTTGAAGGGCGTGACAGTGATCATGCGGCGGCGGATCGCTGGAAGCAGTAGTTCCTGTTGCGTTCTCCAGTCAGTCATCGCGGGCAAGCCCACTCCCACAGGGGCTGTGTCGTACACAAAATTTGTGTTCAGCCAGATCTACTGTGGGAGCGGGCTTGCCCGCGAAGAGGCCATCCGCTTCACCCAAGAACCTCTTGATTCACCACCCGACCATCGGCCGACACGGGCAGCATTTGCCTGATTGACGATTTATACGTAAAAGTCCAGTATGGAATTATAAGTACAAAAAAAGGCTTTCCCCTGTTTCAGCTCTTTCTTCTGTCTTGCCAAACCAACAACAACCCGCGAGAGAACGAACATGAAGAAGTTTCCCCTCATCACCGGTCTGGCCCTGAGCCTGTTGGCGTGCAGTAGCCTGTTTGCCGCCGAGAAAACCCTGCGCATCGGTATCGAAGCGGCTTACCCGCCGTTCGCCTCGAAAACCGATAAAGGCGAAATCGTCGGTTTCGACTACGACATCGGCAATGCCCTGTGCGAGCAGATGAAGGTCAAGTGTGTGTGGGTCGAAGGTGAGTTCGACGGTCTGATTCCTTCCCTGAAGGTGAAGAAAATCGACATGGCGCTGTCGTCCATGACCATCAACGAAGACCGCAAGAAATCGGTGGATTTCACCCACAAGTACTACTTCACTTCCTCGCGTCTGGTGATGAAGGAAGGCGCAGTGGTGGATGACCAGTACGCCAGCCTCAAGGGCAAGACGATCGGCGTGCAGCGTGCGACCACCACCGACCGTTATGCCACCGAGGTGTTCGAACCCAAGGGCGTTAACGTCAAGCGCTACAGCAATAACGAAGAGATCTACATGGACCTGGCGTCCGGTCGTCTCGATGCGATTTTTGCCGACACCATTCCGCTCAATGACTTCCTGTCGATGCCGCGCGGCAAAGGCTATGCGTTTGTCGGGCCGGAGTTGAAGGATCCGAAATACGTGGGCGAGGGTGCGGGGATTGCAGTGCGTAAGGGTAATGCCGAACTGGTCAGCCAGTTGAACACGGCCATCGACAGTATTCGCGCCAATGGTGAATATCAGAAGATCTCGGACAAGTATTTCAAGTCGGATATCTATGGCGATTGATCGGTAAAGATCGCAGCCTCGTTTCACTCGTCAGCTCCTACAGGGGATCGCGTTCTTTGTAGGGGCTGCCGCAGGCTGCGGTCTTTTGATCTTCAGCCCTTCAATTCTTTCAAATGCTTGTAAACCGTCGCCCGTCCCATGTTCAGCACATTGGCCACATAGTTCGATGCGCTTTTGCCCTTGAACGCGCCTTCGGCGTGCAGCGCCAATACCAACTCCCGTTTGTGATCGCGAGTCAGCGTGTTCAGGCTCAGCTGCCGTTCGCGCAGCCAGTTGTGCAGGAAGGTGTTGATTCGCTCCTGCCAGTCATCGCGAAACAACGAGTCCGGTTGCGGAATCAGCTTGCTGGGTGACAGAAACAAATCCAGCGCCGCTTTGGCATTCTCGAACAGCGAAATATTCAGATTGATACACAACACCGCCAGCGGATGATCTTCGTTGTCCCGTAGCACAGTGCTCAGGCTGCGAATCTTCTGACCATCCCAGTTGAGCTTTTCATACGGCCCGATGTTTCTATCGCTGACGTCGTCGCTGAGCATGTCCTCCAACGCCGAGTCATCGCCGATTTCCCGTTTCGACAGGTTGTTGGCGATGTAATCGACCTTTTGCGTGCGCAAGTCGTGCAGCACCACCTCGGCGTGAGGAAAGAACAACGTGGCGATGGCATCGGCGATTGCCCGGAAGTTATCCAGGGATGTGTCGCTCAGGGTCGGATCTATTTCGGGGGCGTTCATGCGTTGGGGCTCTTTATAAAATAGAACGTCGGGCAGCATCAGCGCCCCGAAAACGGGGCCCTGAAAGTGTGCCGCAATCGTGTCGGCGCGTCACCTGAGGACGAGGCTCAGCCCAGGCGGGCAGGGGAGAGCATGTTGGCGCTCAGGCCAAAGCGGGTGAGTTGTTCGGGCAGGGCTTCACCGCGTACCAGCGCCGCGCTGGCCTGACCCATGGCCGGCGAGGTCTGAATGCCGTAGCCGCCTTGTGCCGCGACCCAGAACAGCCCTGGCACCTGTGGATCGAAACCGGACAGCAAGTCGCCGTCGCTGACGAAACTGCGCAGGCCGGCCCAGGTGCGGGTCGGGCGGCGAATGGTCAGGGTCGTGGCTTCTTCGATCTGGTAAATGCCCATGGCGATGTCCAGCTCTTCGGGCTGCACGTCGTGGGGCTCCACCGGGTCGGCGTTGGCCGGCGAGCCGAGGAACATCCCGGCGTCGGGTTTCATGTAGAAGGATTCGTCGAGGCTGACCAGCATCGGCCAATCGTGAATGTCCACGCCTTCGGGGCCGGCGAAGATGAACGCCGCGCGACGCTTGGGTTGCAAGCCGAGCGGTTGGGCGCCGGCCAGCTCACCGATCTTGTCCGCCCAGGCGCCGGCGGCGTTGATGATGATCGGGGCGCTGAAGGTCCCTGTGTTGGTCTGCACGCGCCATACACCTTCGGCGTCACGGCTGAGGCTCAGCACTTCGCAATCGGTATGGACTTCGCTTTTATTGCGGCGGATACCGCGCAGGTAGCCTTGATGCAGTGCGTCGGTGTCGATGTCGCTGGCGGTCGGGTCGTAGATCGCACCGTGGACTTTTTCCCGGCGCAGGATCGGCACCCGGGCGCAGGCCTCGTCGGCGCTGAGCAATTGCATCTCCGGCACCGTGGCTTTTGCGCTGAGGTATTGGTTGTTCAGTTCAGTCGGATCACCGCTGAAGTCCACGGTCATTTCGCCGCGCGGGGTCAGCAGCGGGTGTTCGCAGAAACCGCTGGGTGGCGCGTCGAAAAAGTCGCGGCTGGCTTGGGTCAGGGCGCGGACTTGCGGAGTGCCGTAGGCGGCGGTGAACAGGGCCGCCGAGCGTCCGGTGGAGTGATAGGCCGGATGGGATTCGCGTTCGAGCACGATCACACGCCCGTGCTGCGACAGCCAGAAACCGGTGGAAGCGCCGGCGATACCGCCGCCGATGATGATGAAATCTGCCTGGCTCATGAACGTCTCCTGAAATGCGTAGACACTGTAGGAGCCGGCTTGCTGGCGATGCAGGCGCCGCGGTTTGTCGGGAAAACCGTGGTGATGCGATCGCCAGCAAGCCGGCTCCTACAGGGGGGTTAGCGCTGAAGTTGGTAGATGGCATTGGCCAGCGCAATGTCTTCCAGGCCCAGGCCGATCGAGCGGAAGAACACGTGACGATCGTAGCCGGGACGTTGCACTTTCTCACTGAGCAGGTCGGGCAGGTCGCCGACAATCGCCTTGTTATCCCAGCCATGCTGCTCGGCGGCAATCAGCATTTCTCCCGCCGAGCCCGGGGTGGTCAGACGATAGTCACAGAACACCTGCATGTCGTTGAGGCTCTGCGGCGGCACTTCGTGGGCGCGTGGCGCGTTGGTGCTGATGGAGGTGATCAGCGCCGGTTTGCTCAGGTTTGACGGATCGATCACCGGGCCGGCGGACGAAGTGCAGAGCATGATCACGTCGGCGTCTTGCAAGGCCGCTTCGCGACTGTCGGCAATAGTCAGGCGCGGGTCGAGGTTTCGCAGTTGGTCCAATTCATCAGGGCTACTCGTGCTCAGGCTCGGCGAGTACAGGCTGATGCTCTGCCACTCGCGCAGGTTCTTCACGTAATGCACGTGCGCCTGGGCCACTTTGCCGCTGCCGATGATCGCCAGGCGCGTTGCATTCAACGGCGCGAGGGCATCGATGGCCACTGCGGTGGTCGCCGCCGTGCGCGCCGTGGTCAGTTCACCGGCATCGCACAGCAGCAGCGGCTGGCCGGTTTGCATCGACATCAGCAAGGTCCACGCGGTCACCAGCGGCCCTTGTTCGCGCACGATGTACGGCGAAGTCTTGACCCCGTAGACCCCGTCTTCAGCCAGCACGCCCAAGTAGTTGATGAAGTCGCCGGCACCCTGTGGAAACTCCACCAGTTGCTGCGCCGGTTGCACCGCTTGCCCGGCGGCCAGGTCGCGGAACAGTTTGCGCAGGATCTGCGGCACATCCACCTGCGCCAGCAACTCGCGGGCTTGAGGTTGGGAGATCACGTAAGGGGTGCTGGACATGTTCGGCTCCGGAAGCGAAAACTAAACTTATTTGTCTATTATGGACTTTTAGTTGTCTCGAACAATATCCAGACGAAAAAAAAGCGCAGTCCGTTTCCGGCTGCGCCTTTTTCTATCTGTCGTCCGTTACGGACGCTTGCGCTCAACCGCACGCAGCAGATGCGTCGGTGGTGTTTCGCAGCTGATCTTGCGACCCAGCTTTTCTTCGATGGACGGCAACTGGTACGAGTCGTCTTCACCGGCGAAACTGATGGACACACCATCGGCGCCGGCGCGACCGGTACGACCGATACGGTGCACGTAGTCGTCCGGGACTTCCGGCAGGGTGAAGTTGATCACGTGGCTGATACCGTCGATGTGGATGCCGCGCCCGGCCACGTCGGTGGCAACCAGCACGCGGATCTTGCCTTCGCGGAAACCTTCCAGGGTCTTGATGCGCTTGTGTTGCGGCACATCACCGGACAACTGCGCGGCGTTGACGCCATCGCGCACCAGGCGTTCTTCGATGCGCCGCACTTCGTCCTTGCGGTTGGCGAAAACGATCACGCGCTCCCAGCCGTTATCGGTGACCAGGTTGTAGAGCAGTTTGTACTTGTCGGCACCGGCCACCGCGTAGATGTGCTGCTCGACGTTTTCGCTGGCCACGTTGGTGACTTCGATTTCGACGATGGCAGGGTCGGTGGTCCACTGCTTGGCCAGGTTCATCACGTCTTCGGTGAAGGTCGCGGAGAACAGCAGCGTCTGGCGCTCGTTCTTCGGTGGAGTCTGGCGAATGATGGAGCGCACTTGCGGGATGAAACCCATGTCGAGCATGCGGTCGGCTTCGTCTAGCACCATGACTTCGACCATGTCCAGATGCACGTCGCCGCGCTGGTTGAAGTCCAGCAAGCGGCCCGGCGTAGCCACGAGGATGTCGCAGTGACGGGCTTCGAGGTGCTTGAGTTGCTTGTCGAAGTCCATGCCGCCCACGAAAGTCATGACGTTGAGGCCGGTGTATTTGGTCAGGTCCGCCGCGTCCTTGGCGATTTGCACCACCAGTTCGCGCGTCGGGGCAATGATCAGCGCCCGCGGCTCACCCATGTAGCGCTCTTTCGGCGGCGGGGTTTGCAGCAGTTGGGTGATGATCGAAATCAGGAACGCGGCGGTTTTGCCGGTGCCGGTCTGGGCACGGCCGATGGCGTCTTTGCCGGCGAGGGTAAAGCCCAGCACTTGCGCCTGGATCGGCGTGCAATACGGGAAGCCCAGGTCCTGGATGGCGTGCATCAGTTCGGGGGCGAGTTTGAAATCGTGGAAGCGGGTTTTGCCTTCCTGGGGTTCGACGACGAAGTCTTCGAGTTTCCAGGGAATGACCGGGGCTTTTGGCTTCGGTTCGCGGCGCGGTTTGGCCGGTTTCGGCGTTTCGCTGCGCGGTTGCTCGGCGGCGGATGACACCGCAGGCTCGGCGGCCGGTGCGCTCTGGGGTTCGTGTTTCGGTGCCGCTACGGGGGCGGTCCGACCAGACTGATGACCGTCGGTGCGGTGGCTGGGGGAGTGAGACGGAGCGCTGGGGACTGGCGCGAGTTGCTCAGTCTCGCTTTTACCGAACATTTTCTTGAGTGCTTTGAGCACGGTCATCTCATCAATTGGTTAAGGAATGTACGCCGGCCAGTGTAATGCAAGAATCGGGCGCGGCGTAGTGGGATGGATCAAAGGGCGTTTTTAAACAAAAAAGACCCGGAAAACGGTTACAGCAAACGTTCGCCGAGCCAGTCACCGATGTCGCGAATCTCTTCGGGTAACACTTCGTGGCCCATTGGGTATTCCTGCCATGTCACGGTGACACCACGCTGCTTCAAATGCTCGTAGGCGCTACGTCCCATCGAGTTCTGCACCACGTCATCGTACTGACCATGCATCGACAACACCGGAATACGCTGCTGACTGGCAGACAATTGCAGCTCGTCGCTGAAGGTCGGTGCATAAGTAGAGAGGGCAAGTACGCCACCCAGCGGTCCCTGCCATTTCAGAAACGCGGTGTGTAGAACCACGGCGCCGCCCTGGGAAAAACCGGCGAGAAAAATCCGCGAGGCGTCTATTCCGCTGGCGCGCTCCTGTTCGATCAATTTAATGACCCTGTCCGCCGAGTCTTCCAGCTGCTCGCGATTGATCGCGCGTGCTGGGGTCATGGCCAATATGTCGTACCAGCTCGGCATTTCGTAACCACCGTTGATGGTCACGGCGCAAGTCGGTGCCTGGGGTAGAACGAAGCGGGTGCTCAACAGACTTTCCTGCAGGGCTTCAGCCACCGGGAGGAAGTCATAGCGGTCGGCGCCCAGGCCGTGCAGCCAGATCACGCAGGCGTCTGCGGTCTTTACGGGCTGAAGAATCAAGGGCTCGGTCATGGCTGCTCCAATTTTGTGCGTGCGCTCTCATTGAGTGCGAGGTCTGAGGGCGTGTCTGGTTGATCAGTTACGAAGATGTCGCAAGGTTACAAGTTTTGCTATTGACCTGTCGCTTAACCGCTTTAGCGGCAGGTGTGGTACGGGCTTTGCTATGGGGAAGCGGTGCAACCCATCTCGCGACTGGCGGTAACACTATCAGTGTACTGCTGGAGGCGGGATAGCAAAAAATCCGGTGATGGATGTTCGCCAAAGGCCGCTACGGGCTTCGCGAACGTGAAAGGGCTACAGCCCGTTCGGCCGATTGGTGAGAAGTGAGTTGTCCTTTCTGTGGATTTTCTCCTACTAGACTCATAGCTACGGTCCTACGTCGGTTGACCCTAAAAAAAGCCAACACGGGTCAACAACGCCTCAAAAGGGTGCGACTGGACTCACGCTCCGACACAACAAGAGCAAAACTGGAGGTTTGAATGAAGATGTTGAAATCCACCCTGGCCGTCGTGACTGCAGCCGCAGTGCTTGGCGTCAGTGGGTTCGCTCAGGCGGGCGCGACCCTGGATGCAGTGCAGAAAAAAGGTTTCGTACAGTGCGGTGTGAGTGACGGTCTGCCGGGTTTCTCGGTGCCAGACTCCACCGGCAAGATCGTGGGTATCGATGCTGACTACTGCCGTGCTGTAGCGGCTGCCGTCTTCGGCGACGCAACCAAGGTCAAGTTCAGCCAGTTGAACGCCAAGGAGCGCTTCACCGCGCTGCAATCGGGCGAAATCGACATCCTGTCGCGCAACACCACCATGACCAGCTCCCGTGACGCGGGCATGGGTCTGAAATTCCCGGGCTTCATCACTTACTACGACGGCATCGGCTTCCTGGTTAACAACAAGCTGGGCGTTAAGAGTGCCAAGGAACTGGACGGTGCAACCATCTGCATCCAGGCCGGTACCACTACCGAACTGAACGTTTCCGACTACTTCCGTGGCAACGGTCTGAAATACACCCCGATCACTTTCGACACCTCCGACGAGAGCGCCAAGTCGCTGGAATCCGGTCGTTGCGACGTACTGACTTCCGACAAGTCCCAGCTGTTCGCCCAGCGCAGCAAGCTGGCCTCGCCGAAAGACTACGTGGTTCTGCCAGAAACCATTTCCAAAGAGCCTCTGGGCCCGGTCGTGCGTAACGGCGACGACGAGTGGCTGGCCATCGTGCGCTGGACTGGCTACGCCATGCTCAACGCTGAAGAAGCCGGTATCACTTCGAAGAACGTCGAAGCTGAAGCCAAAGGCACCAAGAACCCGGACGTAGCCCGTCTGCTGGGTACCGACGGTGAATACGGCAAAGACCTGAAAGTGAAGAAAGACTGGGTCGTACAGATCGTCAAGCAAGTCGGCAACTACGGTGAAGTGTTCGAGAAAAACCTCGGCAAGAACACTCCGCTGGAAATCGACCGCGGGCTGAACGCCTTGTGGAACGCTGGCGGCATTCAATACGCACCACCAGTGCGCTGATGGTTCTATCACCCGGTGGGCCAACCACCGGGTGATGTTCTGTTCCATTATTTCCGGGGCACTTCATGCAAAATTCAATCGGCGCACCAAAGCAGAGGCTCAGCCTCAGCGATCCACGAGTGCGTGCGTGGGTATTCCAGATCATCACCATTGTCGGTGTGGTCTCGTTAGGCTGGTTTCTGTTCGACAACACGCAAACCAACCTTCAGCACCGGGGCATTACCTCCGGTTTCGACTTTCTTGAGCGCAGTGCCGGTTTCGGCATCGCTCAGCACCTGATCGACTACACCGAAGCGGACAGCTATGCCCGGGTGTTTGTCATCGGTCTGCTCAACACCTTGCTGGTCACCTTCATCGGCGTGATTCTGGCCACCATCCTCGGCTTCATCGTCGGTGTGGCACGGCTGTCGAAGAACTGGATCATCGCCAAAGTGGCGACGGTATATGTGGAAGTCTTCCGTAACATTCCGCCGCTGCTGCAGATCCTGTTCTGGTACTTCGCGGTATTCCTGACCATGCCGGGGCCGCGCAACAGCCACAACTTCGGCGACACCTTCTTCGTCAGCAGCCGTGGCCTGAACATGCCGGCCGCACTGATGGCCGACGGTTTCTGGGCGTTTGCGATCAGCGTCGTGGTGGCCATCGTTGCCATCGTGCTGATGTGCCGCTGGGCCAACAAGCGCTTCGAAGCCACCGGCGTGCCGTTCCACAAGTTCTGGGTCGGCCTGGCGTTGTTCCTGGTAATCCCGACGCTGTGCGCGCTGATTTTCGGCGCACCGGTGCACTGGGAAATGCCGGAGCTCAAGGGCTTCAACTTCGTCGGCGGCTGGGTGCTGATCCCGGAACTGCTGGCCTTGACCCTGGCCCTGACGGTTTACACCGCGGCGTTCATCGCCGAGATCGTGCGCTCGGGCATCAAGTCGGTCAGCCACGGCCAGACCGAAGCGGCGCATTCGCTTGGCCTGCGCAACGGTCCGACCCTGCGCAAGGTGATCATCCCGCAAGCCCTGCGCGTGATCATTCCACCGCTGACCAGCCAATACCTGAACCTGGCGAAGAACTCCTCGCTGGCGGCCGGTATCGGTTATCCGGAAATGGTTTCGTTGTTTGCCGGTACGGTGCTGAACCAGACCGGGCAGGCGATCGAGGTGATTGCGATCACCATGAGCGTGTACCTGGCGATCAGTATCAGCATTTCCTTGCTGATGAACTGGTACAACAAGCGCATTGCGCTGATCGAGCGGTAAGGAAAAGCGCATGAGTATTCATACTTTCAAACCCGACATGCCACCACCGAGCAGTAGCATCGGCGTGGTGGCGTGGATGCGCGCGAACATGTTCTCCAGCTGGCTCAACACCCTGCTGACCCTGTTCGCGTTCTACCTGATCTATCTTGTGGTGCCGCCGATTTTGCAGTGGGCGATCATCGACGCCAACTGGGTCGGCACCACTCGCGCCGACTGCACCAAGGAGGGCGCCTGCTGGGTGTTCATCCAGCAGCGCATCGGCCAGTTCATGTACGGCTACTATCCGCCGGAACTGCGCTGGCGCGTAGACCTGACCGTGTGGCTGGCGGTCATCGGCGTGGCACCGTTGTTCATCTCGCGCTTCCACCGTAAAGCGGTGTATGGCCTGAGCTTCCTGGTGCTGTACCCGATCATTGCCTGGTGCCTGCTGCATGGCGGCGTTTTCGGCCTTACCCAAGTGGCGACCAGCCAATGGGGCGGCCTGATGCTGACCCTGGTGATCGCCACTGTCGGCATTGCCGGTGCCTTGCCGCTGGGGATTGTCCTGGCGCTGGGCCGTCGTTCGAACATGCCAGCGATTCGTGTGGTCTGCGTGACCTTCATCGAATTCTGGCGCGGTGTGCCGTTGATCACGGTGCTTTTCATGTCCTCGGTGATGCTGCCGCTGTTCCTGCCTGAAGGCATGAACTTCGACAAACTGCTGCGGGCGCTGATCGGCGTGATCCTGTTCCAGTCGGCCTACGTGGCGGAAGTGGTGCGCGGTGGCCTGCAAGCGATCCCTAAAGGTCAGTACGAAGCGGCTGCGGCGATGGGCCTCGGTTACTGGCGCAGCATGGGCCTGGTGATTCTGCCGCAAGCCCTGAAGATGGTGATCCCCGGCATCGTCAACACCTTCATTGCCCTGTTCAAGGACACCAGCCTGGTGATCATCATCGGCCTGTTCGACTTGCTCAACAGCGTCAAGCAAGCCGCCGCCGACCCGAAATGGCTGGGCATGGCCACTGAAGGCTATGTGTTTGCGGCCCTGGTGTTCTGGATTTTCTGTTTTGGTATGTCGCGCTACTCCATGCATTTGGAACGTAAGCTCGACACAGGCCACAAGCGTTAGGAGTTAAGTGATGAGCGAAGCGATCAAACAGCCTGTGAGCCCTGAAGGCATTATTCAGATGCAGGGCGTGAACAAGTGGTACGGCCAGTTTCACGTACTGAAAGACATCAACCTCAACGTCAAGCAGGGCGAGCGTATCGTCCTCTGCGGCCCGTCGGGTTCCGGCAAGTCCACCACCATCCGTTGCCTGAACCGTCTGGAAGAACACCAGCAGGGTCGCATCGTGGTCGATGGCGTGGAACTGACCAACGACCTCAAGCAGATCGAAGCGATCCGCCGCGAAGTCGGCATGGTGTTCCAGCACTTCAACCTGTTCCCGCACCTGACCATCCTGCAGAACTGCACCCTGGCGCCGATGTGGGTACGCAAGATGCCCAAGCGCAAGGCCGAGGAAATCGCCATGCATTACCTGGAACGCGTACGCATTCCGGAGCAGGCGCATAAATTCCCGGGGCAACTGTCCGGCGGTCAGCAACAGCGTGTGGCGATTGCCCGTGCGCTGTGCATGAAGCCGAAAATCATGCTGTTCGACGAACCGACTTCGGCACTCGACCCGGAGATGGTGAAAGAGGTTCTGGACACCATGATCGGCCTGGCCGAAGACGGCATGACCATGCTTTGCGTAACCCACGAAATGGGCTTCGCCCGCACCGTGGCCAACCGCGTGATCTTCATGGACAAGGGTGAAATCGTCGAACAGGCGGCACCGAACGACTTCTTCGACAACCCGCAAAATGATCGCACCAAGCTGTTCCTGAGCCAGATCCTGCATTGATCTGATTCGAGCGTTGAAATAAACCCGGACTGAGTTCCGGGTTTATTTTTGCCTGCAATTTATCGCCGTCCACAATCCCGTAGGAGCCGGCTTGCTGGCGATGGCGGTCTCTCATTGAAATCTACGTCGACTGATACATCCTCATTGCCAGCAAGCCGGCTCCCAAAGGGTGGTGAAAACCCGGTTGCCCCAAGAGGAGATGCTGACTACCATGTCAGAAAATTCATCCTATGATTGGATGAAAGGGCGAGTCTTATGTCTGAAATTTCTCCATTAGTTAAACGATCCCTGGTCGATCAGGCCCTGGATCAATTACGTCTGCGCATCACCCAAGGTGTCTGGACGGTCGGCCAACGCTTGCCCACCGAACCCGAACTGTCGGCAGAGCTGGGCATCAGCCGCAACACCGTGCGTGAAGCCATGCGCGTGTTGGCATTTTCCGGATTGATTGAAATCCGCCAGGGCGACGGCAGTTATCTGCGGGCGGTGGTTGATCCGCTGGACACCCTGAAAGCGTTATCCAGTTGTTCGCGGGAGCAGGCCCGCGAGACCCGGCACATCCTTGAGGTCGAGGCCATTGGCCTGGCCGCATTGCGCCGTACCGATGAGGATTTGGTGGCATTGCGCGAAGCACTGGGCGTCAGCGGCAGCCATTATCACGGTGATCTCGACACATACATCGCCTGCGATCTGGTGTTCCACCGTCGTCTGGTGGACGCCGCGCATAACCCGACACTCAGCGAGTTGTATCGCTATTTCTCCAGTGTCGTCGGCGCTCAGCTTCGCCATTGCCTGAACATCACCCCGCGCCGCCAGGAAGTCTTCGACCTGCATGTCGAACTGCTCGATGCCGTCGAACAACGCGACCCGGAGCGGGCCAAAGCCCTGTCGAGGCAGTTGATCAATGAACCTTGAAACCGAGAAAACCATGTCCAGCAATCGCAGCAATATCGCTGATACCAAGCGCACGGCAGAGCTGGAAGAACTGCTGATCGATGCCGAAGCCGACGACGCGCAGGTCCAGCAAACTCATCCAGTCCTGCGGCGACCATGGTTGTTGCTGCTGGGGTTGATTCTGGTGGCGCTGAACCTGCGCCCGGCGTTGTCGAGCATGGCGCCGATGCTCAGCGAAGTATCGAAGTCCCTCGGGCTGTCGGCCTCCCAGGCCGGATTGCTGACTACGCTGCCGGTACTTTGCCTCGGCCTGTTCGCACCCTTGGCGCCGGTGCTGGCGCGTCGTTTCGGTGCCGAGCGGGTGGTGCTCGGCATTTTGCTGACCCTCGCGGGCGGAATCATCCTGCGCAGCTCCTTTGGCGAGATCGGCCTGTTCGCCGGCAGTGTTCTGGCCGGCGCCAGCATCGGCGTGATCGGCGTCTTGCTGCCGGGCATCGTCAAACGCGACTTCCCGAAACAGGCCGGGACCATGACCGGTGTCTACACCATGGCCCTGTGCCTGGGCGCAGCCATGGCGGCGGGCGCAACCGTGCCATTGAGCGAACACTTCGACAAGAGCTGGGCATTGGGCCTCGGTTTCTGGGTGATTCCGGCGCTGGCCGCAGCGGTTTTCTGGTTGCCGCAGGTCGGGCAGAAACACGGTTCGCATCACGTTGCTTACCGTGTTCGCGGATTGCTGCGTGATCCGCTGGCCTGGCAAGTGACCTTGTACATGGGCCTGCAATCTTCACTGGCCTACATCGTGTTCGGCTGGTTGCCGTCGATCCTGATCGGCCGTGGCCTGACCCCGACCCAGGCCGGTCTGGTGCTCTCGGGTTCAGTGATCGTGCAACTGGTCAGCTCTCTCGCCGCACCGTGGCTGGCCACGCGCGGCAAGGATCAGCGGCTGGCCATCGTGATCGTCATGGCGCTGACCCTTGGCGGTCTGTTTGGTTGCCTGTACGCGCCGATCGAAGGTTTGTGGGGGTGGGCAATTGTGTTGGGGCTGGGGCAGGGCGCCACGTTCAGCCTGGCGTTGACGCTGATCGTGCTGCGTTCGCGGGACTCCCATGTGGCGACGAACCTGTCGAGCATGGCCCAAGGCTTCGGCTACACCCTGGCGTCCATGGGGCCTTTCGCGGTGGGAATCGTGCATGACTGGACCGGCGGCTGGACGGCCGTGGGCTGGATCTTCGGCGTGATAGGCCTTGGCGCAATCCTCGCCGGCCTCGGCGCCGGGCGTTCGCTGTACGTGCAGGTGGTCAGCGAAAAAGTCTGAAGGTAACGGGCGTTTACAGATAGGGCATTTTCAGCGTCGCCGAGCCATCGAATGAGGCGTCAGCTACTCAGGTAGCGCGTTGAGGCGCAGATCCGTTCGCTTGTATTGAAACAGCGAACGGTTCAGTGGCATGCGCTTATAGGTACTTCACTTCGATGGTCGCCGAACCGTCCAAAATGACGTCATCGGTCAAGGTCAGGCTGTCAGCGCGGGCGATGAACGTAGTAACTTCCAGGTCCATCGCCAAATCCTTAATAAAAATGGGTTCGATGGTGCCGGTGGAAGCAGCGAATGCGCTCAGAGAGTCGTGCCTCAACCAGGTTTTAGGCGACCAACTTACCCCGTCGTCCTCCGATTCAATCATGCGCACATCGGCGCCGTCCGCAACGGGGTTCTGGCCTGCCAGGTATACAAAGCCGATTTTTTCACCAGCGTCGGTCAACCCCAAGCCAAACCAGTCAGAGCTTCCTGTACCTGCTTTGTTGTCGGTTGAGTCCAGGGCAAACAACATCGGGGCATTACAGGCAATCGACAGTTGCAGCGTTTTAGTCGCGAGTTGAGTGGCTTTGGTTAGATTAAGGTCTTTGATTGGAATCTTGCCATTGTCCACCTTACCGCCGCTCGACAGATTGGGTGTACAAGCGGACGGCGTTATAAGACCAGTGACGGTCAGATCAGTGCTCGATGCTGCGAGGGCAAGCGGCGCAACGCCGATCAGTGCGGTTGCGGTGAGTGCGGCGAGATACTTTTTCATGAGGGTTATTGCTCTTTTTCATTGGTTGTCTTCCATTCCCTGCCAATTAAGCTCCGGGAATGGAGGAATAAACCGAACCACTCGCCCTGACACTGCGAATGGTTCAGTGTCAGGGGCTTAGATGTAGGTCAACTCAAACGTCGCGTGACCGTCGATCTGGACATCATCCGTCAAGGTTAGACCGTTGGCGGGCGCGATGTTGACGTAGATGTCCAGCTCCGCGGCGAGGTCTTTCACGGCAATCGGAGTGGTGAGGTCAGTGGGCGAGCTGACGGACAGCTGATACGACGGATACAGCCAGTTCGCTGCGCGCCAGGTCGCGCCGTCATTGACGGATTCGATCAGTCGCACGGTCTCACCGTCTGCCACTGCGGTTTTAGCTTTCACATTAACCGTGCCCAGCCGTTCACCGGCGTTGGTTAGCCCCAAGCCGTACCAGGTTCCGGATGAACCCGTGCCAGGGCGGTTATCGACGCCCGTTACGACCAGCGTCATCGGACCATCGCAGGCCACAGTGAGCTGGATCGGGTAAATGCCAAGGCGAGTGTGGTTGGTGGGATGAAGGTCTTTTGCTAACTTTTTGCCTACATCGATGATGCCTCCACTAGACAAACTCGGAACGCAAGCTTCCGGAGTGATGAGCCCGGTGACGGTCAGGTCGGTGCTTGATGCGGCGACGGCAAACGATGCGCTGCCGAGCAGCGCGGCGGCCGAGAGTGCAGCAAAGTATTTTTTCATTCAGGTATTCCGATTTATTTCAGGATTTGTTTTTGTCCCCTTCGCACCAACGTGTTTCGGGAACGGAAATCGGCACTGAATCACTCGCCCGGACGCTGCGAATGGCTCAGCGCCAGGCGGTTACAGGTAAGTCAGTTGAAGTGTCCCGGAGCCGTCGATCTTCACTTCGTTGGTCAACGTCAGGCTGTCTGCCCGGGTGATGGCAGGCCTGATCTGCAGATCCATGATCAGGTCTTTTACTGCAATCGGGGTGGTGTAGTCGGATTGCGAACTGACGGAAAGGAGGGCGCCTGGTCTTATCGATGGTGAGTAATTCCAGCTATTCCCTCCGTCAACCGATTCGATCGAATCCGAGTAACGGCCATCCACAACCACCTCATTGATACTGGTATAGAAATAGCCCAGCTTTTCACCTTCATCCGTCAGCCCCAGACCGTAAAAAAAATTTTCGTCTTCTGTCGCGGTGCCAGCCCTGTTATCGACGGATTCAAATGCAATGAAACGCGGATTTTCACAGGCCACGGTCAACTGCAGAGGATAGCTGCCGAGGTAGGTGTTCCCGGTTTGGTTGAGGGTATGTGCCGGGATCTTGCCGAGGTCGACTCCACCGTTATTGGACAGGCTCGGTGTACAAGCACCTGGCGTGATGAGGCCAGTAACGGTCAGGTCCGTCGACGAAGCGAGGGCATACGGCGCCATGCTGATCAACGCGGCGCTGGAAAGTGCTGCCAGATATTTTTTCATTTGATTTTCTTGATCACAGTGATTTTTTCATCCCGGACCGGGTGGTATCGGGAATTGATTTCGGCACCGAACCACTCACCCTGACGCTGCGAATGGTTCAGCGCGGGGCCTTACAGGTACTTCATTTCAAATGTCACGGCACCGTCCATGACCACTTCATTGGTCAGGGTCAGGCTATCGGCGCGGGCGATGTTGGTTTGGACCTCGAAGTCCATCGACAGGTCTTGCACCATCAATGGCGTGCTGAAATCGGCAGGGGAGGCTACTGACAAGAGGTAGCCGGGGCTTGACACCCAGGTTTGCTTCCAGTTTTCGCCGCCGTCTTCGGAATCGATCGCGTGGGCCGCCACTCCGTCCGCCAGGGCATTTTTGACATCGACTCGAACCCAACCCAGTTTTTCGCCGGCATCGGTGAGCCCCAGGCCGAACCAACTGCTTAGTAATGCCGTGCCGGCTCTGTTATCGATCGGGTTCAGGGCGAACTGGGTCGGTGAATCACACGCCACGGTCAGCTTCAGCGTTTCTGTCCCGACCACAGTGCCCCTGGTGGGGTTGAGGTCCTTGGCCGGAAACTTGCCGTTATCCACGACACCGCCATTGGACAGACTGGGCATACAGGCGGCGGGGGTGATGAGGCCTGTAATCGTCAGGTCCGTCGACGATGCAAGGGCATAAGGTGTGACATTGACCAGTGCGACAGTCGACAACGCTATGAAGTACTTTTTCATTTTTGTTATTCCTTTTTACGGGTTGTTCCTTGACTGACCAGGCGCTTCACTGCGCCCGATTCAACAAGGTGGGTTGGGTGTTACAGGTAAATAATCTCGATCGTCCCCGAGCCATCGAGCTGCACGGCGCTGCTCAAGTCCAGGCTGGAGGTCGGCGCGATGACCGCCTCGACGGTCACAATGGTGCTGAGGTTCTGGATGGCGACGGGGCCTGCGGTGCTGCCGGCGCTGTCGGTAAAGCCCAGATAGCTTTTCTGACCGATGGGGATCGGGTTCGAGCTGGCCGTACTCCACGCCGAGCCGTTGGTGGTCGAGTCGGTTCGATACAGGCGCCCGAATCCGTCGGCGCTGGCATCGGCGGGGTCGACGTTCAGCGAATACAGGCCGATCTTGTTGCTGCGGTTGTCGAGGGCCAGTCCGAAGTAAATCTCGCTGTTGACCGTCGCCGAGCCTGCGCGGTTGTCGTGCATCACCAAGGCGTAGTGGGTCGGTGCATCGCAGCCGACCCGCAGCGTCAGGGACTTGGGTGGCAGGCGGGTGCCCTTGTCGGGGTTCAGGTCGTTTTTGCGCAGGGTGCCGAAATCGACCAGGCCGGCATTCGACAACACCGGCTCGCAGGCCGCCGGTGCGAAGCTGGCGCGCAGGGTGGTTTGCCGGGAGCGGCCCGTCGCGATTGCGTCGAAAACGCCGGTGGTTTCCCAGGTTGCCGCGTCACGCACTTGCAGCGCTTGTTCCTGAACCCATGCCGTCACCTCCACTTGCGCGGAGAAATGCCGACCCTGTACCGGAGCGCCCGCGCGGACCGGCACCACGCCGTGCTCCGGTCGCCAGGTCAGGTTCGAGGCGGTTTCAGTGGGCGTTTGTCCGGCATTGGCAATCAATCCCAGATCGACCGATTGCCCATCGAGTACGCCGCCACTGACGCGCATTTCGTAGCTGCCGTGTTCCGCGAAGTGGTAGCGCTCGACGGTCGCGGCCAGGGCCCGGTAGAACACGCTCATGTCCGTGGGTTGCGAGCAATTCAGGTTCAAGTTCAAGCGTCGCTCGCCCAGCGAACGCACGGGTGTTGTATCGAGGCGTATTGCCCGGTTCATCAGGCCGTAATCGAGCACGGGCTGGCTGAGGTTGAGCTGGCAGTCGTCCGAGAGCGCCCAGGCCAGCGGGGTGAATCCGCTCAGCGTCAAAGGGGCAAGGGCCAGCAGCCAATAGCGGGACAGTTTCATCAATTTATCCTCAGAGGGCCCGGCACCGGGCGGCGGCGGTTTCGTAGTAGGCCTCGGTGTCGGCTTTTGCTGGCAGTTCGAAGTCGAGTCGGCAGCGCTCAAGCCCCGGTGCACTTATCCACAGCGGGCGCGTATCGAGGACATTGGGCAAAAACACCTGCCCGGCGTCCTGAACCAGCGTCACGAACTCGCCATCCTCGGTGTTCACCGTCGCGCCACGGGGCAGCGCTTTGTCGTCACCGGTGGTGACCTTGAGCAATGCCCGGCGGGTCATCGAGACCCCGAATTCGACGCGGTCGACCGCACCGCGTCCGGCCGAAATCACCGCCAATCCGTTGTTGATATCGACGTTGCGCGGCAATGAGCGCGTATCGATTTCAACCGCACTGCGGCCATACGCCGCGAGCTGCGGGACTACCGCCTGCCCTCGACCGTCGGTCCAGACCGGGCCGCTGGGTGTGGTGACTTTGATCGCGTCCATCTCCCCCACCGACACCAGGGCGAAGGTGTCTCGCACGGCGTAAGGCGACAGCGTCAAACCGCCGTCATGCAGCACCGCACCGCCGCGCGCAGCCGCCTGATAGCTGGAACGTTCGGCATCTGAACGGGTGTAACTCAAGTCCAGCTGGCTGAAGCGCGGCAGCAGGGAAACGCCGGCGATGGACTGCACTTGTTTGTCACGGGTGTTGTGTTCGACGCCGACCCGGTAGCCGAATTGATCATTGACCCGCTCATTGAGCCCCACGCCGCTGCGGTATTCACCGCCGGAGCTGCGCACCCAAGTGCGTGCGCGGCGGCTCTCGCCCAATGGAATGCTGAAGTTCAAATACACACTGTCATCGCGACGGTTCGCGCCACTGAGCTGCCATTCGGCGGAGGCCGAAACGGACACCCCGGCAATGTTGGTACCCCATGACGCCAGCGCGCGGCTGCTGCTCTGGCCATCGAATGAAGCCGTGCGACTGATGCCTCCGCTGAAGGCGCCCAAACCAGGGTGTGACCAAGCGAGCGCCGCGCTTTGCTGGTCGCGGTAGCGGGACTTGGTGCTGTCTGAGCGGGTGTCGAACACGGCGTCTTCGAGTTCGCGATAGCCTAAAGTGCGATAGGAACTGCCCGCGTTGATCGACCATTGATCATTGAAACGATGGGACGCGCTCAGGTCGCCCTGAAGTCCGCGGGAGGGCGCACGACCACCAGCATCCGCGGCCACAACGCTGGCCTGGATCTGTGTCTCGGTCGATGGCAAGGCGCCCAGGCTCAGTCCGGTCGCACGGTAGTCCGCGGCCCCGGTCATGCCGGTACTGAACAGCAACTGCGGATGGAGTGCGCCGCTCCAGCCCCCACTGATCACCCATGGATTGCCTTGCTGAGCATCACCGTTACTGCGCACCTGGCCGGCCGCCAGGGAAAAGCCGGGCGCGGGCAGGCCGATGCCGAGCATGGCGGCCGGTACGATAAAGCTGCGTTCACTGCCGTCCGCTTCTTTGACCGTGACTTCGACGTCGGAGCGATTGTTCAGGCGACGTACGTCATTCAGGGAAAACGGGCCAGCGGGCACCACTGTGGAATGAATCAGCGAACCGTTTTGGCGAACTTCCACTTGCGCCTGGCTGTGTGCAATGCCTTCGATCACCGCGCTTTGCCCTTCAACCTGTAGCGCCTCCTCGGTCAGGACTTGCACGCCGGTAATCTGCGCACCGGCGAGGACCGGGTTGTAGAGATTGATCTGTCCGGCTTGCAACACGGCCTGCTGACTGGCGAACGTGCGTTGCGCGTAGGCCGCCAGATGGCTGGTGCGGGACACGTCATCTTGCCAGGTCTGCACCTGACGACTGCGCACGATCCAGTCGCCGGCATTGAAACCCAGCTCGGTGTTGGCCGACATATAACGGCTCGAATCATTACCGTATTGGCTAAACAGGCTGTTGAAGTCGTAGTTGAGCAAACCGGCGAAACCACCGGTTTGATAACCGCTGAAGTCGCGGGTCGTCGGCCCGATCGCGTCGGTGGGCACGATCAATGACAGTCCCAGGTTCGCAGGGTCCGGTTCGATCAATGTTTGCGGCCAGGCGCCAAGGAAGTCGTGGCAAGGCTCAGCCCCCTGCGCATCGGCAGGAGCACTCAGGTTTGCTGTATCGAGCAGGGCCTGGTCAAAACACAAAACACCCTCGCCACTGAACGCAGCGTCCACCCGTCCACGGCGCTGACCATTGACCGTAAGCGTGACCGGATGCCGACCCGCGGTGAAGCGAGGCGCTTCCAGCAGCAGCGTCGCCAGCGCCGGGTCGATGCCTCGTTGCTGCAGGGTTTTCTCGTCAAAGGAAGTCGGCATAGGCTTCTTGGCTAGCACCTCGGCGCAGGCTTCCGTCAGCACCAGTGCATTGGCCAACCCCAACGCCACCTTGGCCCAGGGTCGGGATAGCTGATGGCGAACGTTCGCGCCCCGAATCGCGGGCACGGCTTCGCCGTCACGGTAAATCGATACTGTGTTCATGGGGTTCACTTGGAGTTATGTCGGCGTGCTGGCCGATACGCCTTGGTCTCAGACACGCGTGCGGCGACGGTTAAAGCGGCGTCGCCTCTGTCCCATCAAACCCGCGGATCCCTTGGGGTAATGTGGGTGATACGGGGTTCAGGATTCGACCGGAGCCTCGTAATGCGGCACCGCAAATCCGTAGACGGTCGCCGGTTGAAAGCGCACCTGCGTCGCCGACTTGGCGGTTGCTGGAACACTGAGGCTTTCACCGGGCAGCACATAGGTTCGCGGCAACAACGCACCACTCATGGATGGCAGCAATTTCAGCTCTTGTGCAAGGCGCACGACGTAAGGCGTGTCGTTGCGCACGGTGAGTTGGCCGTTCTGCAGGGACCATTTCAGGTCAGTCCACGGTGTTCGGTTGGGCGCCAGACCCTTGGGGTGCAGAATCAGCGGAAGGTTCTGGCGCACGGTCACACCCACGCGGGCATGTCCGGCTTCGGCGGCGGGTTTGCCCTGAGGGATGCCTTCGAAGATCACTCGCTTCAACCGTTGAGTGAGCAAGGGCTTTTCCGATTGCAGAATGAACCGCACCAATTGGGTTTTCGAGGCCTCGACCCGGGACAGTGGCGGGGTCACGAACACCAGGGATTCGCTGTCCTGCGGGATGTCTTCAATGGTGATGTGCAGCAACGCCAGGTTGGCGTCGGTGTTGGTCACGGAAACCGAGGCCTCGCCGTCGGCCTCATTGACGATCACCACCGAGGTATTCGGGACCATACCGTCAGCTTGCGCATGGGAGGCCAACAACAGAGCGAGCGCGCCGATGCCGGTTTGGATCAGAGGCCGCGCGAAGGTGAAAAACATCGTCATGAGGTGTCTCGTTTCTTGTTTCGATAAATGGGGTTCACCGATTGGGGAGCAATTTAAGCGGGTGTTGTCAGCGACTTGAATGCAACAACTACGAAAAGCGGCCGAGCTGTGTATGAATAGATGTGTTAAGCGGTGGCGAATGTTCCGTTGGTGGATAGTCCGCTGCTGTAGGTTTGCGCGTGGTGAGTTGTGGGATAAATCTGAGTGTTCTATGGGCAAAAGATTAGCCCCTTGAATACATTGAGAAATTCGATTTCGGCTTTTGGGGCAGGCGTTGTAAGGGGGCAGAAAACGGCGTTATTTTCCGCGCCTTCCAGTCACCAGTAGGAGAACTCCCACAATGCGTGTCGTAATTGCTGATGACCATAGCGTCGTTCGCATCGGGTTGCGGATACTCATCAATGCCAGCAGGCGATCAGTGATCGTCGGTCAGGCAGAGGGCACCGACAGCCTCATGAGCGTCCTTGCAAGCACACCGTGCGATCTGTTGATCACCGATTTCGCCATGCCGGGAGGGCAGCAAGCCGATGGGTTGAAGATGTTGAGTACGATCCGGCGTGACCATCCGGCCTTGCCGGTGATTCTGCTGACGATGTTTACCAACGTCGTGACGGCGAGGGCGGCTCTGGCCCAAGGGGTGAAAGCCATCGTTGCCAAGACCGCGTCGGAAACCGAACTGCCTTTGGCAATTCATGCGGTGGGAGAAGGTCGAGGCTATATCAGTGAATCTTTGCGCACGATGATGGCCAACGCAGGCAGTCAGACAAATGAATCGCCGTTGTCATCCAAAGAGCACGAGGTGGTCCGAATGCTGGCCAGCGGCATGACCGTCAGCGAAATTGCCAGTCACTTCAATCGCAGTGTGTCGACGGTCAGTAAACAAAAAACCATGGCCATGCAACGCTTGGGCATCTCCACGGATGTCGATCTTTTTTCCTACGCCCGCGACAGCGGAATGTCGTTCTAGATAGGTGCCTTGTAGACAGTGGCGATATTTTCGTGGCGAATGCCGATAGTGCCCGGCGCATTTGCAGACTATCGTGCTGGCAATCGTTTCAAGCCATTTGCATAATCAGGGAATCTGCACATGAGTGACGCCAACAGCGCATTGATCACCCAGTTCTACCAAGCCTTCCAGCGGCTGGATGCCGAGGCCATGAGCGCCTGCTATACCGATGATGTGGTGTTCAGTGACCCGGCGTTCGGCGAGCTGCGTGGCCGTGATGCGGGGGACATGTGGCGGATGCTCACCACTCGCGCCAAGGATTTCTCCCTGACTTTCGATAACGTCCGCGCTGACGAGCGCACGGGTGGCGCCCATTGGGTCGCGACTTATCTGTTTTCCCAGACCGGCAACACCGTGGTCAACGACATCCAGGCGCGTTTCGTCTTCCGTGACGGCAAGATTTGCGAGCATCACGACCGTTTCGATCTGTGGGCCTGGTCCCGCCAGGCGCTGGGATTCAAAGGATTGTTGCTGGGCTGGACGCCGCTAGTGAGAAACGCAGTTCGCGCTCAGGCGTTGAAGGGGCTGAAGGCATTCCAGGCCAGTCGCTGATAAGATCGCGGCTTGTTTCCTTTCATGCCCTGATCGTTACGTGACCACCCCAAGCGAGTCTCCCGTCAGCAAGCCCTGGTTCGTCTACCTCGTTCGCGCGGCCAACGGCTCGCTCTACTGCGGGATCAGCGACGATCCCGTGCGTCGTTTCGCCAAGCATCAAAGCGGCAAAGGCGCTCGCTTCTTTCTTTCCAGCCCGGCCATGGCGCTGGTCTACACAGAAGTCTGCCGCGATAAAAGCGAAGCGTTGCGACAGGAACGGCTGATCAAAAAGCTCAAGAAAAGCGCCAAGGAATGCCTGGTGGCCAGCGCCGCTGCGGGCTTATCAACCTGACTGATAAGTTCCCATCAGGCAGATCGGTAGGCTGCTTGCCGATAGCGCGCTAAGCTGCGGGTTCCTAATTTGTGCGGCGGAGCCGAGCATGTACGAGTTGATTCTTCATCATTACCCGACGTCCCCCTTCGCCGAAAAGGCCCGTCTGCTGTTGGGCTTCAAAGGGTTGTCCTGGCGCTCGGTGAAGATCTCGCCGGTGATGCCCAAACCCGATTTGACGGCGCTGACCGGTGGCTATCGCAAGACGCCGGTGTTGCAGATTGGCGCCGATATTTATTGCGACACAGCCTTGATTGCCCGTCGTCTTGAGCAAGAAAAAGCCCTGCCAGCGTTCTTCCCCGAAGGTCAGGAAATGATCGCCGCGTCCTTCGCGGCGTGGGCTGACTCGGTGGTGTTTCAGCATGCGGTCAGCCTGGTGTTTCAACCGGAATCGGTCGCGGTACGCTTCGCTAGTTTGCCGCCAGAAGCGATCAAGGCGTTCATCGCTGACCGCGCCGGCTTGTTCAGCGGTGGCAGCGCTACACGCCTTTCTGCCGAGCAGGCCAAGCATCAATGGCCGACGATCATGGCGCGTCTTGAGCAGCAGTTGCAGCGCGAGGAGGTGGGGGATTATCTGTTCGGCGAGCCGTCTATTGCCGACTTCGCGCTGGCACACCCCATGTGGTTCCTCAAGGCAACGCCGGTAACCTCGCCGCTTGTGGATAACTACCCGGCGGTCTCGGCCTGGTTGGCGCGGGTATTAGGTTTCGGCCACGGCGCGCCGAGCGAGATGACTTCCGAAGAAGCGCTGGAAGTTGCATGCAACGCCACGCCTGCTGCATTGCCCGATGAAGTGTTTGAAGACCCGAATGGGTTCAAGGCGGGTCAGCAGGTGATCATTGCGGCGACCGATTATGGCGTCGATCCGGTGGCGGGGGAGTTGTTGTTTGCGGGGCGCGAGGAATTGATTGTGCGCCGCGAGGACGAGCGAGGCGGTGTGGTGCATGTGCACTTTCCGCGCTTCGGATTCCGTATCGAGGCTTGCTGATACACATCGACTTGTGGCGAGGGAGCAAGCTCCCTCGCCACATGGATGGTGTGAATTGAATTACTTCAACGCCGCCAGAATCGCATCCGGGTCATACCCGCGAATCAGCGTTCCGTTCACATCGATGATCGGAATCCCGCCTCCGCCCAACGCCTGATAGGCCTTGCGCGCCTGCGCATCTTTTTCGATATCGAACTCCTGATACGGAATGCCTTTCTGGTCGAGAAAACGCCGGGTCAGCTTGCAGTAGCCACACCATTCGGTGACGTAAAGCACAACGTTGGCTTCGGCCTGGGTCTGCTCCGACACCACTTGTGAAGGATTAAACACCCGCTCGATCTTGCCCCAGTTCTGGTAGGCCACAACCACCAGCAGGATCAGCAGGAATTTCTTCAATGCGCTGCCGAGCATCAGTTGCGTCGCTTGAGCTGATCGGTGAGCGAGGTTGGCAGGCCCTTGATGACCAGCGTACCGGCCTCTTCGTCGTATTCGATCTTCGAGCCCAGCAGGTGTGCTTCAAAACTGATCGACAAACCTTCAGCGCGACCGGTGAAGCGGCGGAACTGGTTCAAGGTACGTTTATCGGCCGGAATTTCCGGCGACAGGCCGTAGTCCTTGTTGCGGATATGATCGTAGAAAGCTTTCGGGCGTTCTTCGTCGATCAGTTCCGACAGTTCTTCCAGGCCCATGGGTTCGCCGAGCTTGGCCTGGCTGCTGGCGTAATCCACCAGGGTCTTGGTCTTCTCGCGGGCGGAGTCTTCCGGCAGGTCTTCGCTTTCGACGAAATCACTGAAAGCCTTGAGCAAGGTGCGGGTTTCGCCCGGCCCGTCGACCCCTTCCTGGCAGCCGATGAAGTCGCGGAAATATTCCGAGACTTTTTTGCCGTTCTTGCCTTTGATGAACGAAATGTACTGCTTGGACTGTTTGTTGTTCTGCCACTCGGAAACGTTGATCCGCGCCGCCAGGTGCAGTTGGCCCAGGTCCAGGTGACGGGACGGGGTGACGTCGAGTTGATCGGTCACCGCGACACCTTCGCTGTGGTGCAGCAGGGCAATGGCCAGGTAATCGGTCATGCCTTGCTGATAATGCGCGAACAACACGTGGCCACCAACCGAGAGGTTGGATTCCTCCATCAGCTTTTGCAGGTGTTCCACCGCCACACGACTGAACGCCGTGAAATCCTTGCCGCCGTCGAGGTATTCCTTCAGCCAGCCGCTGAATGGAAAGGCGCCGGACTCTGGATGAAACAGGCCCCAGGCCTTGCCTTGTTTGGCGTTGTAGCTTTCATTGAGGTCGGCGAGCATGTTCTCGATGGCCGCGGACTCGGCCAGTTCAGAGTCACGGGCGTGGAGAACTGCGGGTGTGCCGTCGGGTTTTTTGTCGATCAGGTGGACGATGCAGTGACGGATCGGCATGGGCTTCTCGGCTAATGGGAGCGGCTGGTTGGAGAGAGCAGGGCGAGCTCCCCGAAAAAGCGCTAAGTGTAACCGCATCCCTCTGTAGGAGCTGCCGTAGGCTGCGATCTTTTGATCCTGTTTTTAAAAAATACGAAGTCAAAAGATCACAGCCTTCGGCAGCTCCTGCAGGCGGGATGTAGGGCAATTGCACGGTGACCGGTGGCCCTTATAGGTTTTTTTCCCGATTTAGAGCAATAAAGCTGACCAAATGGGTAGCTGGAGGCGGATATTTCCCCGTCTCTGTGCTAGTTTTGCCCGGTCTTGCGCGAAGTCACTGCGTTAAGCCTGCAGTCAGCTTTTGTCAGGTCGAACCAAACCCTGATTTCGGTATCTATAACCCCGATCCCGAGGTTATTTCGCCGAGGGTGCCAGATCCAGAAGATCGGGCTCGATGGCTGACATTGCACTCTGCAATCCATATGAATTTGATAGGGAAGGAACACTACATGGCTCTTACTAAAGACCAACTGATCGCCGACATCGCTGAAGCTATCGACGCGCCGAAAACCACCGCGCGTAACGCTCTGGACCAACTGGGCCAAATCGTTGCCGATCAGCTGGAAAACGGCGGCGAAATCACTCTGCCAGGTATCGGCAAACTGAAAGTGACTGAGCGTCCTGCCCGTACTGGCCGTAACCCTTCGACTGGCGCTGCCATCGAAATCGCTGCCAAGAAAGTGATCAAGCTGGTTGTGGCCAAAGGCCTGACCGATGCTGTTAACAAGTAAGACTTGTTAAAAAGAAACCGTGCGCCGGAGCGATCCGGGCACGGTTTTTTTGTGTCTGCGATTTGCTCGCAAACACATCGAATCAATGCAGGAGCGAGCCTGCTCGCGATAGCGGTGGGTCATTCAACATAGATGTTGGCTGACAGGGCCTCATCGCGAGCAGGCTCGCTCCTACCGTTGAATTGTGTGATGGCTCAGCTTTTCTGCGCCCAACGCTCGCGACGCCAGATCTGCTGTTCGGACTTGGTCTTGAAGGTCCAGGCCACGAAGCGGCTCTGCTTCTGCCCTTGGGACATTTCCACGACCTGGCTTTCCAGCACACCTGCTTTTTTCAGCGCAGTCTGGATCGCCGGCAGGTTCGAGGCTTTCGACACCAGGGTGCTGAACCACAACACCTGCTGGCTGACCTGCGCACTCTCGGCGATCAGTTGCGTCACGAAACGCGCTTCGCCACCTTCACACCACAGCTCGGCCGCCTGGCCACCAAAGTTCAGTACCGGCAGTTTGCGCTTCGGATCGGCCTTGCCCAGCGCGCGCCATTTACGCGTGCTGCCCTTGGTTGCTTCCTCCAGCGAGGCGTGGAATGGCGGGTTGCACATGGTCAGGTCAAAACGTTCGCCGGGTTCGAGCAGACCCAGCAGGATGTGCTTGGGATTGCTCTGCTGGCGCAACTGGATGGCCTTGTTCAGCCCGTTGGATTGCACGATGGCTTTGGCGGAGGCCAGGGCCGTGGCGTCGATTTCAGAGCCGAGGAACTGCCAGCGATAGTCGCTATGACCGATCAACGGATACACGCAGTTGGCACCCATGCCCACGTCCAGTACCTTCACCGCAGCGCCACGCGGGATAACGCCGTCATTGCCGCTGGCCAACAAGTCGGCGAGGAAGTGCACGTAGTCCGCACGGCCCGGAACCGGTGGGCACAGGTAATCCGCGGGAATGTCCCAATGGGCGATGCCATAGAACGACTTGAGCAACGCCCGGTTGAATACGCGCACCGCATCCGGACTGGCGAAGTCGATGCTTTCCTTGCCATACGGATTGATGATCACGAACTTCGCCAGCTCCGGCGTGGTCTTGATCAGTGCCGGGAAGTCGTAGCGACCCTGATGGCGGTTGCGCGGGTGCAGGCTGGCCTTTTCGCGTGGCTCCACGGCTTTGGCCGGGGTCGCGGATTCGGGCTTTTTACGCGCAGGTTTGGGTGTGCGGGGGGCGGTCATGGGTGTGGTCGATTCGGGTATGGCTAAAAGTGACGGGCATTGTCCCACATCCCACCACAATCGGCGTGCCCCCTGTATCTCTGTAGGAGCTGCCGAAGGCTGCGATCTTTTGATCTTGCTCTTAAAAAAACAAGATCAAAAGATCGCAGCCTGCGGCAGCTCCTACAGGGGGATTTGTGGCGGGTATGAAAAAGGGAGGCCGCATGGGCCTCCCTTTTTCATTGCGATTTGCCGTTACAGGCTGGCAATCCGCGCATGTTGCTCCGCCAGTTTGCCCAGAGCCTGTTCGGCTTCGGCCAGTTTGGCGCGTTCTTTCTCGATGACTTCGGCTGGTGCCTTGTCAACGAAACCGGCGTTGGACAGCTTGCCGCCGACGCGCTGCACTTCACCTTGCAAACGCTGGATTTCCTTGTCCAGACGCGCAAGCTCAGCACCTTTGTCGATCAGGCCGGCCATCGGCACCAGCACTTCCATCTCGCCGACCAGTGCAGTGGCGGACAGCGGTGCTTCTTCGCCGGCTGCCAGCACGGTGATCGATTCGAGGCGCGCCAGCTTCTTCAGCAGGGCTTCGTTCTCGGTCAGACGACGCTGATCTTCAGCGCTGACGTTCTTAAGGAACAGCGGCAGCGGTTTGCCCGGGCCGATGTTCATTTCGCCACGAATGTTACGCGTGCCGAGCATCAAGCCCTTGAGCCATTCGATATCGTCTTCAGCAGCCTGATCGATGCGTGTTTCATTGGCCACTGGCCAAGGTTGCAGCATGATCGTCTTGCCTTCGATTCCGGCCAGCGGCGCGACGCGCTGCCAGATTTCTTCGGTGATGAACGGCATGAACGGGTGCGCCAGGCGCAGGGCCACTTCCAGTACGCGAACCAGGGTGCGACGGGTGCCGCGCTGACGTTCAACCGGCGCGTTTTCGTCCCACAACACAGGCTTGGAGAGTTCCAGGTACCAGTCGCAATACTGGTTCCAGATGAACTCGTACAAGGCTTGTGCGGCGAGGTCGAAACGGAACTGGTCAAGCTGACGGGTCACTTCGGCTTCGGTGCGTTGCAGCTGCGAAATGATCCAGCGGTCAGCCAGCGACAGTTCGTAGGCTTCGCCGTTCTGGCCGCAGTCTTCGCCCTTGTCCAGCACGTAGCGCGCCGCGTTCCAGATCTTGTTGCAGAAGTTGCGATAGCCTTCGACGCGGCCCATGTCGAACTTGATGTCGCGACCGGTGGACGCCAGCGAGCAGAAGGTGAAGCGCAGGGCGTCGGTGCCGTAGCTGGCGATGCCTTCGGCGAACTCGTCGCGGGTCTGCTTCTCGATCTTCTTCGCCAGTTTCGGCTGCATCATGCCGGAGGTGCGTTTCTGCACCAGTTCTTCCAGTTCGATGCCGTCGATGATGTCCAACGGGTCAAGGACGTTGCCCTTGGACTTGGACATCTTCTGGCCTTGGCCATCTCGCACCAGACCATGTACGTACACGGTCTTGAACGGAACCTGCGGCGTGCCGTCTTCGTTTTTCACCAAATGCATGGTGAGCATGATCATCCGGGCAACCCAGAAGAAAATGATGTCGAAGCCAGTCACCAGCACGTCGGTGGAGTGGAATTTCTTCAGGAATTCGGTTTGCTCAGGCCAGCCGAGCGTCGAGAACGTCCACAGGCCGGAACTGAACCAGGTGTCGAGAACGTCGTTGTCCTGTTGCAGCGCTACGTCCGGGCCCAGGTTGTGCTTGGCACGCACTTCGGCTTCGTCGCGACCGACGTAGACTTTGCCCGACTCGTCGTACCAGGCCGGAATCCGGTGGCCCCACCACAGCTGACGGCTGATGCACCAATCCTGGATGTCGCGCATCCACGAGAAGTACATGTTTTCGTACTGTTTCGGCACGAACTGGATGCGACCGTCTTCAACGGCAGCAATCGCAGGCTCGGCCAATGGCTTGGTGGACACGTACCACTGGTCAGTCAGCCACGGCTCGATGATGGTGCCGGAGCGATCGCCTTTCGGTACTTTCAGGGCGTGATCGTCGACGCTGACCAGCAGGCCGGCAGCGTCGAACGCAGCGACGATCTGCTTGCGCGCCTCGAAACGGTCGAGGCCGGCGTATTCGGCCGGGATCTTGCCGTCGATCGTTTCGTTCAGGCTGCCATCGAGGTTGAACGCCTGCACGGCCGGCAGGACATTAGCGTTCTTGTCGAAAATGTTCAGCAGCGGCAGGTTATGACGCTTGCCGACTTCGTAGTCGTTGAAATCGTGGGCCGGGGTGATTTTCACGCAGCCGGTGCCGAATTCTGGATCGCAGTAATCGTCGGCGATAATCGGGATGCGGCGGCCGACCAGCGGCAGCTCGACAAATTTGCCGATCAGGGCTTTGTAGCGTTCATCGTTCGGGTTAACCGCCACGGCGGAGTCGCCGAGCATGGTTTCCGGACGAGTCGTCGCGACGATCAGGAAATCGTTGCCTTCAGCGGTCTTGGCGCCATCGGCCAACGGGTATTTCAGGTTCCACAGGAAACCTTTTTCGTCGTGATTTTCCACTTCGAGGTCGGAAATCGCCGTGTGCAACTTGGTGTCCCAGTTGACCAGACGCTTGCCGCGATAAATCAGGCCATCTTCGTGCAAGCGAACGAAAGCTTCTTTAACGGCTTCCGAGAGGCCGTCGTCCATGGTGAAGCGCTCGCGGCTCCAGTCCACGGACGAACCGAGGCGACGGATCTGACGGCTGATGTTGCCGCCGGACTGATCCTTCCACTCCCAGACCTTCTCGAGGAATTTGTCGCGGCCCAGGTCGTGGCGGTTCTGGCCTTGGGCCTCGAGTTGACGCTCCACCAGCATTTGCGTGGCGATACCCGCGTGGTCGGTGCCCGGCTGCCACAGGGTGTTGCGGCCCTGCATGCGACGGAAACGGATCAGGGCGTCCATGATCGCGTTGTTGAAGCCATGACCCATGTGCAAGCTGCCGGTGACGTTCGGCGGCGGGATCATGATGGTGTAGGACTCGCCCGCGCCTTGCGGGGCGAAGTAATTCTCTGACTCCCAGGTGTTGTACCAGGAAGTTTCAATGGCGTGCGGCTGGTAGGTCTTATCCATGCGCGGCGGGACCCTATTGGCATTTATTCAGGAAAAGCCGGGAAGTATAGCGGGGATGAGCCAATGCGCGTAGAGCGAGGTGACAATGGGCGGGGGAAAATTGTGGTTTTCCGGGGAGAGTCTTTGTCAGTGAAGACGCCATCGCGGGCAAGCCCGCTCCCACAGGTTATGTGTCGTACAGCTATTTTGTGATCGACACTAACTCTGTGGGAGCGGGCTCGCCCGCGATAGCGATCTATCAGGCGATGCGATTCAAATCGTTATGCCGCGTTTCCTTCAGGCACAGCACCGCAATCAAACTCAGCACCGCCGCCCCGGACACATACCCGCCGACATAACTCAGTCCGCCCATGGCCACCAGTTTCTGCGCGAAGAACGGCGCCGCCGAAGCGCCGACAATCCCGCCCAGGTTGTAGGCAGCCGATGCGCCGGTATAGCGCACGTGGGTTGGAAACAGCTCCGGCAGCAACGCGCCCATCGGCGCAAAGGTCACGCCCATCAGGAACAGTTCAATGCACAGGAACAACGCCACGCCCCAGGTCGAACCCTGGGTCAGCAGCGGTTCCATCAGGAAGCCGGACAGAATCGCCAGCACACCACCGATGATCAGCACCGGTTTGCGCCCGTAACGGTCGCTGGCCCATGCCGACAGTGGCGTGGCCGCCGCCATGAACAGCACGGCGAAGCACAACAGGCCGAGGAAGGTTTCGCGGCTGTAGCCGAGCGTCGCGACGCCATAACTCAGCGAGAACACGGTCGAGATGTAGAACAGCGCATAGCACACCACCATGGAGCCTGCCCCCAACAGCACCGGCATCCAGTATTGGCTGAATAGCTCGACCAGTGGGATTTTCACCCGTTCCTGGCGAGCGACGGCATTCGCGAAGACCGGTGTTTCATGAAGCTTGAGTCGAACGTACAAACCAACCATCACCAGCGCAGCGCTAAGCAGGAACGGGATACGCCAGCCCCAGGAACGGAACTGTTCGTCGTCCAGGGTCATGGCCAAGGTCAGGAACAGTCCGTTCGCCGCCAGAAAACCGATGGATGGGCCGAGCTGCGGGAACATGCCGAACCACGCGCGTTTACCCTTTGGCGCATTTTCGGTGGCGAGCAAGGCTGCGCCGCCCCATTCACCACCCAGCCCCAGGCCCTGGCCGAAGCGCAAGACGCAAAGCAGGATCGGCGCCCAGGCCCCGATGCTGTCATAACCCGGCAGTACGCCGATCAGCGTGGTGCACACACCCATTAACAGTAGGGAGGCTACCAAGGTGGATTTTCGGCCGATGCGGTCGCCGAAGTGGCCGAACAGCGCCGAGCCCAGCGGTCGGGCAAGGAAGGCGATGCCGAACGTGAGGAAGGCCGACAGCATCTGCGCCGTGCCGGAGGTTTGCGGAAAGAACACCGGCCCGATCACCAGCGCGGCAGCAGTGGCATAGACGTAAAAGTCGTAGAACTCGATGGCGGTACCGATGAAGCTCGCGGTGGCCACGCGGGTGGCGGAGTTCGTCGGTTGCGCGGGTGTGGAATCGCTGTAAGTCGTGCTGGTCGTCATGCGGTTATCCCTGACAGTCATGTGCCCCAGTGGAGCGAATTATTATGGTCGAATACCCAGGGATGTGGGTGGAGGCGCGGTCGCTGTTCCAGGTAGGAACAGTCGTCGGTTTGATGCGGACGTATCTGATGGTCTGGCCGGAACCTGCGGAGTGCGGGGTAAGCACGGGGGCGGCGAGGCTTGGGTAAGCCGCTCGATTATAGGAAGGTGGCTAATGATTCAACAAGAGGCGGATGAATGAGGTTTCCTGTGGCGAGGGAGCTTGCTCCCGCTCGGGCGCGCAGCGGCCGCAAAAAGCCAGGGACTGCTTCGCAGTCCAGCGGGAGCAAGCTCCCTCGCCACAGTTGATAGTGTCGGCTCTCTCAGATAACTACAGGTTTCGAACTGGTCTGCCAGATCAACACCCGTGTCACCCGGTTTTCCTCGGTCTCGAGAATTTCCAGTCGATACCGACCAATCTTCAGACAAACCGCACTCTCGGGGATGGTTTCCAATGCTTCGGTCACCAAGCCGTTCAAGGTTTTCGGGCCGTCGCTCGGCAGGTGCCAACCGAGGCTTTTATTCAGTTCGCGAATTGAGGCCGCGCCATCGATCACCAAACGGCCATCGGCCTGCGGATGGATGTGCGGGTTGTTCAGACTCTGCTGGCTTTCGAATTCGCCGACGATTTCTTCGAGAATGTCTTCCAGGGTGACGATGCCGAGCACTTCACCATACTCGTCGACCACCATGCCCAGGCGCCGCTGCTGTTTATGGAAGTTCAGCAGTTGCAGTTGTAGCGGGGTGCTTTCCGGCACGAAGTACGGTTCGCGGCTGGCCTCCAGCAGTGCTTCCAGCGTCAGGCTGCCATCGGGCAGCAAGTGGCCTATTTGCCGGGTGTTGAGTACCGCTTCGACCTGGTTGATATCGCTATGGAACACCGGAAGGCGCGTGCGTTTGTTGTGGCGCAGTTGTTCGATGATTTCCTCGATCGGGTCGTCGAGGTTGATTCCGTCGACTTCACTGCGCGGTACCAGAATGTCGTTGACCGTGATGTTATCCAGCGCATGGATGCCCGGTAGCGAATGTGGGCGGCAAACGGTTTCGTGATCGTCACGGCGCTCCACTGGTATCTCGTCGTCGCTCTGTTGCACCACCTTGGCCTTGCGCGCGAGCGGGCGCAGCAGTAACTGGCTGATGGCATTCAGAAGCCAGGCAGCCGGGTAAAGGATCTTCAGGGGAATGCGAAGCAGGTTGTTACCCAGCGCCAGGATTGCGTCCGGATGGCGCACGGCGAGGGCGCGCGGCAGGTAGTCGGCAAATACCAGTACCGCGGCGCCGGCACCCATGCACGCCAGCCACGGACCGTTTTCGGCCCAGGTGAAAATCGCCAGCAAGGTGCAGATGACCACCAGCAGTGTGCGGCACAGGGTATTGCAGAAGATCAGGCTATTGAGCGGGAAGCCAAGTCTGGCCAGCGGCTGGTCGCTTGAGCGTGAGGCGTTGCGCTGGGCCAGCACATGCTGGTGAGCGGCTTCAATGGCGGTGAACAGCCCCGACCAGAGAAGCAACACGATTACTACTGCAAGCATCGGCCCTAAGGGCAAGTCGTCCATTAATGCCGCCCGTCAGATGTGCAGGATGTATTCACGAACCAGCTTGCTGCCGAAATACGCCAGCATCAACAGGCAAAAACCGGCAAGGGTCCAGCGAATGGCCTTGTGTCCGCGCCAGCCGAGGCGGTTACGACCCCAGAGCAGCACGCTGAAGACAATCCAGGCCAGGCAGGCCAGCAAGGTTTTGTGCACCAGATGTTGCGCGAACAGGTTTTCGACGAACAGCCAGCCCGAGATCAACGACAGCGACAACAGCGTCCAGCCGGCCCAGAGGAAGCCAAACAACAGGCTTTCCATGGTTTGCAGCGGCGGGAAGTTCTTGATCAGTCCGGACGGGTGCTTGTGCTTGAGCTGATGGTCCTGAACCAGCAGCAACAGCGACTGGAACACCGCGATGGTAAACATGCCATAGGCGAGGATCGACAGGAGGATGTGGGCAAGGATGCCCGGCGCCTCGTCGATGATCTGCACGGTGCCGGCGGGGGCGAACTGCGCGAGAAGGGCGGTCAGCGCTCCGAGGGGAAACAGCAATACCAGCAGGTTCTCCACTGGAATGCGCGAACAGGCCAAGAGCGTCAGGGCGATGACCGCAGCGGCAATCAGGCTGGCGGCGCTGAAGAAGTCCAGGCCCAGGCCAATCGGCGTCAGCAGGTGGGTGAACAGGCTGGCGCTGTGGGCCAGTACCGCAAGCACGCCGAGCGTGACCAGCAGGCGTTTGTTCGCCTTGGCGCCGGTGGCCAGACGAGTGCCCTGATAGAGAGTCGCAGCGGCATATAAACAGGCGGCGGCGAGAGTAGTAAGCAAACTGGGTGACAAGGGGAGCATAAGTCCTGTTAGGCAAGCCCGAAAGGCGCTGAGTTTGGCATAGAACCCACGCCGCACGAAAGACCAGACAAGCTGACGGCGAGGTGTCCGCCGGCCGCACTCTTCGCTATAATCCGCGACCTGCCCACGCCGCAGGCTCGCCGAGCACACGTTTAGTCCGGTCCGGGCCGCCATTATCCCGGTCTACACAGGGCCTGAAAGGATCGCGCAATGTTTGAAAACTTAACCGACCGTCTCTCGCAGACGCTGCGCCATGTCACCGGCAAGGCCAAGCTGACCGAGGACAACATCAAAGACACCCTGCGCGAAGTGCGCATGGCGTTGCTCGAAGCCGACGTCGCCCTGCCAGTGGTGAAGGACTTCGTCAATTCGGTCAAGGAGCGCGCTGTCGGCACCGAAGTGTCGCGCAGCCTGACGCCTGGCCAGGCCTTTGTGAAGATCGTTCAGGCCGAGCTCGAAAGCCTGATGGGCGCGGCCAACGAAGACCTGAACCTGAGTGCCGTTCCTCCTGCCGTTATCCTGATGGCCGGTTTGCAGGGCGCTGGTAAAACCACCACCGCCGGCAAGCTCGCGCGCTTCCTTAAAGAGCGCAAGAAGAAGTCGGTCATGGTCGTGTCCGCGGACGTTTATCGTCCGGCGGCGATCAAGCAGCTGGAAATGCTTGCCGGTGAAGTTGGCGTAACCTTCTTCCCGTCCGACCTGAGCCAAAAACCGGTCGATATCGCGCAAGCGGCTATTAAGGAAGCAAAACTCAAATTCATCGACGTGGTCATCGTCGATACCGCCGGTCGCCTGCACATCGATGAAGAGATGATGGGCGAGATCAAGGCGCTGCATGCCGCGATCAACCCGGTAGAAACCCTGTTCGTGGTTGATGCCATGACCGGCCAGGACGCGGCCAACACGGCCAAGGCTTTCGGCGATGCACTGCCGCTGACCGGTGTGATCCTGACCAAGGTCGACGGCGACGCCCGTGGCGGTGCCGCACTGTCGGTGCGTGCCATCACTGGCAAGCCGATCAAGTTCATCGGTATGGGCGAAAAGAGCGAAGCGCTCGATCCGTTCCACCCTGAGCGTATTGCTTCGCGCATCCTCGGCATGGGCGACGTGCTCAGCCTGATCGAGCAGGCGGAAGCGACGCTCGACAAGGACAAAGCCGACAAACTGGCCAAGAAGCTGAAAAAGGGCAAGGGCTTCGACCTCGAAGACTTCCGTGATCAGCTGCAACAGATGAAGAACATGGGCGGCCTCGGCGGGCTCATGGACAAGCTGCCGAACATGGGTGGCGTGAACCTGGCGCAAATGGGCAACGCCCAGGGTGCGGCAGAGAAGCAATTCAAGCAGATGGAAGCCATCATCAACTCCATGACCCCGGCCGAGCGCCGCGACCCTGAGATGATCAGCGGTTCGCGCAAACGTCGTATCGCCATGGGCTCCGGCACTCAGGTGCAGGACATCGGCCGCTTGATCAAGCAACACAAGCAGATGCAGAAGATGATGAAGAAATTCTCCGCGAAAGGCGGAATGGCCAAAATGATGCGCGGCATGGGCGGTATGTTGCCCGGCGGCGGCATGCCGAAAATGTAAAGAATCCGCGCCGGTCATCGCACCGGCGCAGACCCGCAAGGAAGCGGGATCTACAGCAAACCCGCACTTGGCGGGAGCTGACCGGCCGTTTTCAACGACGGCTCTATAGCAAATCTGCATGGCGTCCGATAGGCCGCCGGAAAAAGTCATTTGCAAAAGTCCGGATATTCCTTAGAATATGCGGCCTTTCGGGCACCTATGCCCGCTGTGCCTTTAGATTTGCAGCACCGACTACAGGAACGATGTTCACATGCTAACAATCCGTCTTGCCCTTGGCGGCTCCAAAAAGCGCCCGTTTTACCACTTGACCGTAACCGACAGCCGCAACCCGCGCGACGGTTCGCACAAGGAACAGGTTGGTTTCTTCAACCCTGTTGCTCGTGGTCAAGAAGTTCGTCTGTCCGTGAACCAAGAGCGCGTAGCCTACTGGCTGAGCGTTGGTGCACAACCTTCTGAGCGCGTTGCTCAGTTGTTGAAGGAATCTGCTAAGGCTGCGGCCTGAGCAATATGAACGCGACGCCAGCTGTTGCTGATGATTTGATCGTTATCGGCAAGATTTATTCTGTTCACGGCGTTCGCGGCGAAGTGAAGGTGTACTCCTTTACTGATCCGATTAAAAACCTGCTGGACTACAAAACCTGGACGCTCAAGCGTGACGGCAATGTAAAGCAGGTAGAGCTGGTCAGCGGACGCGGGAATGACAAGTTCCTGGTCGCAAAGCTCAAGGGTCTCGATGATCGTGAAGAAGCTCGTCTTCTGGCCGGTTATGAGATCTGCGTGCCGCGCAACCTGTTCCCTGAACTGACCGACGGCGAGTACTACTGGTACCAGCTGGAAGGTCTCAAGGTCATCGACACCCTCGGACAACTGTTCGGGAAGATCGATCACCTGCTGGAGACCGGCTCGAATGATGTAATGGTGGTCAAGCCTTGCGCTGGCAGCCTGGATGATCGCGAACGCCTGTTGCCCTATACCGAGCAATGCGTGTTGGCCATCGACCTGGCAGCAGGCGAGATGAAGGTGGATTGGGACGCGGACTTCTAAGCGTGGCTAATTTGCGCGTAGAAGTGATCAGTTTGTTTCCCGAGATGTTCTCCGCCATCAGCGAGTACGGCATCACCAGTCGTGCGGTGAAACAGGGGCTCTTGCAGCTCACCTGTTGGAATCCGCGAGACTACACGACGGATCGACATCACACTGTGGACGATCGCCCGTTTGGCGGTGGTCCGGGCATGGTGATGAAGATCAAGCCCCTGGAAGACGCTCTGGTTCACGCCAAGGCAGCCGCCGGGGAGGGCGCGAAGGTGATTTACCTGTCGCCCCAAGGCCGTCAACTGACTCAGTCGGCGGTACGCGAGTTGGCGAATCTGGATGCATTGATCCTGATTGCCGGCCGCTATGAAGGCATTGACGAGCGTTTTATTGATGCTCATGTCGATGAAGAGTGGTCGATTGGCGACTATGTACTGTCTGGCGGCGAGCTGCCGGCGATGGTCCTGATCGATGCGGTTACACGACTGCTGCCTGGAGCTTTAGGGCATGCGGACTCCGCCGAGGAAGATTCCTTTACGGATGGTTTGCTGGATTGCCCGCACTACACCCGACCGGAGGTGTATGCGGATCAGCGTGTTCCCGACGTATTGCTAAGTGGCAATCACGCGCACATCCGGCGTTGGCGTTTACAGCAGTCCCTTGGTCGGACCTATGAACGACGCGCCGATCTTCTGGAAAGCCGCTCGCTTTCTGGAGAAGAGAAGAAGCTGCTCGAGGAATACATCCGCGAGCGGGACGATAGTTAACAACGTATCGATGGTAGATCCGACGATTTACCTTAGGAGCACAGCATGACTAACAAAATCATCCTTGCACTCGAAGCAGAGCAGATGACCAAAGAGATCCCTACCTTTGCCCCGGGCGACACCATTGTCGTTCAGGTGAAAGTGAAGGAAGGCGACCGTTCGCGTCTGCAAGCGTTCGAAGGTGTTGTTATCGCCAAGCGTAACCGCGGCGTAAACAGTGCTTTCACCGTTCGTAAAATCTCCAACGGTGTTGGCGTAGAGCGTACTTTCCAGACCTACAGCCCGCAAATCGACAGCATGGCCGTTAAACGTCGCGGTGACGTACGTAAAGCCAAGCTGTACTACCTGCGTGACCTGTCCGGTAAAGCAGCTCGCATCAAGGAAAAACTGGCTTAAGTCCAGCTTCCGATGCAGAAAAAAGCAGCCTACGGGCTGCTTTTTTGTTGCCTGCGATTTATCTTCGTTGACCGTTTTTCCGGTCTTGCCTGAGCCTTTATGCCTGCCATTGATCATCCATTGATAGACCAATTCCTCGACGCCCTGTGGTTGGAAAAAGGTCTTTCCGACAACACCCGAGATGCCTATCGCAGCGACCTGGCCTTGTTCAACGGCTGGTTGCAGGAAAAGGGGCTGGAGCTGATCAGCGCCGGGCGCGAACTGATCCTCGATCACCTCGCCTGGCGCCTGGAGCAAAATTACAAACCTCGCTCAACCGCGCGATTTCTTTCCGGTGTGCGTGGGTTCTATCGCTATTTGCTGCGGGAAAAGCTGATCGCTGTCGATCCGACCCTTCGCATCGACATGCCACAGCTCGGTAGGCCGCTTCCGAAATCCTTGTCGGAAGCCGACGTGGAAGCGTTGTTGAAAGCGCCGGACCTGAGCGAAGCCATTGGTCAGCGCGATCGGGCCATGCTGGAAGTCCTGTACGCCTGTGGCCTGCGGGTGACGGAGCTGATCAGCCTGACGCTTGAGCAGGTCAATCTGCGTCAGGGCGTGCTGCGTGTGATGGGCAAGGGCAGCAAGGAGCGTCTGGTGCCGATGGGCGAAGAGGCGATTGTCTGGGTCGAGCGCTACATGCGCGATGGCCGTGGCGAACTGCTCGGCGGGCGTCCCAGTGATGTGTTGTTTCCCAGTCAGCGCGGCGAGCAGATGACGCGCCAGACGTTCTGGCACCGAATCAAGCATCAGGCGAAAGTCGCGGGGATCGGCAAATCGCTATCGCCGCACACCTTGCGCCATGCGTTCGCCACGCATCTGCTCAACCATGGCGCGGATTTGCGCGTGGTGCAGATGCTGCTCGGCCATAGCGATTTGTCGACTACGCAGATTTATACCCACGTCGCCCGGGCGCGCTTGCAAGAGCTGCATGCCAAACACCACCCGCGCGGATAGTCGATAACTATTGGGGCTGTGGCTTTTGTGGCGAGGGAGCTTGCTCCCGCTGGGTCGCGCAGCGGCCCCAAAACCATTCGACGCGGTCAATCAGGAACATTGGCTTGGTGAGTTTGCGACTGCTTCGCAGCCGAGCGGGAGCAAGCTCCCTCGCCACAGCAGAATTTCCAGATCTGCATCGTGCGATCTCTTGCGACAGGCGCATTCGGTCACACAGCCCTTATGTGGTAGGCTTTGCCGGTTTGCACGATGGGCGGTTATGACCCGGTGTTTCGGCACGGGCGTTCTGATCGTTCCATTTGTCCGCCTTCAGGAGTTCTCATGCGTCTGACCCAGATTTTCGCCACCGCCGCCATTGCGTTGGTCAGCACCTTTGCCGTCGCCGATGACGCGGCCGACAAAGCCATTCGTAAAAGCCTGGAAAACCTCCAGCTCGAAGTGCCAGTAGAAAGCATTTCCGCCAGTCCTCTGCCAGGTCTCTACGAGGTCAAGCTGCAAGGCAGCCGCGTGCTCTATGCCAGCGCCGATGGCCAGTACGTGGTGCAGGGCTACATGTTCCAGCTCAAGGACGGCAAACCGGTCAACCTGACCGAAAAGACCGAGCGCCTGGGCGTTTCCAAACTGGTCAATGCGATCCCTGTCGCGGAAACCGTGGTCTACCCGGCCATCGGCGAAACCAAGTCGCACATCACCGTGTTCACCGACACCACGTGCCCGTATTGCCACAAGCTGCACGCCGAAGTGCCCGAGCTGAACAAGCGCGGCATCGAAGTGCGTTACGTCGCGTTCCCGCGCCAGGGTCTGGGCTCGCCGGGTGACGAGCAGCTGCAAGCGGTCTGGTGCTCGAAAGACAAGAAAGCGGCCATGGACAAAATGGTCGACGGCAAGGAAATCAAGGCCGCCAAGTGCGATAACCCGGTTTCCAAGCAGTTCGCCCTCGGCCAGTCGATTGGCGTGAACGGTACACCGGCCATCGTTTTGGCTGATGGTCAGGTCATTCCGGGCTACCAGCCTGCGCCACAAGTCGCCAAACTGGCGCTGGGCGCGAAGTAAATTCGCATCGTCACGGCCAGCCTTTGACGATCATGGTCCGGCAGCAACATTTGCCGGGCCATTAATAGAGAACCGCGAGCACGCGGTTGTTTTTACGGCCGGCCTCGAGTCGGCCGTTTTATGGGGAGTTCACAGTGAAACCGGTCAAAGTAGGCATCTGTGGGTTAGGAACCGTCGGTGGCGGTACCTTCAACGTACTTCAGCGCAACGCCGAGGAAATTGCTCGTCGTGCCGGGCGTGGAATCGAAGTGGCACAAATTGCCATGCGCACGCCAAAGCCTCAGTTCCAAACGACCGGTATTGCGATTACCAACGATGTCTTCGAAGTGGCCACGAACCCTGAGATCGACATCGTTATAGAGCTGATGGGCGGCTACACCGTTGCCCGTGAGCTGGTACTCAAGGCCATCGAGAATGGCAAGCATGTGGTCACCGCGAACAAGGCGCTTATTGCCGTTCACGGTAACGAAATTTTCGCCAAGGCCCGCGAGAAGGGCGTGATCGTTGCGTTCGAAGCGGCCGTGGCCGGTGGCATCCCGGTGATCAAGGCGATCCGCGAAGGCCTGTCCGCCAACCGCATCAACTGGGTGGCGGGCATCATCAACGGCACCGGTAACTTCATCCTTACCGAGATGCGCGAGAAGGGTCGCACCTTCGAAGACGTGCTGGCCGAGGCCCAAGCCCTGGGTTACGCCGAAGCGGATCCGACCTTTGACGTTGAAGGCATCGACGCAGCCCACAAGCTGACGATCCTGGCGTCCATCGCGTTCGGCATTCCGCTGCAATTCGACAAGGCGTACACCGAAGGCATCACCAAGCTGACCACCGCTGACGTGAACTACGCCGAAGCGCTGGGCTACCGCATCAAGCACCTGGGCGTGGCGCGCAGCACCGCGGCCGGTATCGAGCTGCGTGTGCATCCGACGCTGATTCCGGCCGATCGCCTGATCGCCAACGTCAACGGCGTAATGAACGCGGTGATGGTCAACGGCGACGCTGCCGGTTCTACCCTGTTCTACGGCGCTGGCGCCGGCATGGAGCCGACCGCTTCGTCGGTGATCGCCGACCTGGTGGACGTGGTTCGCGCCATGACTTCCGATCCGGAAAACCGTGTACCGCACCTGGCCTTCCAGCCGGATTCGCTGTCGGCGCACCCGATCCTGCCGATCGAAGCCTGCGAAAGCGCCTATTACCTGCGTATTCAGGCCAAGGACCATCCGGGCGTGTTGGCGCAAGTGGCGAGCATCCTGTCGGAGCGCGGCATCAACATCGAGTCGATCATGCAGAAGGAAGTCGAAGAACACGACGGCCTGGTGCCGATGATCCTGCTGACCCACCGCGTGCTGGAACAGCATATCAATGATGCGATCGCTGCCCTGGAAGCCTTGGCTGGCGTGGTCGGTCCGGTTGTACGGATCCGCGTCGAGCATCTGAACTAATTTAGAAGCAGCTGCAAGCCGTCAGCTTCAAGCTGCAAGCAAAAGCCTCAGTGCTTTGAACTTGCAGCTTGAAGCTTGAAGCTTGAAGCCCGAACCGAAGGTTTGCCCCTATGCGCTACATCAGTACCCGCGGCCAGGCACCGGCCCTGAATTTCGAAGACGTCCTGCTGGCAGGTCTTGCCACCGACGGCGGTTTGTACGTCCCGGAAAACCTGCCACGTTTTACCCAGGAAGAAATCGCTTCCTGGGCCGGCCTGCCGTATCACGAACTGGCCTTCCGCGTGATGCGCCCGTTTGTCACCGGCAGTATTCCGGATGCCGATTTCAAAAAGATTCTTGAAGAAACCTACGGCGTGTTCGCCCACAGCGCCGTCGCGCCGCTGCGTCAGCTGAACGGCAACGAATGGGTGCTCGAGCTGTTCCACGGCCCGACCCTGGCGTTCAAGGACTTCGCCCTGCAACTGCTCGGTCGCTTGCTCGACTACGTGCTGGAAAAACGCGGCGAGCGCGTGGTGATTGTCGGCGCCACCTCCGGTGATACCGGTTCGGCCGCCATCGAAGGCTGCAAGCACTGCGAAAACGTCGACATCTTCATCCTGCACCCGCACAACCGTGTGTCCGAAGTGCAGCGCCGGCAGATGACCACCATTTTCGGTGAGAACATCCACAACATCGCCATCGAAGGCAACTTCGATGACTGCCAGGAAATGGTCAAGGCGAGCTTCGCCGACCAGGGCTTCCTCAAGGGCACTCGCCTGGTGGCCGTAAACTCGATCAACTGGGCGCGGATCATGGCCCAGATCGTTTACTACTTCCACGCGGCCCTGCAATTGGGTGGCCCGGCGCGTTCGGTGTCGTTCTCGGTGCCGACCGGCAACTTCGGCGACATCTTCGCCGGTTACCTGGCGCGCAACATGGGCCTGCCGATCAACCAGTTGATCGTCGCCACCAACCGCAACGACATCCTGCACCGCTTCATGAGCGGCAACCAGTACGTCAAGGAAACCCTGCACGCCACGCTGTCGCCGTCGATGGACATCATGGTCTCGTCGAACTTCGAGCGCCTGCTGTTCGACCTGCACGGTCGCAACGGCGCGGCGATTGCCGGTCTGATGGACAGCTTCAAGCAGGGCGGTGGCTTCAGCGTTGAGCAGGAGCGCTGGACCGAAGCGCGCAAACTGTTCGACTCGCTGGCCGTGGATGATGCGCAAACCTGCGAAACCATCGCCGAGGTCTACGAGCAGACCGGCGAAGTGCTGGACCCGCATACCGCGATCGGCGTCAAGGCCGCGCGCGAATGCCGTCGCAGCCTGGATATCCCGATGGTGATCCTCGGCACGGCCCATCCGGTCAAATTCCCGGACGCGGTGGAGAAAGCTGGTGTAGGAAAAGAGCTGGAACTCCCTGTACATCTTTCTGATTTGTTTGAGCGAGATGAGCGTTGCACCGTGTTACCGAACGATCTGAAAGCCGTACAGGCCTTTGTCAGTCAGCATGGCAACCGCGGTAAGCCTTTGTAACCGGCAAAACCTGTCACAAATTGAAGCCCGTCTCCTGACGGGCTTTCTTGTTTTTGCATGCCACACTGACCGTGAAGTTGCCCAGGAGGGACGGGCGAGCGGATCATCAAGGACGTGGCAATGCTGTTTTTCAAAAGGTTAAGGTCAGCGGCTTGCTGGCTCGTTTTGCTCAGTACCCTGGGTTTTTCCCAGTGGCTGGTGGCGGCGCATTCGGCGGTACGAGAACTCGGTAAAGCGATTGAACTGGATGCCGGGGAGTTGCGATGGATTGCCGAGCATCCGCGGGTCATCGTCGCGTCACTGCCGTACCCGTTGTACCTGTTCAAGGACGAGCAGGGCCATTGGAGTGGGTTGAACAAGGATATGCTGGACCGCATCAGCGCCATGACCGGTTTGCAGTTTGTTCATGTCGAATCGTTTTCTATCGATCAGATGCTCGCCACCCTGGAGAACGGCGAGGCGGACTTGAGCACGACGCTGGCGATGAATGACGAGCGCAAGGCTTATCTGGATTTCAGCCATTCATTTGGTGGCGCTGGTTGGGTATTTGTCGGGCGAGCCGAGGCACCGAAGGTGCAGTCTCTGCAACAGTTGGCGAAACGGGTGCTGGTGTTACCGGCTCGTCATGCCCTGGAGACCACTATTCGCCGAGAGTATCCAGCTATCGAGTTGCGATTGGTCAAGACTTACGCAGAGGCCCGTGCGTTGGTCGAAAGCGGTGAGGCCTATGCCACCATTGAAAACGAAATTGGCGCTCAGCTTTATCCATCGGGCCAGCTCGAGGTGGGGCATATCGTGGAGGGCCGGTGGGATCCCGACTACCTGGTTACACGCAAAGGTCAGCCGCAGCTGTTGAGCATCCTCAACAAGGCGCTTGAGGCGTTTCCCCCCGAAGAACTGCGCGCCATTCGCCAGAAATGGCTCAGCGGCATAGCTCCTGCGCCATCGCGTACGGTCTGGCACCGAGTGACCAAGTGGGGCTGCTGGGGTGTCGGTATTACCGGTATGTTCGGTCTGTTGTCCTTGCTCTGGAATCGTCGATTGACCGCATTGGTCAAACAACGGACAGAGGCTGAAAAAAGCCTCAGTGATCAGCTCGCATTCCAGCATGCGTTGATGGACGCGATGCCTGATCCGATGTTCGTTCGTGATCTGCAAGGGCGCTTGATCATGTGCAACAAAAGCTATGAGGAGAGACTGTCGACCCGTTTTGATCAGGTTCAGGGACGGCAGCTGATTGAGTTGGACATCTTTCCCAAAGAGACCGCGCAACTGCTGCACGCCGAGTTCATGGCTCAGCTGGCTAATCGCAAGGGGCATTTCAAGGAGCGGCAATTGATGTTCAACAACGGCCTCAGGGATGTCTACCAATGGACCGTGCCGTTCTACAGCGCCGACGGCCAATTGCGAGGATTGTTGGGGGGGTGGAGCGATATTGGCCGGCGCACCCGACAGACGTGACGTGACTGTTTTTTCTCTGTCATCTTTTCCATGCATGCTCAATCGACCAGAGACGAAGGTGCATCTGCACCGGAATTCAGAACTTTCATCTCGGGCCAGCGGTCATTTACTGTAGACACGCCCCAGGCACTTTGTTTTCGGACTATTGAGTGGTGATCGATTTGGAAAGTATCAGTCTCTTGCTCGGTGAGGCTCTGAGCCCGTACCAGGTGACATTGACCCCGTCAGGCATTCATGGCGAATGCCGGGTGACATTGAAGAACTCGACCGGTGCCGTGATGGTCGAGCGCGAATTCAGCCAGGCCCAGTTAACCGATAAGCGTCTTCTCACGGATGTGGTCGACGGGTTGCATCGCGATGTGCTGATCGCGGAAGGACGCCTGGAGCCCTGCGTTATCGCAGCATTGCGCAACGCTGCCCAGGACAAATTGCTGGCCAGCCGTAACTGAATGGATTTTTTGTGGGAACCTTCCTGCACCCAAGTCAGTCAGACCCTTTAACAGCAGGATCAAGCATTGTGCTCCGGTGCTTGTAGCTTGCTGCTACGGGTCTATTTTTCAGACCACGTTTAACCTCGAGTCGTCTCCCCACTTCTCGGGGTTTCTTTTTGCACGGGATTTGTCATTGCCCGGCCTGATCCTCAAAAAACGCCTTGGCGGCCTTCAGATATTCGCTTCGACTTTCCGGATCAAGCCAAGCGGCATAGGCTTCGCTCAATGGGGCGCGGGATAGCGTTCGCAGCAGCTCGTTAATCTCGATGATCGCCTGTCGGCCTTTGGGTGTGTCGGTGCAACCGATGTAACCGGACAAGTATTTTCCGGTGCCGCGAATCGGGTAGAACTGCAATTCATCTTCCCCGATGCCCTGCTGCTGGGCCTGGTAGCGGATTTCCGGACGATAGCCCAACAGCAGCCGCAAGCGCCCAAGGCGTTGCATCTGCAACAGGCTGCCCAAGGCGTCGTTACCGTAATGCAAGGTCAGCGCCTTGGGCGGTGCTTGTTTGATCAATACGTCGAGAAACTCCCCGTAGTTGCGCTCGGCAACAATGCCCATGGTCACGTTGCCAGTGGCCAGCAGTGCCGCCAGGTCGACCTCGCCATTCGTGATGAAAGGCGTCAGCACCTCCCGATCAATGCGCCGCACTGCCAGGCCATTGCTCATGGCGCGGAACACCGGAACGGAAAACGCGATCCAGCCTTCGCGTTCCTTGCTCCAGTTAAGTGCTGCATCGCACGTCAGGGCGGGCTCGTGGAGCATCTGCAATCCGCGTGCGCGATTGACCTTCATCACGCTGTGTTGGTACTGCGGCATGCCGGCGATCAATTGCCGCAACAGTTGATCGATCACCCCCTGGCTTTTTTGCGGGCCGTCGAAAATGAACAGCGGCGGTAGATCCCGCTTCAGCCAAAGCAGGTTTTCCTTGGGTTGCGCGATTGCCGGCGGAGCCACAAGGGTAGTCAAAATCACGCCCGCCAACGCGCACATCGCCCGCCCGTTACGCAGCAGGCAGTGCGTGAAGAACCGCGCAGGCAGGCGCTTCAGCTCAGATGGCCCCGTCTTTGCGCAGCTGTGTAATCTGCGACGCGTCATAGCCAAGCTCCTGGAGTACCTGTGCGTTGTGCTCGCCCAGTTGCGGCCCGACCCATTCACAATCACCGGGTGTCTCAGAGAGTTTCGGCACGATCCCCGGCATCTTGAAGTCTTTGCCGTCCGGAAGCTTGGCTTGAAGGAACATTTCCCGGGCCAGGTATTGCGGATCGCTGAACATATCTTCGGCACTGAATATTCGGCTGGCGGGTACGTCGGCCTGATTCAAGCGCTCAATAACAGTGTCCAGGGGCAACGAATTGACCCAGCGTTCAATCACTCCGTAAAGCTCGTCGCGACGGCTGTCACGCCCGTCGTTACTGGCCAGCGTTGGATCATTGGCCAAGTCTTCGCGGCCGATGATCAACATGAAGCGCTTGAAGATCGCGTCGCCATTGGCGCCGATCTGCACGTGTTTGCCGTCGGCGCTGGTATGAATGGAGGAGGGCGTAATGCCCGGCATGATGTTGCCGGTACGCTCGCGGATAAAACCGAACACGTCGAACTCCGGGACCATGCTTTCCATCATGGCGAAGATCGCTTCATACAGCGCTACATCCACCACCTGCCCTTGGCCACCATTCACCTCGCGGTGACGCAGGGCCATCAGCGCGCCGATCACGCCCCAGAGCGCAGCAATCGAATCGCCGATGGAAATCCCGGTGCGCACCGGTGGCCGGTCTTCGAATCCAGTGATATAGCGCAGGCCGCCCATGGATTCACCGACTGCGCCAAAGCCTGGCTGATCTTTCATCGGTCCGGTCTGGCCGAAGCCCGACAGCCGCACCATTACCAGCTTCGGGTTCAGTGCGTGCAGGACGTCCCAGCCCAGGCCAAGTTTTTCCAGCACGCCCGGGCGGAAGTTCTCGATGAGGATGTCCGCTTCACTTAGCAGCTTTTTCAGGATCGCCAGACCGTCCGGATGTTTCAGGTTCAGGGTCAGGGACTTTTTGTTGCGTGCCTGCACGAACCACCACAGCGAAGTGCCTTCGTACAACTTGCGCCACTTGCGCAACGGATCGCCACCGTCCGGGGATTCGACCTTGACCACATCGGCACCGAATTCCGCGCAAATGCGCGAAGCAAACGGACCGGCGATCAACGTACCCAATTCAATGACTTTCAGACCTGAGAGCGGTTTGGCGGTGAACGGCATACTGGATCCTGTAGGACAAAAGACTGAGCGAATACAGAGTTTTAACATAGCCGACTGTCAGGCGCTCAAGGTAGATCGCCTTCAATTCGATGATTGCCTGTCGAATCGGTTAGACTTGCCGACTTTCCTCGTATCAAGAAGCCCGTTCATGGCCCAGCCGTCCACGACCTACAAGTTTGAACTGAACCTCACCGACCTCGACCGCAGTGTCTACGAGACCGTCAAGCAGACGATTGCCCGTCACCCTTCGGAAACCGAAGAGCGTATGACGGTGCGCCTGCTGGCCTACGCCCTCTGGTACAACGAGCAACTGTCGTTTGGCCGTGGTCTGTCGGACGTGGATGAACCTGCCTTGTGGGAAAAGAGCCTGGATGACCGTGTCCTGCACTGGATCGAAGTCGGCCAACCGGACGCTGATCGCCTGACCTGGTGCTCGCGCCGCACTGAGCGCACCAGCCTGTTGGCCTACGGCAGCCTGCGCGTCTGGGAAGGCAAGGTGATCCCGGCGATCAAAAACCTGAAAAACGTCAACATCGCGGCGGTGCCTCAGGAAGTCCTGGAAACCCTGGCCAAAGACATGCCTCGAGTGATCAAGTGGGACGTGATGATCAGCGAAGGGACCATCTTCGTTACCGACGACCGTGGCCAGCATGAAGTCCAGTTGCAGTGGCTGCAGGGCGAACGCGGCTGATCAGTCGCCGCCTCATCAGTTTTATCCTACGTATTGAAGAGAAGCATCTGTCACCCCATGCGCATCGAACCTCGCCTGCTGCCCGACACCCTGCCATTCCTCGGTGATATTCCGCCTCTGCTGACCCGTCTGTACGCGGCGCGTGGCGTGCAGTCCGAGGCCGAACTGGACAAGAGTCTGGCGCGGTTGATTCCGTTCCAGCAACTCAAGGGCATCGAGGCGGCCGTGGATTTGCTGGTGACCGCGCTCGAGCAGCGGCAGCGGATCCTGATCGTCGGTGACTTTGATGCTGACGGCGCGACGGCCAGTACCGTGGGCACCCTGGGTCTGCGCTTGTTGGGCGCGGCTCACGTCGACTATCTGGTGCCCAACCGTTTTGATTACGGCTACGGTCTCACGCCGGAAATCGTCGCGGTGGCGCTGGAGCGTCAGCCGCAGTTGCTGATCACGGTGGACAACGGCATTTCCAGTGTCGAAGGCGTGGCGGCGGCGAAAAAGGCCGGTCTGAGCGTGCTGGTTACCGATCACCACTTGCCCGGCGACGAACTGCCGCTGGCCGATGCCATCGTCAATCCGAACCAGCCGGGTTGCGAATTTCCGAGCAAGGCTTTGGCCGGCGTCGGGGTGATTTTCTATGTGTTGATGGCGCTGCGTGCGCGCTTGCGCAGCTTGGGCTGGTACGAAAACAAGCCGCAGCCGAACATCGGTGAATTGCTCGACCTGGTGGCGCTGGGCAGCGTCGCTGACGTGGTGCCGCTGGATGCCAATAACCGGATTCTGGTGCACCAAGGCCTGGAGCGGATTCGCGCCGGACGTGCCCGGCCGGGGATCAAGGCGATCCTCGAAGTGGCCAAGCGTGACCATGCGCGCATTACTTCCACCGACCTGGGCTTCATTGTCGGTCCGCGGCTGAACGCGGCGGGGCGCCTGGATGACATGAGCCTGGGCATCGAATGCCTGCTCACCGAAGACGCAGGCCTGGCCCGTGAAATGGCCGCGCAACTGGACGGCATGAACCAGGACCGCAAATCCATCGAGCAGGGCATGCAGCGTGAAGCGCTGGCGCAGCTCAAGGATTTGCCGGTGGAATCGATGCCGTTTGGCTTGTGCCTGTTCGATGCCGAATGGCACCAGGGCGTCATCGGTATCCTCGCGTCGCGTATGAAAGAGCGCTATTTCCGTCCGACCATCGCCTTTGCCGATGCAGGAGACGGCCTGCTCAAGGGCTCGGGGCGTTCGGTCCAGGGCTTTCATATTCGTGATGCCCTGAGCGTGGTGGCGGCACAGCATCCAAGCCTGATCACCAAATACGGCGGCCATGCCATGGCCGCCGGCCTGACGCTGCCGGAAGCGAATTTTCCACTGTTTGCCGAAGCTTTTGACGCTGAAGTGCGTAGGCAAATGCGCGAAGAAGACCTTACCGGGCGTTTGCTGTCGGACGGAACCCTGGCGGTTGAGGAATTTCACCTGGAACTGGCCCGCGCGCTGCGCCATGCCGGGCCCTGGGGGCAGCACTTCCCGGAGCCGTTGTTTCATGGGGTATTTCAACTGGTCGAACAGCGTGTCGTCGGCGAACGGCACCTGAAAGTGGTCCTCAGAAGTGAATGCGGTTCGGTCAAGCTCGACGGGATCGCCTTTGGTATCGACCGCGACGTCTGGCCGAATCCGACTATCAAGTGGGTGGAATTGGCCTACAAACTCGACGTTAACGAGTTTCGTGGTAACGAGACCGTTCAGTTGATGATTGCCCATATCGAACCGCGTTGACCTTTGTGGCGAGGGAGCTTGCTCCCGCTGGGTGGCGTAGCCGCCCCAAAACCAGTGCCGAGGTCGATCCGCATCAGCCGGCATTGGGAGTGCTGCGCCCTCCAGCGGGAGCAAGCTCCCTCGCCACGAAGGGCGGTGTTGTTTGCGGGTTGTCTGCGTTTTCAATTCTTGAACCCTCCCTCATCCCCGGTTGTCGACTAGGCTCTAAGCACTGCTTGATTGGCCTTGTGACGTCTTGTCGAATTTTTTGCCCGCGGGGGCGGGTGCTGCACCTTTTTCCTGTCACTCGTCGACTATTCAATCAGAACCCTGGAGCCTGACCACTGATCGAGAGGTGCCCCATGAGTCTGCTGCTTGAACCCTATACCCTTCGCCAACTGACCCTGCTCAACCGAATTGCCGTATCGCCGATGTGCCAGTATTCCAGTGTCGATGGCCTGGCCAATGACTGGCACCTGGTCCACCTCGGCAGCCGCGCCATCGGCGGCGCGGGGCTGATATTTACCGAAGCCACGGCGGTCACGGCCGACGGGCGCATCACCGGTCAAGACCTTGGCCTGTGGAACGACGAACAGATCGAACCCTTGCAACGCATCACCCGCTTCATCGCCGCTCAGGGCGCCGTGGCCGGCATCCAGTTGGCTCATGCCGGGCGCAAGGCCAGTACCTATCGACCCTGGCTGGGCAAGCACGGCAGCGTCAAAACCGAAGAGGGCGGCTGGCTGCCGGTCGGCCCGTCAGCGATTGCTTTCGATCCACAACACACGCAACCCAAACAGCTCGATGAAGGCGAAATCGCCGATGTCATTCAGGCCTTTGTCGACGCGGCCAAACGAGCGCTGACGGCCGGTTTCAAAGTGGTGGAAGTGCACGCCGCCCATGGTTATCTGCTGCACCAATTTCTTTCGCCTCTGAGTAATCAGCGGCGGGATCAATATGGAGGTTCATTCGAAAACCGCATCCGGTTGGTGTTGCAGGTCACCGAAGCGGTGCGTGCGGTATGGCCGGAAGAATTGCCATTGTTCGTCCGGGTTTCGGCCACCGACTGGGTGGAAGACGGTTGGAACCCTGATGAAACCGTTGAACTGGCACGGCGCCTCAAAGTCCTCGGCGTGGACCTGATCGATGTTTCCTCGGGCGGTACGGCGGTCAACGCGGAAATCCCTACAGGGCCTGGTTACCAGACTCGTTTTGCCGAGCGCGTACGCAAAGAATCAGAAATCGCCACCGGCACCGTGGGAATGATTACCGAGCCTGCGCAAGCCGAGCACATTCTGCGCACCTGTCAGGCGGACATTATTTTCCTCGCCCGTGAGCTGTTGCGCGATCCGTACTGGCCGCTGCATGCGGACGATGACCTGGGCGGGCGCAAGGCTATCTGGCCGGCGCAATACCAGCGGGCGACCCATCGTGATCAGCCCATCCATGAATCGGATTTGCGTGAATGAGGCTCTGGATCAACTGATCGCAGCCTGTTTTGTAGGAGCCGGCTTGCTGGCGATGGCGGTATATCTGACGCTTCAATGTTGATTGATACACCGGAATCGCCAGCAAGCCGGCTCCTACAGGTCGCTTATCGGTAAACCAATAAAAAGCCCCGCTCTCTTTCAAGAGGCGGGGCTTTTCAGCTATTTCCGATTAGGCCGCTTCAATCTTGCTGCGGTTCTGCTCGACCTTGTTCAGGTAATCCTTGAGTTTGTCCTGTTCGGCAGCCGTGGTGAACAAGCCGAGCTTGCTGCGGCGCCACAGGATGTCGTGTGCGGTGGTCGCCCATTCTTCGCTGCACAGGTAATCCACTTCACGGGTGTAGAGACCACCGCCAATGTGTTCGCCCATATCGCCCAGGTTTTCTACGCCTTCGAGCATGCGCCAGGTACGGCTGCCGTAGGTTGTGGCCCAGCGCCGCGAAATCTCGGTCGGGACCCAATCGTACTTGTCGCGGATCAGCGAGCTCAGCGCCTGCGGGGTGGTCATGTCTTCGCCGCCCGGCAGGGTCGCGTTAGCGGTCCAGCTCGGCTGGATGTGTTGGAAGTACGGCGCCAGTTGTGCCAATGCCGATTCCGCCAGTTTGCGATAGGTAGTCAACTTGCCGCCGAACACCGACAGCAGCGGCGCTTCGTCGCCACTGCCCGACAACGCCAGGGTGTAATCGCGGGTGACGGCCGACGGGTTGTCGGATTCGTCATTGCACAGCGGACGAACACCGGAATAACTGTGCAGGATGTCGTCGCGGCTGATCTGCTTTTTGAAGTGAGCATTGACCACGTTCAACAGGTAGTCGGTCTCGCCATCAGTGATCGCCACTTTTGCCGGGTCGCCGGTGTACTCGCGGTCGGTGGTGCCGATCAGGGTGAAGTGGTTCAGGTACGGGATGGTGAAGACGATGCGCTGATCTTCGTTTTGGAGAATGTGTGCGTGTTCACCTTCGTACAGTTTCGGCACGATCAGGTGGCTGCCCTGGATCAGGCGAATGCCGTAAGGCGACTCCATCTTCAGGTCGTCACGAATGAACTTGGCGACCCATGGGCCAGCCGCGTTCACCAATGCTTTGGCGCGGATCGAAAACAGACTGCCATCGGCGCGTTCCAAATGAAGGTGCCACAGACCTTTGGTGCGGCGAGCGCTGACGCAACGGGTCTGAGTGTGGACGTGGGCACCTTTTTCCCGGGCGGCCATGGCGTTCAGTACAACCAGACGCGCATCGTCGACCCAGCAATCGGAGTATTCGAAGCCTTTGGTGATTTCGCTTTTCAACGCGCTGTCCGGGCCGAACTTCAGGCTTTTCGAACCGGCGAGCTGTTCCCGTTTGCCGAGGTTGTCATACAGGAACAGGCCGGCGCGGATCATCCAGGCCGGGCGCAGGTGCGGGCGGTGCGGCAGCACGAAGCGCATTTGCTTGACGATGTGCGGAGCCTTGGTCAGCAGCACTTCGCGTTCGGCCAGTGCTTCGCGCACCAGGCGGAATTCGTAATGTTCGAGATAGCGCAGGCCGCCGTGGATCAGCTTGCTGCTGGCTGACGAAGTATGGCTGGCCAAGTCATCCTTTTCACAAAGGAACACCGACAGACCACGCCCGGCAGCATCCGCTGCGATCCCCACACCATTGATGCCGCCACCGATGGCGGCGATATCGTAGACCTCGGCAAGAGGGGGCGTAGACAAAATGGAAGTGGGCATCGGCAAGGCCTCGGGGCTTTTTGATTTTCTATATTTGAATTCGAACATAAATGTTCATTTGCGAAAATACTAGCCCATTAAGACGCGCGCAGCCAGTCAGCTTCGATTGAAAATACTCATCGAAGGGCGGAGAAAGGAAAATATTCGAACATAAAAGCAAAAAGATCGCAGCCTTCGGCAGCTCCTACATGGATATGCAATACCCTGTAGGAGCTGCCGAAGGCTGCGATCTTTTGATGTTGAAAGGGTTAAACGACTTCAAGACGAACCTTGTGCTGATTCAACAACTGCATCAGCGCAGGCGAAGGTTGCTGGTCGGTTACCAGGCAATCAACCAGGCTGATCGGCCCCAGGCGAATCATGGCATTGCGCCCGAACTTGCTGGAGTCAGCGGCGAGGATCACCTGACGGGCATTGGCGATAATCGCTTGGGACACTCGCACTTCCTGATAATCGAAATCCAGCAGGCTGCCGTCTTCATCGATGCCGCTGATGCCGACAAGGGCGAAGTCGACCTTGAACTGGTTGATGAAATCGACGCTGGCCTGACCGACTACACCGCCATCGCGCCGCACATTGCCGCCGGTCAGCAGGACGTCGAAATCGTCCTTGGCGCTGAGCATCGAGGCGACATGCAGGTTGTTGGTGATGATCTTCAGGTGACTGTGATTGAGCAGCGCCCGGGCGATGGATTCGGTGGTCGTACCGATATTGATGAACAGCGAGGCATGATCGGGGATCTGCGCTGCGATCGCTTCACCGATTCTCTGCTTCTCATCGCGCATTTGATCGGCGCGCATGGCGTAGGCAGTGTTTTCGACGCTGGAGTCGTAAGCCGCGCCGCCATGATAGCGACGCAGCAAATTGGCTTCCGCCAGCTGATTGATATCGCGGCGGATGGTCTGCGGGGTAACGACGAACAGCGTGGCCATTTCCTCGATGCTGACGTAGCCGCGTTCGCGGACCAGTTCGAGGATTTGCTGCTGACGGGGAGGCAGATTCATGGGGCGTCCTTGGGGCTGCCGTGCAAAATTTGCCCATGATGCCGCAGGAATTCGCTCCCTGCCAGTTACAACCGGAAACGCGTCCGGCCCTTGGCTTATTCAGCGCCCTCGTGCGGTTCCCAATCACGGGTGCGGCTGACGGCTTTTTTCCAGCCAGCGTAGAGTTTTTCCTTCGCCGCTTCGTCCAGGGTCGGTTCGAATTGGCGTTCGATCACCGCTTTGCCGCGCAATTCTTCCAGGCTGCCCCAGAAACCGCAGGCCAGACCGGCCAGGTAAGCAGCGCCCAGCGCCGTGGTTTCACGCATTTGCGGACGCTCGACCTGGGTGCCGAGAATGTCAGCCTGGAACTGCATGAGGAAGTTGTTCGCCACCGCACCGCCATCCACACGCAGGGCTTTGAGGCGTTCGCCGGAATCCTGCTGCATGGCATCGAGTACGTCGCGGGTCTGATAGGCAATCGACTCCAGCGCGGCGCGGATAATGTGATCCACGCGAACGCCGCGGGTCAGGCCGAACAGGGCGCCGCGAGCATACGGGTCCCAGTACGGCGCGCCGAGGCCGGTGAAGGCCGGGACCAGGTACACGCCGTTGCTGTCCTTGACCTTGTTGGCGAAGTATTCGGTGTCGTGGGCGTCGTTGATGATTTTCAACTCGTCACGCAACCACTGCACGGTGGAGCCGCCGTTGAACACTGCGCCTTCCAGTGCATAAGCGACTTCGCCGCGCGGGCCACAGGCGATGGTGGTGAGCATGCCGTGATTCGACTTCACGGCCTTGTCACCGGTGTTCATCAGCAGGAAGCAACCGGTGCCGTAGGTGTTCTTGGCCTGACCAGGCTCGACACACATCTGGCCGAACAGTGCGGCCTGCTGGTCACCGGCGATACCGCCGATGGCAATGCCGCTTTTGGTATGGCCGTAGATTTCCGACGACGATTTCACTTCCGGCAGCATTTCCCGCGGAATATCCAGCACCTCCAGCATCTTCGCGTCCCACTCAAGAGTGTGGATGTTGAAGAGCATGGTGCGCGAGGCGTTGGTGTAGTCGGTGACGTGGACCTTGCCGCCGGTAAATTTCCAGATCAGCCAACTGTCGACGGTGCCGAATAGCAGCTCGCCATTGCGTGCGCGTTCGCGGCTGCCTTCGACGTTATCGAGAATCCACTTCAACTTGGTGCCGGAAAAGTACGGGTCGGTGACCAGGCCGGTGGTGTCGCTGATGTACTGCTCATGGCCATCGCGTTTGAGCTGCTGGCAAATTTCGGTGCTGCGGCGGCACTGCCAGACGATCGCGTTATAGATCGGGCGGCCGGTGTTCTTGTCCCAGACCACCGTGGTCTCACGCTGGTTGGTAATGCCGATGGCCGCGACCTGATCGTGATGCAGGCCGGCTTGAGCCAGGGCCTCGACCATCACGGCGCTTTGGGTGGCGAAGATTTCCATCGGGTCATGTTCGACCCAGCCGGCTTGCGGGTAGTGCTGCGCGAATTCCCGTTGGGCGGTGCAGACCACATTCGCGTCGCGGTCGAAAATGATCGCGCGGGAGCTGGTCGTACCCTGATCGAGGGCAATGATGTAGTTCTTATTCTGTAGGTCGGTCATGTCGATTGCCTTGGACGAAATAAGGGAATGAAGTCTGGCGCGCGATTAAGTGGGCAGTATCACGCGTCAACGGTATCAAGAAATTCTTGGTTTGCCGTCAATGGCCGGTGTTGTGTCCTTTGTAGCAGCTGCGGTGCCTGGCAGATGGCGGGCGATGAGCCCGCGATAGGCCGCGGCACCGAGGCAAGCACCGACAATCGGTGCAAAAACAGGTACCAGGAAGTACGGGATGTCGCGCCCGCCGGTGAAGGAAATATCACCCCAGCCGGCGAAGAAGGTCATCAGTTTCGGGCCGAAGTCACGGGCAGGGTTCATCGCGAAACCCGTCAGCGGCCCCATCGAGCTGCCTATTACCGCAATCAGCAAGCCGATCAGGATGGGCGCGAGCGGGCCGTTCGGCAGACCATTGTTATCGTCAGTCAGGGACATGATCACGCCCATGAGGATGGCGGTGATGATCACTTCAACCAGGAACGCCTGCGCGGTGGACAGGCTCGGGTTAGGGAAAGTGGAGAACACCGAGGCCAATTCAAGACTGGCTTCGGTACCGCGAACCATGTGGTGAGTTTGTTCGAAATCGAAGAACAGGTTGCTGTACAGCGTGTACACCAACAAGGCGCCGCAAAAGGCCCCGGCGACCTGAGACAAAATGTAGAACGGCAGTTTGCGTTTTTCGAAGTCGGCGAAAATGCTCAGTGCAATGCTGACAGCGGGGTTGAGATGAGCCCCGGAAACCCCGGCAGTCAGGTAGATCGCCATGCTGACGCCGACGCCCCAGATGATGCTGATTTCCCACAGGCCGAAGCTGGCGCCTGCGACCTTGAGCGCAGCAACGCAACCCGTACCAAAAAAGATCAGCAGAGCAGTGCCGAGAAATTCGGCCATGCATTGGCTCGAGAGCGATGGTTGTTGTAAAGCGGTTGTCATTGAAACCTCATTTTTTATTTTCTGGCGCTTTTTTCAAATCATGGTCGAAGCGCGTTTTTCACTGAGGCAGGATCCCCATCCTGTTCTCGGCTGACTGTCGGGTGTTGCAATGAAACGATGGTGCATTATTCAGATTCGAAAAAATATAGACAAGAAACGCTACTGTCAAAGGGCGAAAGTGAACCGTCAGTCACAAATTAACTATTAGTTGTATGAATGATCCTGGCTGTGAGTAGGAAAATGGGAGCGAGGGAGACGTAAAATTGCGCCAGGGTTTTCGAAACAGTCCTGTCATAGAGCCATTTGTGAATCAATGTCCTAGAATCGGGCGCAGTATTTTTCTACTGCCGCCCAGTCTGGAGCTGACATGACCCCCGCATTGGATTTGTTGAAAAAGGTTCGAGCCGAACATCGCGTGCACAGTTATGAACATGACCCGAAGGCCGCGTCCTATGGATTGGAGGCCGCGGAGAAACTCGGACTGGACCCGGCGCAAGTGTTCAAGACCTTGCTGGCAGCCAGTGAAAAAGGCGAGTTGCTGGTGGCGGTGGTGCCGGTGGGCGGGAGCCTGGATTTGAAGGGGCTGGCCCATGCGGCCGGGGTGAAAAAAGTCGAAATGGCAGACCCGGCAGCTGCGCAACGCTCAACGGGGTATCTGTTGGGCGGGATCAGTCCACTGGGGCAGAAGAAGCGCCTGCGTACTTTTATCGACAGCTCGGCCCAGCCCTTGGCGAGTATTTTTGTCAGTGCCGGTCGACGCGGTCTGGAAGTCGAATTGGCCCCCGACGTGCTCGCCGAACACACCCAGGCGAAGTTCGCCGATATCGGCCGCGCTTGAGCTTATAAAGGAGAAGTCTCATGCAGCTTGAGTTTCCTGACGGCGTATCAGTGTCCGGCGCGGGGGGCGGGAGTTGCTTTTTCGGCTGAAAGGGATCGGGTGAAGATTGGCGGGAATGCGACGCTGGTGGCGACGAGCGGAAAGCTAATGTTGGGTTGAAAGCGAAAAGATCGTCCGAACGCGGACGATCTTTTGATCTTTATCAGTGCGCGGTGCTGTAGCGCCGAACACCTGACTCTACGGCCGGAATCTGCGCCGCCGTACTGCCTGAGGCCTGGAACAACACCAGATGCTCCGCCGCGACACGAATACCCACCTGCGCACCCACCAGATGATCAACATGGCTCGGAAATATCGATTCCAGTTGCGCACCAGTCGGTAGCTGCAAGCGATACAGGGTCGAAGCACCGAGGAAGGTCTTGCCCACGATCCGCGCCTTCAGCGCACTGTCCGGCGCATAAACGATGTCGTCCGGGCGCAGCAACACATCCACCGCACCACCGACCGGCCAGGTGTAGGCACGGTTGCCGCGCAGTTCACCCAGCTCGGTCTGCACCGATTCCGGGCTGCTCAGTTGGCCGCGAATGAAATAACCCTGACCGATGAAGCTGGCGACATAAGGCGTCAGCGGTTCGTGATACAGGTTGTAGGGCGTGTCCCACTGTTCCAGCCGACCTTCCTTGAATACACCGACGTGATCGCTGACGGCGAAGGCCTCTTCCTGGTCATGGGTGACCAGAATCGCGCTGGTACCACGGGCCTTGAGGATGTCGCGCACTTCGTGGCTGAGCTTGCGGCGCAATTCCCCATCGAGGTTGGAGAACGGTTCGTCGAGCAGCAACAGTTGCGGTTCCGGCGCCAGCGCGCGGGCGAGGGCGACGCGTTGCTGCTGGCCACCGGAGAGTTCGTGGGGGAAGCGCTTGCCGAGGTTTTTCAGGTTGACCAGTTCCAGCAACTCTTCGGTGACGCGATCCTTTTGCGGATGCTTGCGAATGCCGAAGGCGATGTTGTCGGCCACGCTCAAGTGCGGAAACAGCGCATAGTCCTGGAACACCATGCCGATACGACGTTTCTCCGGCGCGAGGGTGAAACCGGCGCTGGAGATGGTCTCCCCAGCCAGCTGGATATCACCTTCGTGCACCGGTTCGAAACCGGCAATCGCCCGCAGGGTGGTGGTTTTGCCGCAGCCCGAAGAGCCCAGCAGGCAACCGATGTCACCGGCGTTCAAATGCAGGTTGAGGTTCTGCACCACGCGCTGGTCTTGATAGCCGCAGGCGAGGTTGCGCAGGTTGAGCAGTAATGGCTGGCTCATGCGTGGTGGTACGCCGGCTCGACGAGAAACTCGAGCAGGGCCTTTTGTGCGTGAAGACGGTTTTCAGCTTGATCCCAGGCGACCGAGCGCGAGTCGTCGAGCAGGTCGACGCTGATCTCTTCGCCACGGTGGGCCGGCAGGCAATGCATGAACAGCACGTCCGGGGCGGCCAGATCGAGCAGGGCGCAGTTGACCTGATACGGGGCGAACAGCTGCAGGCGCTTGGCGGTTTCTTCTTCCTGTCCCATGGAGGTCCAGACGTCGGTGCTCACCAGATGGGCGCCGCGCACTGCATCTTTCGGATCGCGGACGATGGTCACGCGGTCGCCGGCCTTGGCCACGAATTCGGGGTTGGGCTCGTAACCTTCCGGGCAGGCAATGCGCAACTGGAAGTCGAACTGGATCGCCGCTTCTATATAGCTGTTGCACATGTTGTTGCCGTCGCCGATCCAGGCCACTGTCTTGCCCTGGATCGAGCCACGGTGTTCAAGGAAAGTCTGCATGTCGGCCAGCAACTGGCACGGGTGCAGGTCATCGGACAGGCCGTTGATCAGCGGGACGCGGGAATTGGCAGCGAATTCGGTCAGGGTGCTGTGGGAAAACGTACGGATCATCACCGCATCGAGCATGCTCGACATGACAATGGCGGCGTCGCCGATCGGCTCGCCACGACCCAGTTGCGTGTCGCGCGGCGACAGGAAGATCGCCTGGCCGCCAAGCTGGATCATGCCGGCTTCGAACGAAATACGGGTGCGGGTCGAGGACTTTTCGAAAATCATCCCGAGCACGCGGTTTTTCAGGGGCTCGAACAGTACGCCGCGGTTACGCAGGTCCTTGAGCTCAACGCCTCGACGGATCACGCTGACCAGCTCTTCGGGCGTGCAATCCATCAGGGAGAGAAAGTGCCTTGCGCTCATCATTGACTACCTTTTTGCTACAAACCGCAGATGCTCAAAGCCTTGTTTAACGGAACAACGGGCGAGACCTGCGGCGTAAGCCGCACGGGGCGACGAAATAGGGGAAGGCGCGATCTTATAATTAAATGTCGCGTCTTACCAATAGGGCTACGGTTTTTAGGGGATTTCAGAGGGGCTACGGGATAACCGCAGTAGCGCTTTTGAAGCCTGTTTCCTGACAGCAGCCGAGCATTTGTACACCGGCCCTGTGGAGCTTGGCAATTAACCGGGGCGGGGACGGTGCGCTGGCGGTCGGTTTCTGACCTGTTATTCGCAACACCACCCGCGGTGCTCGCAGGTCATCGGCTGGCCTGATGGACACCAATTCACAAGACGAACGTCGCTGGCGCGGTGGCGGGGCAGGCGCCATAGTTTTGTTCCCGCGGCCGATATTGCCCGCCCAGAACAAGACAGAGACTGGCCATGACCAAGACTCTCCATCACCGTGCCTGCCACTTGTGTGAAGCCATCTGCGGCCTGACCATCGAAACCACCGAGGCTGAAGCCGGCAACGTGCAGATCACCTCGATCAAGGGCGATCCGCTCGATACGTTCAGCCGCGGGCATATCTGCCCCAAGGCCGTCGCCCTGCAAGATATTCAGAACGATCCGGATCGCCTGCATCAACCGATGCTGCGGGTAGGAAGCGAGTGGCAGCCGATCGAGTGGGAAGACGCCTTCAACCTGGTGGCCGATCGCCTGGCGGAGATTCAGGCGCGTCATGGGCAGAATTCGGTGGCGGTCTATCAGGGCAACCCCAGCGTGCATAACTATGGGCTGATGACCCACAGCAACTATTTTTTAGGCTTGCTGAAAACCCGCAACCGGTTTTCTGCGACCTCAGTCGATCAGTTGCCCCATCACCTGACCAGTCATTTGATGTACGGCCACGGTTTGCTGCTGCCGATTCCGGACATCGATCACACCGACTTCATGCTGATCCTCGGCGGCAATCCGCTGGCGTCCAACGGCAGCATCATGACCGTGCCGGATGTGGAAAAGCGCTTGAAGGCGATTCAGGCCCGGGGCGGCAAAGTGGTGGTGGTTGACCCGCGCCGTAGCGAAACGGCGGCAATTGCCGATCAGCATTTGTTTGTGCGTCCCGGCGGCGATGCCGCGTTACTGTTCGGCCTGCTCAATACCTTGTTCGCTGAAGGGCTGACCCGCGCCAGTCATTTGCCGATTGACGGACTGGAGGAGGTCCGCGCGGCCGTCGCGAATTTTACCGCCGAGGCCATGAGCCCGTTGTGTGCGGTGCCAGCCGAGCAGATCCGCCAGTTGGCGCGGGATTTCGCCGCTGCCCCGACCGCCGTTTGCTACGGCCGCATGGGCGTTTCGACCCAGGCGTTCGGCACGCTGTGCCATTGGGTTGTGCAGTTGATCAATCTGGTCACTGGCAACCTCGACCGTGTCGGCGGTGCGTTGTGCACCGAACCGGCGGTGGACCTGGTGGCTTCCACGTCGGGCGGGCATTTCAATTTGTGGCAGAGCCGTGTGTCCGGGCGCCCGGAGTACGCGGGCGAACTACCGGTGTCGGCACTGGCCGAAGAGATGCTCACTGAAGGCGAAGGGCAGGTCCGCGCACTGATCACCGTGGCGGGCAACCCGGTGCTGTCGACGCCCAATGGCCGACAACTGGAGCAGGCATTGGACGGCTTGGAATTCATGGTCAGTGTCGATCTGTACATCAATGAAACCACGCGTTACGCCGACCTGATCCTGCCGTCCACCTCGGCACTGGAAAACGATCATTACGACACGACGTTCAACATGTTTGCGGTGCGCAACGTCAGTCGTTTCAACCGTGCGATCCTCGCCAAACCCGAAGGAGCGCTGCATGACTGGGAGATTTTCGTCGGGTTGGCCAAGGCGTTTGCGGCGAAGACCGGCAAGGAATTGAAACCGACCATTGCTCCGGCGCAGATGATCGACCGTGGCTTGCGTATGGGGATGTATGGCGATAACTCGGAACACAAACTGTCTTTGGCAACCCTGTTCGATCATCCTCACGGGGTCGATCTGGGGGCGCTTAAATCCAACCTGGCACCACGTCTGAAAACCGCCAACCAGCGAATCCAGGCCGCCCCGGCCGCGATCCTCGCCGACCTCGCGCGTTTTGCGGCGTTGCAGGCACCGGCTGCCGATGAGTTGTTGATGATTGGCCGCCGGCATGTGCGCAGTAACAACTCGTGGATGCACAACTATCACCGCCTGGTGAAAGGCAAGCCGCGTCATCAGTTGCTGATGAACCCGGATGACCTCGCCAGTCGCGGTCTGAGTGACGGGCAGAAGGTGCGGGTCAGCTCGCGGGTTGGCGTGATCGAAGTTGAAGTGCTCGGTAGCCTGGATATGATGAAAGGCGTGGTCAGCCTCCCTCACGGTTGGGGTCATGCCCGGCCTGGTGTGCAAATGACGATCGCCAGTGGCCAACCGGGTTCCAGTGCCAATGACCTGACTGACGAGTGTCAACTTGATGAGTTGTCAGGGAATGCGGCGCTCAATGGTGTTCCGGTGACCGTGGCGGCGGCCTGATCGTATCTGACGGAGAGACCGAGCAGGGCGCTCGGCTTTCCGTTACAATGCGCCACCGTGCCGACCCATGAGTCGGAAAGTTCAGCCGAGGTGCTCCATGGATATCATCGAAACGATTAAAGAGCAGATTGCCAACAACACCATTCTGCTTTACATGAAAGGCTCGCCAAATGCCCCGCAGTGCGGCTTTTCCGCGAAAGCCGCGCAGGCCGTGATGGCGTGTGGTGAAAAGTTTGCGTACGTGGACATCCTGCAGAACCCGGAAATCCGCGCCAACCTGCCAAAATACGCCAACTGGCCAACTTTCCCGCAACTGTGGGTCGGTGGTGAGCTGGTTGGCGGTAGCGACATCATGACCGAGATGGCTGCAGACGGTTCGCTGCAAACCACCATCAAGGCTGCTGTTGAAGCTGCTGCTGCCAACAAGAGCGAAGCCTGATTCAGTACCTGTAGGAGTCTGGCTTGCCAGCGATGAACGATGACGCGGTTCATCAAGAGCACCGCGTTATCGTTCATCGCGAGCAAGTTTGCTCCTGCAGAGGTTTCAGGCAAGCCTGAAATCCACGCATAAAAAAGCCCCGCCTCTGTAAAAGAGTGCGGGGCTTTTTATTGCATCGAGATGAGTGGCGCTACGTTTATTCGTCGTCGCCCATCTGCGATTGCAAGTAGTTCTCGATACCGATTTTATCGATCAGGCCAAGTTGGGTTTCCAGCCAGTCGATATGTTCTTCTTCGGACTCAAGGATATCTTCAAGCAGTTCACGGCTACCGAAGTCGCCGACTGTTTCGCAATGTGCGATCGCCACTTTCAGATCGGCGTGGCCGGTCTTTTCGATACGCAGGTCACACTCGATCATTTCCTTGGTGTGCTCGCCGATCTGCAGCTTGCCCAGGTCCTGGACGTTCGGCAGGCCTTCGAGGAACAGGATGCGCTTGATCAGCTTGTCCGCGTGCTTCATCTCGTCGATGGATTCGTGGTACTCGTGCTTGCCGAGCTTGTTCAGGCCCCAATCTTCGTACATGCGCGCATGCAGGAAGTATTGATTGATCGCGACCAGTTCATTGGCAAGGATCTTGTTGAGATGCTGGATGACTGTAACGTCGCCTTTCATGATGGGGTCCTGCCCTTTATTAGCCGTCAATAGGGAAGAGTTTGAGCCCCGTATTTAATAGTGTCAAACCTAAGTTATTGAAACTTAAATGAAAATTAATCGGAATAAGAATGTTTGTGTTCCGCGTCTAGAGCCTAAGCAATTGATTTTCAGGCATAAAAAAACCGGACTTCAGTCCGGTTCTTTGAAATAGCGTATTTATGCGGCTGTAAATTCGACAGGAAAAGGAATCGCAGCCTGGGCGGTTTGCAGTTTGGTCAAGGTTTCGCGGACCACTTCCTTGGCCAGGCAGGCACATTTGCCGCATTGACTGGCAACGCCGGTGGCCTGGCGGACTTCCTTGTAGCTGCAGCATCCTTCATAGATCGCATCGCGGATTTGGCCGTCGGTGACGCCAGTGCAGAGGCAAACATACATAAGTGAAAACCGTCGCTTGTTTATGCTCGAATGCGATGGATCTTAATGTTAACGAGAATGATTGTCAAAGTGCTTTCGGGGCCCTTTTTTCAGCGCTGACGAACGGTAGCCAACAACGAAATCTTCTCCGGCGTTTTTTACCTGAGCGGGAAAAACCGTTAAGGACAGGTCAAAAACGCAGTGTATGATGGCCGGTCTTTTCGAAACGGGTTCGTGTCACAGGGCTGTCGCCTGACGGTGGCAGGCTGATACGAATCTTGTTTTATACGTTTCTACACCAGGAGATATCCAATGAGCGTACTCGTAGGCAAGCAAGCCCCTGACTTCACCGTACCGGCTGTACTCGGCAATGGCGAAATCGTAGACAGCTTCACCCTGTCGTCGGCCATCAAAGGCAAATACGGCCTGGTGTTCTTCTACCCACTGGACTTCACCTTCGTTTGCCCGTCGGAGCTGATCGCTCTGGACAACCGCATGTCTGAGTTCAAGGCACGCAACGTTGAAGTGGTCGCGGTCTCGATCGACTCGCACTTCACCCACAACGCCTGGCGCAACACCCCGGTCAACAATGGCGGTATCGGCGAAGTCCGTTACACCATGGCTGCCGACATCAAGCAGGAAATCATGAAGGCCTACGACGTTCAGTCCGCTGACGGTGTTGCTTTCCGTGGCGCATTCCTGATCGACGACAAAGGCGTGGTCCGTTCGCAGATCATCAACGACCTGCCGTTGGGCCGTAACATGGAAGAGTTGCTGCGTCTGGTCGACGCTCTGCAATTCCACGAAGAGCACGGCGAAGTTTGCCCTGCCAACTGGAAAAAAGGCGACAAAGGCATGAACGCTTCGCCAGAAGGCGTTGCTGCTTACCTGACCGAGCACGCTGCTGCTCTGTAAGGCCGTTCCAGGTACAAAAAAACCGGCCTCAGGGCCGGTTTTTTTATGCGCGGAATATGTCCAGAACCCTGTAGTAGCCAGCTTGCTGGCGATGGTAGCCGTTATGCCGCCATCGCCAGCAAGCCGGCTCCTACAGAGGCGTGCATCCTGTAGGCGCAAGGTCGCACCTGGATCAATCGTCGAAATCTTCCCAGCCACCCATCTGCTTCCAGCGATTGACGATGCCGCAGAACAGCTCGGCCGTCTTCTCGGTGTCATAGCGAGCCGAGTGGGCCTCGCGGCCGTCGAAGTCGATATCGGCGGCCTGACAGGCCTTGGCCAGCACGGTTTGACCATAGGCCAGACCGGCGAGGGTGGCCGTGTCGAAGCTGGAGAACGGGTGGAACGGGTTGCGCTTCATGTCCAGTCGCGCGACGGCGGCGTTCAGGAAGCCCAAATCGAAGCTGCTGTTGTGCCCGACCAGAATTGCCCGCTTGCAGCCGTTGGCCTTGAGCGCCTTGCGCACGCCGCGGAAGATGTCGTTCAGGGCCGCTTCTTCACTCACTGCCATGCGCAGTGGGTGATCGAGCTTGATCCCGGTGAACTCCAGCGCTGCCGCCTCGACGTTCGCGCCTTCGAAAGGCTCGACCCGGAAGAAGTAGGTGTGATCCGGGTAAACAAAACCCTTTTCATCCATGGCGATGGTGGTCGCGGCGATTTCCAGCAGAGCGTCGGTGGCCGAATTGAAGCCACCGGTTTCTACGTCGACGACAACCGGCAGGTAGCCACGAAACCGTGCGGCCATTGGGTGACGGGAACCGCCGCCACCGCCATTACCTTCCTGTTCGTCGTCGTAATGGTCTTCACTCACGCGTGTTCCTCCAGCAGGCGCCAGCGCAGTTTTTCACCGGCGCGCAGCGGGATAACGGTCAGCTCGCCAAATGGCAGGCTGGTTGGGGCGGTCCATTCTTCGCGAACCAGGGTGATGCGATCGGTATTCGCCGGCAGGCCGTAGAAACGCGGGCCGTTGAGGCTGGCGAAGGCTTCGAGCTTGTCCAGCGCGTTGCGCTGTTCGAAGGCTTCGGCGTACATCTCGATCGCGGCATAAGCGGTGTAGCAGCCGGCGCAACCGCAAGCGGCTTCTTTGGCGTGCTGGGCGTGGGGCGCAGAGTCAGTGCCGAGGAAGAACTTTTCGCTGCCGCTGGTGGCGGCGTCAAGCAGGGCTTCCTGGTGCGTATTGCGCTTGAGAATCGGCAGGCAATAGAAGTGCGGCCGAATCCCGCCCACCAACATGTGGTTGCGGTTGTACAGCAGGTGATGCGCGGTGATGGTCGCGCCAACGTTGGCCGAAGCCGAGTTGACGAACTGCACGGCGTCCGCGGTGGTGATGTGTTCGAACACTACTTTGAGCGTCGGGAAACGCTCGACCACACGGCGCATGTGCTCATCGATGAAGATTTTTTCGCGGTCGAACACGTCGACATCGCCACGGGTGACTTCACCGTGAATCAACAAAGGCATTCCCACTTCGGCCATGGCCTCAAGTGCAGGGAAGATCTTGTCGATGCTGGTGACGCCAGAGTCCGAGTTGGTGGTCGCACCGGCCGGGTACAGCTTGGCGGCGTGCACGAAACCGCTGGCCTTGGCCTCGCGAATTTCTTCAGGCTGGGTGCGGTCGGTCAGGTACAGGACCATTAGCGGTTCGAACGGGCTGCCGGCCGGGCGGGCAGCGAGAATCCGCTGGCGATAGCCGTCGGCTTCGGCCGCATTGCGGACCGGAGGAACCAGGTTGGGCATGATGATGGCGCGACCAAAGGTGCGCGCGACATCCGCGACGGTATTGGTCAACACAGCACCATCGCGAAGATGAATATGCCAGTCGTCGGGACGCAGCAGGGTCAGGCGGTCGGACATGAGGGGATTCCAGGCGGGTCAAACTGAGGGGAATGCTACCGGAAAAGACTCTTGCAGGCACTCGCTATCAAGTTTTGCGGGAAGCTTCCGATATCCAACAGGTATGCCGTAAACAAGTGTGTGTCGGTCTTTGTGTTGTAGAAACCAGTGGAGCCTCCCGTGCGCCAGCGTTATTTAGCCTTGCTCAGTGTGTTTGCCAGCCTTCCCGCGATGGCGCTCACTTTCCAGACCCGTCTGGAGAGCATTGAGTGGACGGTCGAAGGCGACAAGTTCGAATGCCGCCTGACTCAGCCGATCACCGATTTCGGCTCGGGGCAGTTTGTGCGCCGTGCTGGCGAGCAGGCGACATTTCGTCTGAATGCTTACAACGCCATGATGGGCGGCGGTTCTGCGACATTGCTGGCGGCCGCTGCCCCTTGGCAACCGGGACGTGGCGATATCAACCTGGGCACGGTGAGAATTGGCAGCGGCAATGTGCTATTCAACAGCTCACAGATTCAGGCCGGGCGTTTGATCAGTGGCCTCATGGATGGGCGCAGTCCGGTGGTTCGGCATTCCTCGGGCGACGGCCGGGTGTCGGAAGTGCGGTTGCTGCCGGTCAAATTCAGCAAGGCTTTCGCTGATTATCAGGGCTGCGTGGCCAAGTTGTTGCCGCAAAACTTCGAGCAAGTGAAACAGTCCGAGGTTGGCTTCCCTGGTGGAGGTATCGATCTGGATGCCGCCGCCAAAGCCAAGCTGCAGGTCATGCTGGAGTACATGAAGGCTGATCCGACGGTCAATCACATCGAACTCGATGGCCACTCCGACAATAGCGGCAACCGATTGACCAATCGTGATCTGTCACGCCGCCGGGCCTTGGCCGTCATGGAGTTTTTCAAGGCCAACGGGATTCAGGAATCGCAAATCACTATCCGTTTTCACGGCGAGCGTTATCCGTTGGCGCCCAACACCAACAACGCCAACCGCTCGAAGAATCGCCGGGTAGCCGTACGCCTGGAGCGAGGGGCTCCGGCGGAGCAGGTTGCCCCTCAGGCTACGAAACCGGCAGCGTCGGCGACTTCCTGACCTGACGGTCATCGTCGCGCTCTCGACAGATTCTGTCGCTTCGTCGTCATAAGCTGTCGCGCCTCTGTAAATTATTCTGTATGAGCGGTAGACTTCACGGCTTTCCGTAGAACCCCGTGGAGTGATGGCATGGCGGACGTAAACAAGGTCGTTCTGGCGTATTCCGGCGGCCTGGACACTTCGGTGATCCTCAAGTGGCTGCAGGATACTTATAACTGTGAAGTCGTGACCTTCACCGCTGACCTGGGTCAGGGCGAAGAGGTCGAACCTGCACGCGCCAAGGCTCAGGCCATGGGCGTCAAAGAAATCTACATCGACGACCTGCGCGAAGAATTCGTGCGCGATTTCGTGTTCCCGATGTTCCGCGCCAACACCGTTTATGAAGGCGAGTACCTGCTGGGTACTTCCATCGCTCGTCCGTTGATCGCCAAACGCCTGATCGAAATTGCCAACGAAACCGGCGCTGACGCCATTTCCCACGGCGCCACCGGTAAAGGTAACGACCAGGTTCGTTTCGAACTGGGCGCGTACGCCTTGAAGCCAGGCGTGAAAGTGATCGCTCCGTGGCGCGAATGGGACTTGCTGTCCCGTGAAAAACTGATGGATTACGCTGAAAAGCACGCGATCCCGATCGAGCGTCACGGCAAGAAAAAATCCCCGTACTCGATGGATGCCAACCTGCTGCACATCTCCTATGAAGGCGGCGTGCTGGAAGACACCTGGACCGAGCACGAAGAAGACATGTGGAAATGGACCGTCTCCCCGGAGAAGGCTCCCGACAAGCCGCAATACCTGGAACTGACCTACCGCAACGGCGACATCGTCGCACTGGACGGCGTCGAAATGACCCCGGCTACCGTGCTGGCGACCCTGAACCGTATCGGTGGCGAACACGGTATCGGTCGTCTGGACATCGTCGAGAACCGTTACGTGGGCATGAAGTCCCGCGGCTGCTACGAGACACCTGGCGGCACCATCATGCTGCGCGCCCACCGTGCGATCGAATCGATCACCCTGGACCGTGAAGTGGCTCACCTCAAAGACGAGCTCATGCCGAAGTACGCCAGTCTGATCTACACCGGTTACTGGTGGAGCCCTGAGCGTCTGATGCTGCAACAGATGATCGACGCGTCCCAGGCTCACGTGAACGGCGTTGTGCGCCTGAAGCTGTACAAGGGCAATGTGATCGTTACTGGCCGTAAGTCCGACGAGTCGTTGTTCGATGCCAACATTGCGACCTTCGAGGAAGATGGCGGCGCTTACAACCAGGCGGACGCGGCAGGCTTCATCAAGCTGAACGCCTTGCGTATGCGTATTGCAGCGAATAAAGGCCGGAAGCTTTTCTGAAGCTTTTGAGCTTGTGATGGGTTTGTGGCCTCGTCATTGACGAGGCCACAAATTTGCAAAATATCGTTTCTGTATGACACTGCGCTTCATTCATTTTTATCGTCTGGTGCTCCCTTGCGTCACGATTGATTGCTGTGCGCCATCAGGCTGCTTTGATCAATGACCGTCATCTCGTGTGAATTCAAGTTATAAGCCACATAAAAAGCGGCGCTGCCTTGTTTTCTTGTCTGCTTTGAGCGTGCACTTTCTTTCACTAACCTCTCCGATTCTGCACCGGTAAGAAACAAAATTACGCGGCCCTTCCTCGCCTGTGGTTTTTTGATTTTCTCCAGTAAAGTGCCGAACTCGATTTTTTCGCTCACCCAACGGGCATCAATGATGTAGAGGTCTTCCAAAAGCTCCGGCATCCGGCCGTGATGCTGAAACGAGAGGGTAGCCGATAGGTCGGTTTCGATCGGCGGGGCCTGTGCAGTTCGCGAGGGCGGAACTGATCGCCAATCATCAATCGACGAATCCCGGCCACTGTTGTCGAGCGACATCATTGAATTGTCATTTTCCGGGCGCTCAACATTGTCCAGCGCCTTCATGAAGTGCTCTTCCTTTTCAAAGTCCGAAGGCGCGTAAAGCGACCGATAGTTAAAGTTGAGCGTGGCGAAAAAAAGAAGCAGCAAGTAAAAAGGAAAGCTGATCAAAAACCAGATGTAAATTTCTCGATCCTCATTGTCCAGAAAAGGCAATGAGATGGCCGCCGATGTTTCGGATAGCGTTGCGAATATCGCGATAATGGTCATGGGGTTGGTCATTCTTTTTTTGAGTTTTGTCATATCTTTTGCTCATGTGATTTAATCTTTTCTTAGTTCGCTTATGGTTGTTGTGGTTATTGGTTGTCATAGTATCTGTGGTGTTTGTAGTTTGGTTATTTTATTTTAACTGTGTAATGTTTTTTGGAATTTTTAAATGCTTCTCTGTTTTTGGTTTTTAAATTGCTTTTCTGTAATAATTGATCATGGGTGTTTTTTTGCTGTAAGAGCAAGTGGATGCATTGTGTATGATATTTCTGGTATGAATGTGGATTCAGAAAATATCAGTTACTTCCGACCTTTGTTTAATGGTTGGTGCTTGTCGGAATGCCGCTGTTTCGCATTTCTAACTGATTTTTCGGTCGTGCGTCGTTACAAAAAACTATTGAGAATTGAATTGTCTTCACGCTTGTTCCGTTTTCGAGGCGTCGTGTCATTGGTTTTTTTGTAAGACTAATCCGCAATATTTGTAGGGAATGTCTCTCGCTGTGGGTGGCCGGGGGGCACGGCATGCCATGGATGAAACGACTAGGCTATTGTGCGGGCTCTAAAAATTCGAACAGCGAAAATTGGACTTGCCCATGAATAAAGTGCTGATCGTGGATGATCACCCCGTCATTCGTCTTGCGGTGCGTATGCTGATGGAACGTCATGGCTACGAAGTCATTGCAGAGACAGATAATGGCGTGGATGCATTGCAACTTGCCCGTGACTGTATGCCGGACATTGTCATTCTGGATATTGGAATACCGAAACTGGATGGGCTGGAAGTTATTGCGCGGTTGGCATCGACAGCAATGCCGGTGAAGGTATTGATACTGACGTCGCAGGCGCCCGGGCATTTTTCCATGCGTTGCATGCAATCGGGGGCGGCTGGATATGTCTGCAAGCAACAGGACTTGACTGAGTTGCTCAGTGCAATCAAGGCGGTATTGTCCGGTTATAGTTACTTTCCCAATCAGGCGTTGCATACAGTGCGTGCAAGCCTTGGGAATGCCAGCGAAGCGGATATGGTAGATCGGCTTTCAGGGCGCGAAATGATGGTCTTGCAACAGTTGGCCAAGGGCAAGACTAATAAAGAGATTGCTGACGGGATGTTCCTTAGTAACAAGACCGTCAGTACTTACAAGACGCGTCTTTTATTAAAGCTTAATGCGCGCTCTTTGGTTGACCTGATTGAATTGGCTCAACGCAATGGGCTTGTGTAATCCGTTAGCGTAGAGCGATATGCGATGAACGGGCATTTATCGCAAGTCGGAACATAATAAAAAAAGCCTCCGTTTCGGGAGGCTTTCAGGTGTCATAAGTCAAAATCGTAATCGGCCAATTGCTTTTGCAGTCGGCGCTCCTCCAGAAGGTTATCGATGGTACGGCGCTTGCTAAGGTTGGTTTTCGCTACTTCAACCACCGGTTCAGCGTCATCAGCCTCGACGGGGGTGAAATCGTCCTCTACGTCCAATTGCTCTTTGCCAGTGCTCATTTAGTTACTCCAGGCTAAGACGGCCTTTGGGGCTCCTTATATCGATATTCTTCCAGTCGGTAAAAAAGATTTTTTCAATCGATAAATCAATAAACTTAATAGTGTCTCAATCGTCCGAGGTCTTGTGCTTGTATTCGCACAGGTCTTCGATCCTGCAACTGCCGCAGCGAGGCTTGCGAGCGAGGCAGACGTAGCGCCCGTGGAGGATCAACCAGTGATGGGAGTCGAGGAGGTATTCCTTGGGCACGAATTTCATCAGTTTTTTCTCCACCTCAACCACATTCTTGCCGGGCGCAATGCCGGTGCGGTTGCTGACCCGGAAAATATGGGTGTCTACGGCCATGGTCAGCTGACGGAACGCGGTATTGAGCACAACGTTGGCGGTTTTACGGCCTACGCCGGGCAGCGCCTCGAGTTCTTCGCGGGTCTGCGGTACTTCGCCTGCGTGGCGTTCCACCAGCAAGCGACAGGTCTCGATCACGTTTTTTGCTTTGCTGTTGAACAGGCCGATGGTCTTGATGTATTCCGACAAACCCTCGACGCCCAGTGCGTGAATCGCCGCCGGGGTATTGGCAACCGGGAACAGTTTTGCAGTGGCCTTGTTGACGCCGACATCGGTCGATTGCGCAGAAAGAATTACTGCAATCAGCAACTCGAACGGTGAGGAATAGGCCAGTTCGGTCTTCGGTTCCGGGTTGTCTTCATGCAGCCGGCGAAAAATTTCCAGACGTTTTGCGGCATTCATCGGCAGTGCTTTTCCTTGAGGACGGTCAGTGTGAAAGAGGTGTCGGGCGGTGCCACGCTTGCCATGCGGCGATCAGCAACCCCAACAGAATGAAACCGCCAGGGGTAAGCGTGGCCAGGCGTAAACCACCGTCAGCGGTCAAAACCCAGCCCTGCCAGCCGGCCTGTGTCATACCGGCCAGCCACGGTAGATGAGTGGCGATCGTCCCGCTGCCGACGAGTTCGCGCAGCAGCCCCATGCTGACCAACACCAAGCCGAAGAGGCCACTCAACCGCAGACGATCTCGCCACGGTCTCTGGAAATAACCAGTGTGTTCCAGGACGACGCACTGCAAGGCGATCAAGCCTGCATAAATCCCCACGTGCTGATGCCATTGCAGCGACCAGACTTGCGCACCCAACTCCGCGCAAGTGGTCAATGTGGCAGCCAGCAGCACGCTGGTCAGCAAGTGCGTCGTCGGATGCATTTGCGGCCTCAATGCGCCCATGCTAAGGCCAAAACAACTGATCACGAGCATGAACATCAGCCACAGACCGAGAGCAGGCGTCAGCGAACTGGTGGCGCCAATCAGGGGTGCAAGCATCAGCGTGTTCTGCAGAGTCGATGATTTATTCATGGGAAGAACTTCCGAGCAGATGTTGCCGGTGTTCATCGAAGTAGCGCAACGCTTCATGGAGGGCGTTAATGACCGCCCTGGAAGTAATCGTCGCGCCGGCGATCTGGTCGAATTGCCCCTGATCTTTTCTCAGCGCCCAGCCACTGTCGCCGGGTTCCGACCGTGATTTGCCGGAAAACACCTGAAGCCACGCATTGGGCCAGTCGGCGATCCGCGCGCCCAGGCCCGGAGTCTCCGATTGCTTGAGGGTTTTGACGCCGACCAGCCTGCCGTTGACATCAATGGCGATCAGCAAGTCAATCGTGCCGGCATAGCCCAGGGTCTGGCTGCGCAGCAACACCGCGCAAGGCTGGCTGGCTTTGGTCGCGCGGTAGCCTGTTATCAAGGTGCTGTTGGTCAACTCGGTGTTTTCGAGGGTGAGAGGCTGTTCCAGCGGTTGATTGTCATAGCTGTCGGGTGGCAACAAGTCGAGCAGGTTACGGCTGTCAATCAACCGTTGTTCAGCTGCAATACGGGGGGCGCTGCTGTACTGGACGTAATAGCTCAGACCAATGCCAACGGTGGTCAGAACTATCAGGATCGCAACGCTCGATGCGCGATTCATGGCGCAGTTCGCTCCTGTCTTGATGCGGCAAACCGCTCCAGCGCCGGTACGCAAAGGTTCATGAGGAGTACGGCAAACGCCACGCCATCCGGGTAGCCGCCCCATGTGCGAATCACATACGTGAGCAGGCCGACGCCAACGCCGAACAACAGTCGTGCCCCGGGGCTTTTCGCGCCGGACACCGGTTCCGTCACGATGAAAAACGCCCCCAGCATGCTCGCGCCAGTGAGCAGGTGAAACAGCGGTGAGCCATGTGAATCGGAGCCCGAGCCGTTCCAGCACAACAAACTGCTGATGAACAGGCTGGCGAGCATGCCGACCGGTGCATGCCAGCTGAACACTCGCTGTCGCAGAAGAAATGCACCACCGGCGAGAAAGGCCAGGTTCACCCATTCCATGCCTCGGCCACCGAAGTGACCAAACGCTAAATTTGTGGAGAATAATTCATCCATGGTCAGGCTTTTGTTGATCCGCAGGCTGTCCAGTGCCGTCGCCTGGACCCAGGCATCCGGGGGCTGTTCCAGGCCGAATACCTGCTGCAAGCCGCCCAGCAGATTCATGCCATGGGGCGCCGGCCAGTGCGTCATCTGCTGGGGAAAGGTCACCATTACCAAGGCGAAGCCAAGCATCGCCGGGTTGAACGGGTTGCCGCCGACGCCGCCATACAGATGCTTGCCGAACAGCATTGCGCAAGCGGCAGCACAGACCGTCAGCCACCATGGGCAGTAGGGCGGCAAGGCCAGGGCCAGCAGCGTCGCACTGACCAAGGCACTGCCGTCGCTCAAAGTGGTTTTGAGCGGGCGTCTGCGCAACTGCAATACAGCCGCTTCAACCGCCAACGCACTAAAACTTGCCAACAGCAGATTGAATAAAACCCCCCAGCCATACAGCCAGAACAGCACAAGCAACCCCGGCAGCGTGGCTAGCAACACCCGCTTCATGGCCTGCTGGAGGCGCTCGTCAACCGCTTCAAGGGGAGGCATAGGCATCCACCTGACGTTCAGCATCGCTGAGTGCACGCTCCAGGATTTCGATCTGTTCGGCGGGCGCTTCGTTGGCTTGAGCTTTCTTCAGTTCGGCGCGGCGCATGGCCAACTGGATCTTCGCCCGATTCAAATCGGCATTCTTTGCCGGAGCCGCAACGGGTGCCGAGACGGGTGGAGCGGTGCTTTCGAGCTGCGCCAGGGCTTTTTCGGCGGCCTCGAACTGTTGTTGCAGGACAATCAGTTGCGACTGCTGTTCGAAGGTCGGCGGATGGCCGAAGGCTTTGAGCGATTTGTTCAATTGCGCCCGGCTCATCGCCAAATCGATCTTGGCTTTTTTCAATGCCGCGTCGGCATTGGCGGCTTTCTGCGCGTGGACCCGCTCGAGGGCGGCCTGCACCGGGTCGACCGACACTTCACGTGGCTGGGCTGCGCGTTGCGCCCGGGCCTGGCGATCGGCGGCTTTCTGTTGTTCTTCCCGTTGCAGGCGGGCGTTGCGCTGTTCGAAACGGCGGCGAGCGTGATTGCGTTTGGCGGCACGGGCTCGTTGCTCCTCAACACTGAACGCCAGACCGCCGACAATCGGCAGCACCGTAGCCATCGGCAGCGGCCGCATTTCGATGCAGTCCACGGGGCAGGGCGCCACGCAGAGGTCGCAACCGGTGCATTCGTCGATGATGACCGTATGCATCAATTTGGCCGCACCGATGATGGCGTCAACCGGGCAGGCCTGAATGCATTTGGTGCAGCCGATGCACTCGGCTTCTCGGATGTAGGCGATCTGCGCCGGAGCCGAACCTCTACTCGCATCCAGTTCCAGCACCGGTACTTTAAGCAGCTCGGCCAAGGCTTTGATGGTTTCGCTACCGCCCGGCGGACACTTGTTGATGGGCTCACCGTTGACGATGCCTTCGGCGTAGGGCTTGCATCCGGGATGGCCGCACTTGCCGCATTGAGTCTGCGGAAGGAGGGCGTCGATGCGTTGAATCAGACTCATGTTTTGATCAGTCCACTGAATCCGAGAAAAGCCACTGCAATCAGGCCGGCACCGATCAAGTCGATCGGCAGGCCGCGAAAGGGCAGGGGGACATCATTATCGAGTGTGCGTTGGCGCAGGTCGTTAAACAGACTCAGCACCAGCCAGAAGCCCAGCCCGGCACCCAGGCTCAGGGCTGTGGCGTGGAAGAGGCCGTTGTCGTCCTGAGCGTTGAACAATGTCACGCCCAGGATGCCGGCATTGGCCGCCATCAGCAGCCACAGGCCGTCGAATGAAAGCTTGGGCAGCAACCGCGCAAGCAGCTTGAGCAGAGGGGCGATCAACAGCACGCTCAGCGGTAGAAACACGAACAGGCGCAGGGCCGTCATATCCAGCGGCACAAGCAGCCAGTGATAAAATGCGTAGCCGAGCAAACCGACAATCAACATCAGGCACGTCGTTGCAATGCCCAGCGCATGGACTTGCCGGCGTTCGCTGCCCAACAACGGATCGACGCCCAGCGGCCAATGCAACACGAGGTTGTTGATCAGGGCAGTGCTGATGAGTGTCAGAAGCAGTTCGGTCATGATCGTCCATATCCGATGCTGGATATCCTCTGTAGGAGCTGCCGCAGGCTGCGATCTTTTGATCTTGAAAGCGGAATCAAAAGATCGCAGCCTGCGGCAGCTTCTACAGAGATAGTATGGGCCAGACATGAAAATCCCACAGTCGCGCGAGGCACGACTGTGGGATCAGTTTGCCGCAATCCCTTACTTGATCCGCTGACCAGGCTTGGCGCCGCTGTCCGGGCTGAGCAGGTAGATTTCTTCACCGCCAGGGCCGGCCGCCATCACCATGCCCTCGGAAATGCCGAACTTCATTTTCCGTGGCTTGAGGTTGGCGATCATCATAGTCAGGCGACCATCGAGCTTGGACGGATCCGGGTAAGCACTCTTGATGCCGGAGAACACGTTGCGTTGCTCGTCACCGATGTCCAGGGTCAGGCGCAGCAGCTTGTCGGCACCTTCCACGTGTTCGGCCTTGACGATCAGCGCCACGCGCAAGTCGACCGCAGCAAAGGTATCGAACTCGATTTCCGGCGACAGCGGATCCTTGGCCAGCTCGCCGTTGCCGGCAGGTGCTGCGTCGCCGGTGTCGGTCTGGCTGGCGGTCAGGTCTTCTTTCGAAGCGTCGGTCATGGCTTGCACTTTTACTGGATCGATACGGGTCATCAGCGGCTTGAACTCGTTCAACTGATGGTTGGCGAGCAAGGTCGCGTGGTCGTTCCAGGTCAGCGGCGCGACGTTGAGGAACGCCTCGGCATCGGCGGCCAGCAGCGGCAGCACCGGTTTGAGGAAGATCACCAGTTGGCGGAACAGATTGACGCCGGTGGCGCAGATCGCCTGGACTTCATCCTGCTTGCCTTCCTGTTTGTTCAACGACCACGGAGCCTTGTCAGCGATCCAGGCGTTGGCGCGGTCGGCCAGGCCCATGATCTCGCGCATGGCACGGGCGAAGTCGCGGGCTTCATAGGCGTCGGCAATGCCAGGCGCGGCGGCCAGGAAGGCTTCGGTCAGTTCCGGCGCGGCGTTGGTGTCGACCATCACACCGGCATTGCCTTTGTTGATGAAACCGGCGCAACGGCTGGCGATGTTGACGACTTTGCCGACCAGGTCGGAGTTGACCTTCTGCACGAAGTCTTCGAGGTTCAGGTCGAGGTCATCGACGCCACGGCTCAGTTTGGCCGCGTAGTAGTAGCGCAGGTATTCCGGCGACAGGTGATCCAGGTAGGTCCGCGCCTTGATGAAGGTGCCACGGGACTTGGACATTTTCTGGCCATTGACGGTCAGGTAGCCGTGTACGTTGATGCCGGTCGGCTTGCGATAACCCGCACCTTCGAGCATCGCAGGCCAGAACAGGGCGTGGAAGTTGACGATGTCCTTGCCGATGAAATGGTACAGCTCGGCGGTGGAGTCCTTGCCCCAGAACGCGTCGAAGTCCAGCTCCGGCGTACGGTCGCAGAGGTTCTTGAAGCTGGCCATGTAGCCGATCGGCGCGTCCAGCCACACGTAGAAATATTTGCCCGGCTCGTCGGGAATCTCGAAACCGAAGTACGGTGCATCGCGGGAGATGTCCCACTGTTGCAGGCCTGCGTCCAGCCATTCGGCAATCTTGTTCGCCACGGCGTCTTGCAGAGTGCCGCTGCGGGTCCAGGTTTGCAGCATTTCCTGGAAGTCCGGCAACTTGAAGAAGAAGTGCTGGGAATCCTTGAGCACCGGAGTGGCGCCGGAAATCGCAGACTTTGGATCTTTCAGGTCGGTCGGGGCGTAGGTCGCGCCGCATTTTTCGCAGTTGTCGCCGTACTGGTCTTCAGTGCCGCATTTCGGGCAAGTGCCCTTGATGAAGCGGTCGGCCAGGAACATTTTCTTTTCCGGGTCGAAGTACTGAGTGATCGAGCGCTGGGCGATGTGCCCGGCGTCGCGCAGCTTCAGGTAGATCTGGCTCGACAGCTCACGGTTTTCTTCGGCGTGAGTGGAGTGGAAGTTGTCGAAGTCCACCAGGAACTCGGCAAAGTCGGCGCTGTGTTCAGCCTGGACGTTGGCGATCAGTTGTTCCGGGGTGATGCCTTCTTTTTCCGCGCGCAGCATGATCGCCGAACCGTGGGCGTCGTCGGCGCAGACATAAATGCATTGGTTGCCGCGGTGCTTCTGGAAGCGCACCCACATATCGGTCTGGATGTATTCCAGCATGTGGCCAAGATGGATCGAACCATTGGCATAGGGCAGGGCGCTGGTGACGAGGATCTTGCGTGGCTCGGACATGGGGCTCGGCTACTTGATGAAACGGAGGTCGGCCACTATAAAGCGCTGGCGCGGATTTTTCATCCTGTGCACCTGTTTCCTGTTGCTGCAATCGCAAAAAACCGTGGCGAGGGAGCTTGCTCCCGCTGGGTGGCGAAGCCGCCCCCTAACCTGTCGATGCCAATCTGTCAGACAAACGGAGTCATTCGAATGACGGCTGCTGCGCAGCCGGACGGGAGCAAGCTCCCTCGCCACAATTGGATGGCCGGCGTAGGATACCCGCCATCTATTCCCAGTCTTGTTTTCGGAGTTGCCCATGAGCGCCGTCAATCGCGCAGCGGTGGAAGCCGTCCTTCGCCAATACACCGACCCTTACCTGAACCAGGACCCGGTCAGCGCCGGATGCGTGCGCAACATCGAAATCCAGGGCGATCGCGTCAGCGTGCAGCTCGAACTGGGTTACGCCGCGGGTCTGTTCAAAAGTGGCTGGGCGCAGATGCTGGAAATGGCTATTCAAGGATTGGATGGCGTAGCAAGTGCCCGCGTCGACATCACCAGCGTGATCGCCGCGCACAAGGCTCAAGCGCAGATTCCGGGCCTGGCCAACGTCAAGAACGTGGTAGCCGTGGCGTCCGGCAAGGGCGGTGTGGGCAAGTCCACCACCGCGGCCAACCTGGCATTGGCGCTGGCCCGTGAAGGCGCCAAGGTTGGGATTCTCGATGCGGACATCTACGGGCCGAGCCAGGGCATCATGTTCGGCATCGCGGAAGGTACCCGGCCTCAGATCAAGGATCAGAAGTGGTTCGTGCCGATCCAGTCCCATGGCGTCGAAGTGATGTCCATGGCATTCCTGACCGATGACAACACGCCGATGGTCTGGCGCGGGCCGATGGTCTCCGGCGCCTTGTTGCAACTGGTGACCCAAACTGCGTGGGGCGACCTGGATTACCTGGTCATCGACATGCCGCCAGGCACCGGCGACATCCAGCTGACCCTGGCGCAGAAAGTCCCGGTGGCCGGTGCCGTCATCGTGACCACACCACAGGACCTGGCTTTGCTGGACGCGCGCAAGGGCGTGGAAATGTTCCGCAAGGTCAACATTCCGGTGTTGGGCGTGGTGGAAAACATGGCTGTGCACATTTGCTCGAACTGCGGACATGCCGAGCATCTGTTCGGTGAGGGCGGCGGTGTAAAACTGGCCAATCAGTACGGCGTGGAGCTGCTGGCTTCGTTGCCGCTGGCGATGGCCATCCGTGAACAGGCCGATGGCGGTAAGCCAACGGTGATCGCCGAGCCGGACAGTCCGATCGCCCTGGTTTACCAGGAACTGGCACGTCACGTTGGCGCGCGGATCGTGTTGCAGGAAGCTGCGACGCCGGCGATGCCGAACATCAGCATCAGCGACGATTGATTCCGGTCACCTCTTAAAAGATCGCAGCCTGCGGCAGCTCCTACATGGGATTGATGTTCACCCTGTAGGAGCTGCCGCAGGCTGCGATCTTTTGATCTTGTTTTAGATCCGCAACCCGCCATCCATCTCCAGAATCCGACCGGTGTAATAGTCGTTCTCAAAGATGTAAGCCGCCGAATGGGCGATCTCTTCCGGCTTGCCCATGCGCTTGAGCGGAATCCCCGACGTCATCTTCTCCAACGCTTCCGGTTTCATGCCCAAGGTCATTTCGGTTTCGATGAAGCCCGGTGCAATGCCGGCCACGCGAATGCCGTAGCGCGCCAGTTCCTTGGCCCAGGTCACGGTCGCCGCAGCGACACCGGCCTTGGCGGCGGAGTAGTTGGTCTGGCCGACGTTGCCGGCGCGGGAAATCGACGAGATATTGATGATCGCGCCGCTGTTGTTCAGCTCGACCATTTTCGCCGCGACTTCTCGGGTGCACAGGAACACGCCGGTCAGGTTGACGTCGATCACCGCCTGCCACTGTGCCAGGCTCATCTTGGTCATTTCGCCGTCCTTGACCTTGAGCAACAGACCGTCACGCAAAATACCGGCGTTGTTGATCAGGCCATGGATCGCACCGAAGTCTTCGGCGACCTGCGCGACCATGTGGGTCACCTGTTCTTCATTGGCGACGTTGCACAGATAGGCGCGGGCCTCGACACCTTTGGCCTTGCAAGCGGCAACGGCGTCGTCGAGTTTTTCCTGGTTCAAGTCGACCAGCGCGAGCTTCGCGCCCTTGTCGGCGAAATACTCGGCCATGGAGCGGCCTAAACCCTGGCAACCGCCAGTGATAATGATTACTTTGTCAGTGAGTTGCATTCGCATGCCCCGGTAGCAGGTCTAGAGTGGTTTCCTTGTTGAGAGCCTCTCTATCTGCGCCCGACGTGGCCCGGCTGCACATGAGAATTGCCCCCGATGGCGTGCTGGGAACTTATCCCCAGGTGCCCGTCCGTTTTTTCGACGGATTCTATATAAGGAGTCATAAATTGAGCGTAGAAGCGGCCAAGAATGCCCGAGAATTGCTTCTCAAGGAATACCGTGGAGTGCTGTCGACCCACTCCAAGGCGATGCCCGGCTTCCCGTTTGGATCTGTCGTTCCGTACTGCCTGGACGAGCACGGTCGGCCGCTGATCCTTATAAGCCGCATCGCTCAGCACACCCACAACTTGCAGAAAGATCCAAAATGCTCGCTTTTTGTCGGCGAGCGTGGGGCTGAGGATGTGCAAGCCGTTGGTCGGCTGACCTATCTGGCCGAGGCGCAGATGCTCGAGGACGAGTCGGCCATCGATGCGGCGGCCGAGCGTTATTACCGCTACTTCCCCGAATCGCAGAACTACCACAAGGCCCATGATTTCGATTTCTGGGTGCTGCAACCGGTGCGTCACCGTTATATCGGCGGTTTTGGCGCCATTCATTGGGTCAACGACCTGATCGTGGCGAACCCTTTTGCCGGCAAGGCTGAAGTGAGCATGGTCGAGCACATGAACGCCGATCACGCCAAGGCGATTGCCCATTACGTCGATCTGGCGGGTTTGCCGAAAACCGCGCCGGCGCAGATGGTCGGAATCGACAGCGAAGGTATGCACCTGCGCATCGGGCAAGTGCTCTACTGGTTGCCGTTCCAGGCTCCGTGTAATACGCCGACACAAGTTCGCCAGGCCTTGGTTTTCCTCGCTCACGCCGAACATTGGCCAAAAAATGAAGTAGCCGACGCTTGAATTCACGAAACGGCGACGTCATCTAAGGATTACTGGCAAGGCATTCTTGCGTTGAGGAACCATTTGATGCGCCCTTTTTTGTTGCTCTTTCTGCTGTTCCCGGTGTTGGAGCTGTTCGTATTCGTCAAGGTGGCAGGGGCTATCGGGTTTTTCCCGGCTCTGCTGCTGATCATTCTCGGCTCAATGTTCGGTGTGTTCGTGTTGCGAGTCGCCGGGCTGGCAACGGCTTTGCGAGCCCGTGAAAGCCTGAACCGTGGCGAGTTGCCCGCGCAGACCATGCTCGAAGGCCTGATGCTGGCATTGGCCGGTGGTCTGTTGATCCTGCCGGGTTTCATCAGCGACGTGGTCGGCCTGATCATGCTGCTGCCGATCTCTCGTCGTCTGCTGGCCAATAAAATGCGCCAGCGTGCCGAGGAGCAAGCGATCCGCCAGCGTGCGTTCGCCGATGACCTTCAGTCCCGTGGCGGCCCTGCGCCGCGTGAGCCGCTGGGCCGCGAGCCGAACGTGATCGAAGGCGAGTTCGAACACCGCGATAGCAAGTAACACCTCATATCGACACGGCACCTTCGGGTGCCGTGTTCGTTGCGGGCAAAGAGAAGAAAATTTTTCGATCCCCGCCCTTGTAATAAGCTTATGCGCCCTTATGTAACGGTCACCGCAAGGTTTCTGGTGATCACGCCAGACAGACTTCCGCGGTTCGCTCGACGAACCGCACCCGGCACCGCCGGACTTTGTTAAACCCGCCGGGACTACACCGGCCGATGAAAACCACAATTAGGAGAGATCGACAATGAAGCTTCGTCCTCTGCATGACCGCGTCGTCATCCGTCGCAGCGAAGAAGAAAAGAAAACCGCTGGCGGTATCGTCCTGCCAGGTTCGGCTGCTGAAAAAGCCAACAGCGGCGAAATCCTCGCTGTCGGCACCGGCCGCGTACTGGATAACGGTGAAGTGCGTGCACTGTCCGTAAAAGTGGGCGACAAGGTTGTGTTCGGTCCTTACTCCGGCAGCAACACTGTGAAAGTCGACGGCGAAGACCTGCTGGTAATGAGCGAGAACGAAATTCTCGCTGTTGTCGAAGGCTGATTACCCGCTCATTTTCCCGTTACTACAAAGTATTTAAGGAATATCGATCATGGCTGCTAAAGAAGTTAAATTCGGCGATTCCGCCCGCAAGAAAATGCTCACCGGTGTCAACGTCCTGGCTGACGCAGTAAAAGCGACCCTGGGCCCGAAAGGCCGTAACGTGATCATCGAGAAGAGCTTCGGCGCTCCGACCATCACCAAGGACGGCGTTTCCGTAGCCAAGGAAATCGAACTGGAAGACCGTTTCGAAAACATGGGCGCGCAGCTGGTCAAAGACGTTGCTTCCCGTGCCAACGATGACGCAGGCGACGGCACCACCACCGCTACCGTTCTGGCTCAATCGATCGTCAACGAAGGCCTGAAAGCCGTCGCTGCCGGCATGAACCCGATGGACCTGAAGCGCGGTATCGACAAAGCGACCATCGCTATCGTCAAAGAGCTGAAAGCCCTGTCCAAGCCATGCGCTGACACCAAGGCTATCGCTCAGGTAGGCACCATCTCCGCCAACTCCGACAACTCCATCGGCGACATCATTGCCGAAGCGATGGAAAAAGTCGGTAAAGAAGGCGTGATCACCGTTGAAGAAGGCTCGGGCCTGGAAAACGAACTGTCGGTTGTTGAAGGCATGCAGTTCGACCGTGGCTACCTGTCCCCGTACTTCGTCAACAAGCCAGAGACCATGGTCGCTGAGCTGGACGGCCCGCTGATCCTGCTGGTCGACAAGAAGATCTCGAACATCCGCGAAATGCTGCCAGTACTGGAAGCCGTTGCCAAAGCCGGCCGTCCACTGCTGATCGTGGCCGAAGACGTTGAAGGCGAAGCCCTGGCGACGCTGGTTGTGAACAACATGCGTGGCATCGTTAAAGTCGCAGCCGTCAAGGCTCCAGGCTTCGGCGACCGTCGCAAGGCCATGCTGCAGGACATCGCTGTTCTGACCGGCGGTACCGTCATCTCCGAAGAGATCGGCCTGAGCCTGGAAAGCACCACCCTGGAGCACCTGGGTAACGCCAAGCGCGTGACCCTGTCCAAGGAAAATACCATCATCGTTGACGGTGCTGGCGTACAAGGCGACATCGAAGCACGCATCAACCAGATCCGCGCCCAGGTTGCCGAGACTTCCTCGGACTACGACCGTGAAAAACTGCAAGAGCGTCTGGCCAAGCTGTCCGGCGGCGTTGCAGTGATCAAGGTTGGCGCTGGTTCCGAAGTAGAAATGAAAGAGAAGAAAGCCCGCGTTGAAGACGCCCTGCACGCTACCCGTGCAGCCGTTGAAGAAGGCGTGGTACCTGGCGGTGGCGTGGCCCTGATCCGTGCTCTGCAAGCACTGTCCGATCTGAAAGGCGACAACGCCGATCAGGACGTGGGCATCGCTGTTCTGCGTCGCGCTATCGAAGCACCTCTGCGTCAGATCGTTGCCAACTCCGGCGACGAGCCAAGCGTAGTGGTCGACAAGGTCAAGAACGGCGCGGGCAGCTTCGGCTACAACGCTGCGACTGGCGAATATGGCGACATGATCGAAATGGGCATCCTGGACCCAACCAAGGTGACCCGTTCGGCTCTGCAAGCTGCAGCCTCCATCGGCAGCCTGATCCTGACTACCGAAGCAGCAATCGCTGATGCACCGAAGAAAGACGGCGGTGCTGGCGGCGGTATGCCAGACATGGGCGGTATGGGCGGCATGGGCGGCATGATGTAAGCCAGCCTTACCCCTGTATCAAAAAACCCCGCCTGCGAAAGCAGGCGGGGTTTTTTATTGGGCTTATAAAAGATCAACGTCAAAAGATCGCAGCCTCCGGCAGCTCCTACAGGGAAATGCGACAGTTGTGGGAATCGCGGCATGAAGATGCGATCCCTGTAGGAGCTGCCGAAGGCTGCGATCTTTTGATCTTCTATCAGGCCCTGACCGGTTCAGTCTTGCTCACCGGTTCAGCCTTCGATGCCGGCCGATACAGAATCCAGTAATACGACCCCAAACAAATCAACCAGCAGAACACCGCGGTCCACACGTTGTGCGAGAAAAAGTGCGCACCCTGCATCATCCGGCCGATAGAGAACACCGAGCCCAAAGCGATGGCGAAAACAAACGCCGCACGTGCCATGCGCGGACGACGGTCGCGCAACACGAAAAACAACGCAAGCAGCGTAAAACCGGTGGCGGCATGACCGCCGGGCCAGCAACGGCCAGGCTTCTCGGTAGGCGGGCGAGGGCTCAGCAATTCACTGTAGGTTTCGTGACCACCGAACTGCTCAAGGCTCCAAGGACATTGCACTGCCGTCACCGCTTTCATGGGGGTGACAAAAGATGTCGCCAAACCCAGGGACAACACCAGGCAGCCAAGCTCTCGTTTGAAAGGTTTGAGCCTGACCATGAAAAACGAACCGATGAAGCCGAGAATGGCAAACACCGAGAACGCGATGACTACTTGCTTTGCCCGGTCATGCAGGATGTCTTCGAGGAAGTAACTGTGCCGCCCGATGAACTCTCCCGCGACCGGATCGTAGAAGAGCCTGGCCAGGTCCATGTCCAGGGACGTCAGCTCAAGCAGTACCAAAATTATCGCCGCGACGGCGGGAACGCCCAGGCATACCCACCAGTTGAGCGGGCGGGAGGCAGGGCGGACGAGGGTCGAAACCATGGCAATTCCTTGGTCGGTGAAGAGATCTGAAGTACGCAGCCGCGCGGAGTTTGAGCCTGATCCTGTCGTCAGCCTGTGAACCAATAGTGAAAAAGTTGTTGAGCCGTTAACCCGTTCGTTCGCTGGATCAATGACTGCACGCAGTCCTAGCCGTGAGCCACACTTGGCCTTAAGCTGCGCGGGCCAAGACGGCCGTTTCCGCGTACGAAGAAGGTGCCCATGCGAATTCTATTGGTTGAAGACAACCGCGATATCCTGGCTAATCTCGCCGATTACCTGGGTCTCAAAGGCTATACCGTGGATTGCGCGCAGGACGGTTTGTCAGGTCTGCATCTGGCGGCCACCGAGCATTACGACTTGATCGTGCTCGACATCATGTTGCCCGGGATCGACGGCTACACCCTGTGCAAGCGCCTGCGCGAAGATGCACGCCGCGATACGCCGGTGATCATGCTGACGGCTCGCGATCAATTGGATGACCGGCTACAGGGCTTCAAGTCCGGTGCCGATGATTACTTGATCAAGCCCTTTGCCCTGTCGGAACTGGCGGCGCGCATCGAGGCCGTCATGCGTCGTACCCAGGGTGGCGGTCGCCGCACCCTGCAAGTCGGCGATCTGAGCTACGACCTCGATACCCTGGAAGTTACCCGCGAAGGTCGTCTGCTCAAGCTCAACCCGGTGGGCCTGAAGTTGCTGGCCGTACTGATGCAGAAAAGCCCGCACGTGCTGCGCCGGGAAATTCTCGAGGAAGCGCTGTGGGGCGACGACTGCCCGGACAGCGACAGCCTGCGCAGCCATGTCCACCAGTTGCGCCAGGTGATCGACAAGCCATTCGCCAAGCCCTTGCTGCAAACGGTGCACGGTGTGGGTTATCGCTTGGCCGAGGGCCGTGATGGAGTTTAAGCAAAGCCTTTCCCAGCGGATCATTATTGCCTTTGCGCTGATGAGCGCGTTGGTGGCGGGTGCGTTCGCGATGGGCATTGTCTTCACCGTGCACCTGGTGGAAGAAAAACTGATTTCGGCCGGTCTGGGCGGCGATCTACAACGTCTGTTGCTGATGGACAATGTCTCCGACTGGAGCCATCGCCCTGAGCCCGACCAGTTGTTCTATTTCAGCGGCGGACGCGGCGACTTCGAGCTGCCCAAGGATTTGCGCCACCTCGATACGGGGTTTCACGAAGTATTCCGCGAGAATTTGTCCTACCACGCGATGGTCGAAATCATTGATGGCCGGCGGTATGTGCTGTTGCAGGATCAGAGCGATTTTGAAGAGCGCGAGCGAGTGTTGTTCGCCGTGGTGCTGGTGGGTTTCGTGCTCAGCCTGGCGTTGGCGGTTTTCCTCGGATGGGTCTTGGCGCGCAAGGTGATGGCGCCGGTGGTGCGCCTGGCACGTCAGGTGCGTCATCGTGATCAGCTGTTAGGTTTGGCGCCACCTCTGGCGCCCGATTATGCGGCCGATGAAGTGGGTGAACTGGCGGTCGCCTTTGACGCTACGCTCGGCCGATTGCGCCAGGCATTGACCCGGGAGCGCTTGTTCACCAGCGACGTCAGCCACGAACTGCGCACGCCCTTGATGGTGTTGGCCAGTTCCTGTGAATTGTTGCTGGAAAACTCGGGCCTCGATCAGCGCGGCCGAGCGCAGGTCGAACGAATCGCACGGGCCTGTGAAGAAATGCGTGAGCTGGTGCAAACCTTCCTGATGCTGGCCCGTGCGCAACGTGAAGACGCCAACATGTCACCGCAGCAGTCCGTGAGCCAAGTGGCCGATGGGCTGCTCAGTCTGTGGCGCGGGCCGATTGAGGAAAAAGGGTTGAGGCTGATCTTCGAGCCGGGTAATCCACAGACCACTCGCTATAACGCGACGCTCTTGCAAGCGGTCATGGGCAACCTGCTGCGTAATGCGCTGCACTACACCGAACGGGGCTTCATTCGCTTGACGCTGACGACCGGTGGTTTCCTGGTCGAGGACAGTGGCGTGGGTATTCCCGAGGAAAAACGCGAAGCCATGTTCGAGCCCTTTGTGCGGGGCACGGAGAAACGCGGTGACGGGCTGGGGTTAGGTCTGTCATTGGTGCAACGAATCTGTGAAAACCAGGGCTGGAGCGTCAGCCTCACTACCATGGAGCCCAACGGTTGTCGTTTCCACGTGCAGTTGCATACATCTCAAGTGAATTGAGCGATCTGTCAAAAGGCGATTAGGGCCATAGCCAAGCCTTGTAATACCTCGAAATATTTTCGACTTTTACATAACATTTTTTTCACAAAGGGATAACCTGAATCTGACAACCCGCTCCATATGGTGGTCGTTGGTATCAGAAGCTAAGGAGACCTTTGTGATGGCCGGCCCTATCAAATTAGATTTTTCCGAAAAGTACGACGATCAACACGCCCAGCGTTACCTGCGCAAGCACAAGGATGGTCTTGGCCGTCGACTGTCCCACTTGCGGGACGAGCAACTGGCACGAAAGGCATTGGCGCTGGTTGGCGAGCCGGGCCTGGTCCTCGATTTGCCCTGCGGTGCGGGGCGTTTCTGGCCGTTGCTGGCAGAAAAGCCCAATCGTGTGATCATCGGTGCCGACAATTCCGAGTCCATGCTGAAGATCGCTACACAGGCGCAACCTGCCGATGTGGTGAAACGGGTACAACCCTTGCACACTTCTGCATTCGACATCGCCCTGCCTGATAACGCCGTCGACAGCATTTTTTGCATGCGTTTGCTCCATCACATCGGTGAAGCCGAGCATCGACTGGCGATTTTGCGTGAGTTCGAGCGCGTCACCCGAGACAGTGTGATTCTTTCGCTGTGGGTGGATGGCAATTTCAAAGCCTGGAAACGCAAGCGCGCAGAGAAAACCCGTGGGCAGGTTGGTTATCAGAATCGATTTGTGTTACCGGCTGCTACGGTAGAAAAGGAATTTGAACAGGCAGGTTTCCGAATTCAGGAACAACTGGACTTTATACCGCTCTATGCCATGTGGCGGGTCTACGTATTACGGAAGAGGTAAGAGAATGGCAGTGCAATGTGCAGCGGAAACGGAAGTCGCTTCCCCGGACCGCTTCGACTATTTCTGGAACCAGCGCGGTGAATGGGTAGAAGAACCCAATGTCCGTCGCGGTGGAGAAAGTGGCGTGCAGCGCATCATGGGTAGCGATGGTCAGCTGCTCTACGTTAAACGGCAGACCGGGCATATCCATCGCAGCTGGTTGCACCCGTTTGGTCGGCCGACGGTTTTGCGTGAGCGTGATGCGCTGACTGGCGTGCGGGCACTGGGTGTCCGCGTTCCGGAAATCGTTTACTGCGGCGCACAACGCGATCCGGTGCACAAATGGCGCGCACTGCTGGTTACCAAGTCACTGGACGGCTTTGAAGAAATCGAACATTGGTACGCTGGCGGCGGCCGCGAGCGTGTCGGTGAAGTCGCGCATGATCGCGTGTTGAAGGATCTGGCCGAGAACCTTGCGCGTATGCACAAGGGTCGTTGGCAGCATAGCTGCATCTATATCAAACACGTATTTGTGCGCGTTACCGGTGTCGGCGAAACCGCCAAAGTCGAGGTCGCCCTGATCGATCTGGAGAAGTGCCGACAGCGTCTGACCGCTTATCGCGCAGCGGCTCATGACATGAAGCAACTGCGTCGCCACTCGTCGTTCAGCACGACGGACTGGGACAAACTCGTCTATTTTTATAAGACGGCGTTTGGCAGCGCTATCAAAGGTTTATAGCAATGAAACTCGAAGTTGCGCGAGGTTTGTTTCTGATAGGAGCCTTGGCAGTTGCTTCACTCGCGGTGGCTGCCTGGGAGCAGCCCCGCACGCAAGTCCTCAGTTCAATGCAAGGGGACGCGCATTGTCCGTTGCCACGGGTTGCCAAGGCATCCGTAGCAACACAGCCCGACCATGATCTATTGCTGTTCATGTTCGGACTTTCTCAAGGATTGAGGCCGCAAAGTTGAACAGATTGAAGCCAAAATAAAAGGCCTCGCTGATGCGAGGCCTTTTTTATGCCCGTCAACAACTGACTTGCACACAATCTCGTAGGAGCCGGCTTGCTGGCGATCCAGGCACCGAGGTGCTCCAGACATACCGCGTCGTCGTTCATCGCCAGCAAGCCGGCTCCTACAGGGCGTTGGTGTGTACAGTTTTCTCGGATTTGGCCAGCAGTGTGTACACGCATGGCAACACGAACAATGTGAACAACGTACCAATCGACATCCCCGTCGCAATCACCGTACCGATATCAAAGCGGCTGACCGCTCCCGCCCCGGTGGCGATGATCAAGGGCACCATGCCGAACACCATGGCGGCGGTCGTCATCAGCACCGGGCGCAAACGGATGGCCGCAGCTTCTTCCACCGCCTCGCGAGCGCTCAGCCCCTTGTCTTTGCGCAGCTGATTGGCGAACTCGACGATCAAAATCCCGTGCTTGCTGATCAGTCCAATCAACGTCACCAATCCGACCTGTGTGTAGATATTCATGCTCGACCAGCCGAGGAACAGCGGAATCAGCGCCCCGCAGATCGACAGCGGGACGGTCACCAGAATCACCAGCGGGTCGCGGAAGCTTTCAAACTGGGCCGCCAACACCAGGAAAATGATTGCCAGCGCCAAGGCAAAGGTCACCCACAATGCACTGCCTTCCTGCACGTATTGCCGCGAAGCGCCCGCATAGTCAAAGGCAAAGCCTGCCGGTGCTTCTTCCCGAGCGATCTGGAGAACGGCGTCGATCGCTTCACCCATGCTGACCAGCGGCACCCCGGACAGGATGGCCGAGTTGAGTTGCTGGAACTGGTTCAGTTGCCGTGGACGCGCCCGGTCGGTCACGCTAATCAGGGTCGAGAGGGCCAGCAGTTCGCCTTTACTGTTCTTCACGTAATAATTGTTCAGCCATTGCGGGTTATCCCGGAAAGGCCGCTCGACCTGTGCAATGACTTTGTAGCTGCGACCCTCGATGGTAAAGCGGTTGATCTCTGCTTCGCCGAGCAAAGTGGCCAGCGTTCCGCCGAGATCCTGCATCGAAACACCCATCTGCGCAGCCTTCGCGCGATCGATATCCACCACCACTTCCGGCTTGTCGAACGCCAGGTCGACGTCGGCGAAGGCGAACTTGCCGGACTCCATCACCCGTTTTTTCACCCGGTCGACCACTTGCAGCAGCAACTCGTAATCGTTGGCGGTGTTGATGACAAACTGGAAAGGCAGCCCTTCGCCAGTGCCGGGCAGGGATGGCAGGTTGAAGCCGAAAATCTGCAGCCCCGGAATGCTCGCCAGTTTCGATTGCACCTCGGGCAGGAGCTGCATTTGTGTGCGGCTGCGCTCGTTCCACGGTTTCAGCAGGAAGCCGCCGACGCCCGATTGCACGCCGTTGAAACCATTGATCTGGAACGACGAGTAGTACTCGGGAAACGCCTTGAAGATCGTGATGAACTCGTCGGTGTAGGTGCTCAGATAGTCGAGGTTGGTCGGTTGCGGAGCGCTGGCTATCATGAAAATGATGCCCTGGTCCTCATCCGGCGCCAGTTCCGACTTGGTGAAGTTGAGCAGCACCGGGATCAGGCACAGCACAATCGCCGCGAACACCAATACCACCGGCCGAGTGTTGAGGGTGCCGTGCAGCATGCTTTGATAGCGACGCTTGAGACTTTCGAAAATCAGGTCGAGGCGATGGGCCAGTCCACTGGGGTTTTCGTCGTGTCGCAGTAGAAAGGCGCACATCATCGGCGAGAGGGTGAGGGCGACGATGCCGGAAATCACCACCGCCCCGGCCAGGGTCAGGGCGAACTCCTTGAACAGCGCCCCGGTAAGCCCCGTCAGGAAACCGATCGGCGCGTACACCGCCGCCAGGGTGATGGTCATCGAAACCACCGGCATGGCGATTTCCCGGGCACCTTCGATGGCGGCGTCCAGCGGCGTCTTGCCTTCCTCGATATGGCGATGGATGTTTTCCACCACCACGATGGCATCGTCCACCACCAGGCCAATGGCCAACACCATCGCCAGCAAGGTCAGCAGGTTCAGGGAATAACCCATCATCTGCATGAAGAACATCACGCCGATCATCGACAGCGGAATGGTAACCACCGGGATCACCACCGAACGCAGGGAGCCCAGGAACAGGAATACAACCACGATCACGATCAGCACGGCTTCGAACAGGGTTTTCACCACTTCGTCGATCGAAGCCTGGATGAACAGGGTGGCGTCGTAGGCAATTTCAGCCTTGAGGTTCGGCGGCAGCTGGGCTTCAAGGTCCGGCATGATCTTGCGCACTTCCTTGATCACGTCCAGCGGGTTGGCGCCGGGTGTGGCCTTGATGCCGATGTAGACCGAGGGTGTGCCACCGAAAGAGCTGATGGTGTCGTAGTTCTCCGCGCCCATTTCCACCCGCGCCACATCGTTCAGCAGCACCCGACTGTCACCCTCGACCTTGAGCGGAATCGCGGCGAAGGCTTCGGCGGATTTGAGTTCGGTGTTGGCGTTGATGCTGGTGACCACGTACTCGCCTTTCACTTCGCCGGCAGCGGAGAGGAAGTTGTACTTGCGCACCGCATCGGTCACGTCGCTGGCGCTGAGACCGAAACCCGCCAGTTTCACCGGGTCGAGCCACAGGCGCATGGCAAACACCTGGTTGCCAAGAATCTCGGCTTCAGCCATGCCCGGCAACGTCGCCAGTTTCGGCTGGATAACCCGCGACAAGTAGTCGGTAATCTGCGGGTTGTTCAGTTCCTTGCTGAAGAAACTGATGTACATCAAAGCCGAAGCATCGGCGGCTTCCTTGCTCAGGACCGGGTCTTCGGCGTCCTGGGGCAACTGGTTCTTGACCTCGTTGGCCTTGGCCAGCAGTTCGGTGAACAAGCGGTCGCTATTGGCGCCGATGCGCGCGTAGATCGAGATCACCGAGAAGTTCTGGCGACTGACCGAGGTCATGTAGTCGATACCCTCGGCGCTGGCCAGGCTCTGCTGCATCGGTTGGGTGATGTAACCCTGAATGGTTTCGGCGTTGGCTCCGGGGTACGCGGTGGTCACCGTGATCAGGGCGTTTTCCATTTGCGGGTACTGGCGCAGCGGCAGCTTGCTCCAGGCCTGGAAGCCCAGCAGGACGATCAGCAGGCTGACCACGGTGGCGAGCACCGGGCGGCGGATGAACGGATCAGTAAAAGCCATGGGGGTTCCTTGATCAGTCAGCGCGAGGCTGACTGTTCTTCTCGGCTAGGGTCTTGTCGTCGCTGATGGCGATGTGCGCACCGTTATCCAGTTTGATCTGGCCGGCCGTGACCACTTTTTCGCCGCTCTTCACGCCTTTGGTAATCATCACCAGCCCGTCGCGGCGTTCGCCGGTTTCGATGAAGCGCCGTTCGGCAATCAGGATCGGTTGGTCTTTGTCGTCTTTTTCGATACTGCCGTCTTCGGCTTTTTTCTCTGCGACGACATACAGCGAGTTGCCGTACAGCGTGTAGGTGATCGCGCTTTCCGGCACGACGATGCGCGGTTGCGGGTCGGGCAACATGACCTGGAGGCTGGCGAACATGCCTGGCAGCAGCTTTCCATCGGGATTGGCCAGGGTGGCGCGGACCTGCATGTTGCGCGTGCTGTTCTCGAGTTTGGGGTTGATCGCGCTGATGGTGCCGGGGAAGGTCAGCGTCGGATAAGCCGCGACGACGATTTCAACCGGCTGGCCGATGGCGATCTTTGGCACCGACTGCTCGGGTACGAAGAAATCGACGTAGAGACTACTGAGGTCTTGCAGGGTGGCAATCATGGTGCCGCTGGCCAGATAGTCGCCAACGTCCACCTGACGAATGCCGATGGTGCCGCTGAAGGGGGCGACGATGCTTTTCTTGCCGAGTGCAGCCTTGAGTTGATTGACCGATGCCTTGCTCTTTTTCAGTACCGCCGAAAGTCGATCGAATTCACCTTTGGAAATGGCCTGGCTGCCCACCAGTTGGCTGCCGCGGCCGTAATCGAGCTGGGCCAGCCCCAGGTCGGCCTGCGCCGTTTCCAGCAGGGCAGTTTCCACCGCGCTGTCGAGTCGCAACAGGGGTTGACCGGCCTTGACCTTCTGTCCTGACTCGAACTGCAAATCGATGACGGTGCCGTCGGTCTCCAGGCTCAAGTCCACGCCTTGCAGGGCCGTGAGTGTGCCGACGGTAGGAAGGCGCGCCTGCCAGGGCCGTTCGATGGCTGTGGCCACGGCGACGCTGATCGGGGGTTTGGGCGCAGAGAAGCCTTGAATCATCGTGTAGATGGAGAAGGCTTTGTAACCGGCCAGGACCAGCACGATCAACAGAACAACACCCAACATGATCAGCATGCGGCGACGCAGCATATTTCCAGTTCCTTGGAGAAAATCAGGTGAGACAGTGGGGCACATTACCGCGAGTGGGAAGGGGAATCCAACTGGCAGTTATTACAGCATGTCAGGCTTTGGAGTACTGGTGACCGAAAAAGATCGCAGCCTTCGGCAGCTCCTACAGGGAATGGGTGTACACCTGTAGGAGCTGCCGAAGGCTGCGATCTTTTCAGCGTAACTTACGCCATCAAATGCAGATGGTTGTCCCAGAGCCCCGCAGGCAGATCCAGCGGTTTCGCAACCAGGTTTGTCTGGCGGCAATCGTAGTAGCGGCAGCGACCCTGGCCCGAAGTCACGACAAAACCGTCGGCCACCGCACCGACCCCGGCGCAATCGGGAAGTGGCGCATCCAGGCGCACTTCGCCGCTGTCCAGGTCCCAGATGAAAAAGCGGTTGCCCCGTGGCGCGGTCAACGCAACCAGGCGCAAGTCACTGTGTACCGCGACGCTCGCGGTGTAATGCCCCATGGCCTGCAATTGATGCTCCGGCACCGGGAACGCCACGAACGGTTGCCCCGGACGCTTGATCGCCAGCAATTCCGAGTGCTCGTGAGCCGCGCCCATGAACTGCTGGCCGGCGACGATGGTGCCGTCGCTGGCAATCCCCAGGTGGCGCACGCTGTTCATCTGTTGGGCGAGGGTTTCCTTGCTCAGCAGGGTGCCGTCGCGCTGCATCAGGACCAGGCTCGGCTCCATGGCGTTGAGGTTCATCTCGACCCGGCTTTCGGCCTCGGTACGAATCCCGCCGTTGGCCACCACCAGGGTTTCGCCATCGGGCATCCACGACACCTGGTGCGGGCCGATGCCGTGGGTGGAGATCTCGCCGCTGTGCACCAGCCGCTCGCCTTCGAACTTATACACACCCAGCAGGCCGCGACCCGGATCGGAGGTGTCGTTCTCGGTGGCGTACAGCCAGTCGCCGCTGTGGTGAATCACCGCGTGACCGTAGAAATGCCGGTTCGGTTGCGACGCCACGGTTTGCAGCAACGTACCGTTACGCAGGTCGATCAGGTAGCTCTCGGTGCCCGGACGCCGGGCCACAAACAGCGCAATCGGCAGCGACGGGTGGTTAATGATGTCGTGGCAGCGCTGGCCGACCTCGGTGGCGAACACCTGGGTGCCATCCAGCCGATAACCGACGGCGTAGTGCCTGCCATCGGTATCGTCCCGCGCCGAGAGCAGCAGCGGGCTTTTGTCCTTTTGCTTGAACAGCGTCCAGCCGCCCAGTGTCACTGCTCCCAGCAGCAAGCTACCTAAAGTCAGAGCCTGACGTCGCAGCATGGCACTCGTCCTCATCAGTCACCGTCGTTGGCGTTGAAGCCCAGTTGGATGCCCAGCGCCTTGGCCAGTTCGCCTTCGTGCAGGCGATGGACGACGTTGAGGCTGTCATAGAGATCGTTGAGTTGTTGGCGACCGGCATCGTCGTTGAGCATTTCGGTCAGCGAGCGCTGGTTGCTGGCGAACAGTTTCAGAGACGCGGCATAGGCGGCGTCGATCTTGTCGGCCAACGGTTTCTGCTCGCTCGGCAACAGGCCACGAATGCCTTTGTTATCGACCCCTTCCCACACGGTTTTGGCGGCGGCGAGGCTGGCTTCGAGGCCGGTCAGGGACGACTGGCTGCGCCATGCATCGGCCTGGAACGGTTGCGGCACGCCCTTGCTCTGGCGGCCCATTGGCGTGCCGAGTTTTTTCTTCAGGCTGTCGAGGGCGGTAACTTGCACACGCAGCACATCGGCGATGGCTTCGTGGGAGTCGGCATAGCGCTGGTTCGGGAACTTGCTCATCTGCGCGAGCATGCCGTCGGTGTTGTTCCAGCTTTTCAGAATCTCTTCGGCCAGTTGTTTCTGACGCTCGCCAATGGCGATCAGCAGCGGGCAGTACTTGTCTTTCTGTTCAGCGTTGGCCACATCAGGCTTGCTGTCGAAAAGGATGTATTCGTAGGCGGACAAGCCTTGCACCACAACGCTGGATTTGGCCAGGGCGGCGGCGTCGATCTGCGGTTGCGCGGTGACCAGTTGCTCGACCTGACGCCCGACCAGGTTTTTCTTGTCCGGCCAGAATTGAACCTGCCAGGCACGGTTGCCCTCGGCCAGCGGGCCAATCAGCAGCGGTTGCAGCTCGGCCCAGGCTTTTTGTGCGTGCAGGAAATCGGCGCGGGCGGTCTCGAGGTTTTCCTTGCCTTCGCAGTAGGCGAGGGCGCTGACGGCCAATTGGCGGTCGGCTTCAACCCAGCGGGTGTAGGTCGGCAGAATCACGGACTTGGCGATGGCCGCCGAAGTGACGGCTTGCGGGTCCTGTGGCGAACAGGCACCCAGGGCAAGCGCGGCAAGGCTGGTGAACAACAATTTGGGACGGAACATGTCGGGCTCCCGCTGGAAGAGTGCGTATTAAAGGGAATTCAAAAACGCCAGCAACGCGGCGCGCTGCTCGGCATTGAAAGACAAAACCTGTTGCTGCGCCGCTTTTGCCTCGCCGCCATGCCAGAGCACGGCTTCGAGCAAGTTGCGGGCGCGGCCGTCATGCAAAAACTGAGTGTGGCCACTGACCGCTTCCGTCAGGCCGATGCCCCACAACGGCGGGGTGCGCCAGTCGCGGCCGCTGGCCTGGAATTCAGTGCGGTTGTCCGCCAGACCGTCGCCCATGTCGTGCAGCAGCAGATCGCTGTAAGGGCGAATCACTTGATTGGCCAGTTCAGGTTCGGCGGCGTTGGCGGCGGTGGTGTATTTGGGTGTGTGACAGGACTGACACCCGGCCTGATAAAACAGGTTTTTGCCGGACAGCACTTGCGGTGCGTTGACATCGCGACGCGCCGGAACGGCGAGGTTACGGCTGTAGAACAGCACCAGGCGCAGGATGTTGTCGCTGACTTCCGGCTCGCCATCCGGGCCGTTGCCGTTCGGTGCCGTTTTGCAGGCCGTTTGCGCGTCGGTGCAGTCATCGATGGGTCTGAGGCTGGTCGTGAGCCCCATGTCACCGGAAAACGCGTGCACATTTTGTTGATTGAGGTTCGGTTGCCCGGCCTTCCAGCCAAATCGCCCGAGGACGGTTTTCTGCTGCGCGTCATCCCAGACCCGGTTCGGGCGTCCGGCGATGCCGTTTTTTTCTTTGGCCTGAGCGTCGGCGTTGGCCAGGATCGCTTCTTCGGGAATGGCTTCGAGCAAGCCGAGGCCAATCATCGGCGGTGCAATGCGCGCCGAGAACCGGGTGTCGGGGTGCATCGGTCCGTAACCCAGTTGGGTGATGTTCAGTGTCGGTTTGCGCAACTCGACTTCGGTGCCGTCCTTGAAGCGAACCGGTACTGGCGTGTAATCGACCCGCACTTTGCCTTCCGGGACCACGCTGGGGACGGCCATGTCCTGGAACTGCCCGCCGTAGACCGGCTCCGGCACCACACCCAGTTGCTCGATGACCTTGGCGTAGGCCGGCGCATCGGGGATCGACAGGCGCACCAGCATCGACACGGCGTTTGCCGCATCAGGCGTGGGCGGATGACCGCGGCCGTCCTTGATGTGGCAGTTCTGGCAGGCGTTGGTGTTGAACAGCGGGCCCAGGCCATCGCGGGCGGTGGTGGTCGACGGGGCGATCACCCAGGGGTTGCGGAAAAAACTGTTGCCGACGCTGAAGTCCACGCGCCGTGATGGCGGCAGGTTGGCGGAGGGCAGGGAGAATGCGTTCTGATCGGTCTTGCGCACGGTCGCACTGCCCCCGGAGCGGGCTTCACCGGGTTCGGCCTTGGTGAAACGCGGGGCGTCATCGCAGGCACTCAGGCCCAGGGCCAGAAACAGTGCGGACAAGCGAAGAGGCAGCGGGGGCATCAGACATCCTGCAAGACGAGCAAAACAAGGGCGCAAAGTCTAACAGGGCAGGGGGTTTTGAATAAGAGGAATTATCGTTTGCTTGATGTGGGGCAGGGTTTTCACTTAGACCGCGGCGCCGCCATCGCTGGCAAGCCAGCTCCCACAAGAATTGCTGGAGCGCTCAGACTTTGCGAGCGCCACCTAACCTGTGGGAGCTGGCTTACCAGCGATGAGGCCATGAGCATCATCGCAAACGACCGATATGAAAAAAGGCGACCTGAAGGTCGCCTCTTTTCACTCGTCCAGCGTCGATCAGAATTCGTGATCAGCGTTGTCCGGGTTCAGGTCGGCGATACCCAGTTTGCCAGCGGCAGCCTCGATCGAACCGGTCTGCTTGACCAGGGAAGCGATGGCGTCGCGAACGATCTGGTTGCCAGCGGCGTTACCGGCGGCGATCAGTTGGTCGTAGTGCTCACCCTTGTTGGCGTGGTCAACGATGACCTGCATCTTGGCTTCGGTAGCAGCCAGGTCGGCTTTCAGTGCGGTGTCGGCAGCCGGGTCTACTTTGGCGACCAGGGACGACAGGCTGGCGCCGGTCATTTTGGTGCCGTCGACGCGGGTGTATTCGCCCAGGTACACGTTACGAACGCCTTTGGCATCGTAAAACTGCGAGTTGTGGGTGTTGTCGCTGAAGCAGTCGTGTTCGTCTTCCGGGGAGTTGGCTTCCAGGGAAACCTTCATGCGCTCGCCCGCCAGTTCGCCCAGGGACAGGCTGCCCATGCCGAACAGCATTTTGCGCAGGCCGCTTTCAGCCGGTTCGGCTTCCAGGGTGGCGCGGTAGTTGTCAGCCACGTTCGGCTTCCAGTTACCAACCATTTCTTCCAGGTCGCTGACCAGCAGTTGCGTCACGGATTTCAGGTAAGCGCGGCGACGATCGTTGTGACCGCCGGTGGCGCCTTTGCCTTCCAGGTAGTCCGAAGGCGGACGGTTGCCAGCGCCAGGGCCGGTGCCGTTCAGGTCCTGGCCCCAGAGCAGGAATTCGATGGCGTGGTAGCCAGTGGCGACGTTGGCCTCGGAACCGCCCAGCTCGTTCAGGCTGGCGAGTTTTTCCGGGGTGATGTCTTTCACGTCGACCTTGTCTTCGCCGACCTGAACCTGAGTGTTGGCGATGATGTTTGCGGTGGCGCCCGGGTTGCCCAGCGCGTGCTCGTAGGATTTGTCGACGTAATCGATCAGGCCTTCGTCCAGTGGCCAGGCGTTCACCTGACCTTCCCAGTCGTCGATGATGGTGTTGCCGAAGCGGAACACTTCGCTCTGCAGGTAAGGAACGCGAGCGGCAATCCAGGCAGCCTTGGCGGCTTTCAGGGTGTCGGCGTTCGGCTTGGCGAGGAAGGCGTCAACGGCGGTTTGCAGGGTTTTCGCGGTGGATTCGGCATCGCTGTAAACAGCGAATACGATGTCGGCGTAGTGCGCGACAACGGCTTTGGCAGCGGCTTCGTCGACTTTAGCGGCAGAGGCAGGTGCAGCGGCTGGAGCAGCCGGGGCAGCAGCGGTGCTGGCAGCCGGCGCAGGAACGGCAGCTTTTTCTTTGTCTTTGCCTTCACCGCAACCGGCGAGGGAAATTGCGATGGCCAACAGACTGGCGGTAGCCAGAGGCATACGAATCATGGCGAACATCCTGCTTCGAGAGGGGGTGGTATGACGCGTCCAGCGCGCAAAACTGCGACATAATGCAAATCTTTCGCATTATGTGTAAAGGGTTGTGCTTGGAAATATTTCTTATTCAGGGAAGAGGTGTTGCAGATCTTTTTACAGGATAGCCGCGTTACTGCGCTGAGCCTGCCTCAGGTAAGCGCTCAGCTCGCGCGTCGGCAGGGGTTTGCTGTAGAAGTAGCCCTGACCTTCATGACAGCCCTCAGAGATGATGTAAGCCTCCTGCTCGGCCGTTTCCACGCCTTCTGCAATCACCTGCATGCCCAGGCTCTTGCCCAGCTGGATGATGGCGCGGACGATGGTCGCATCGTCGTCATCATCAAGCAGGTCCTGGACGAAGCTCTTGTCGATCTTGATCTTGTCCAGCGGCAGGCTTTTCAAATAGCTCAGGGACGAGTAGCCAGTACCGAAGTCATCAATCGCGATCAACGCGCCGGAGCGACGCAAGCTGAGCAAGTGCTGGGCGGCGGTGCTGATGTCTTCCATCAGGCCGGTCTCGGTGACTTCCAGCTCCAGGCTGCGCGGCGGCAGGCGATACATCTGCAGCAGGTTGTTGACCACCCGTGGCAATTCGGCGTGGTGCAATTGCACGGTGGACAGGTTCACGGCCATCCGCAGGTCGGAGAAGCCCTGGTCATGCCAGTCCCGCAGTTGCTTGCATGCCTGATCCAGCACCCACTCGCCAATGGCAATGATGGTGCCGTTCTGCTCGGCCAGCGGTATGAACAGGTCCGGCGGCACCAGGCCGTGCTCCGGATGTTGCCAGCGAATCAATGCCTCGACGCCCACCACCCGGTGATCGCGGTAGCTGATCTGCGGTTGATAAACGAGGTAGAACTGGTCGCGGGTCAGGGCATCACGCAGGTCTTTTTCCAGTTCGCGACGGCGGCGCATTTCAGTGTCGACGCTGGCGATATAGAACTGATAGCGGTTGCGCGAGCGAGTCTTGGCCAGGGTCATGGTCTGCTCGGCTTTTTGCAGCAGCTTTTCAGTGCTGTCGCCATCCTCGGGAAACAGGGTGATGCCGATGGTGGCGCGCAGGCGGATTTCCTGATGGTCGAGGGCAAACGCCGCTTCCAGGTCATCGAGAATGCTTTGCGCCAGTTCTGCGGCTTCATAGGGTTGTTCGATATCGGCCTGAACCAGGGCGAACTGGTCACCACCGAGGCGGGCGAGGGCGCCGAGGCGTCCACTGTGTGCCCGAAGTCGATCGGCCAAGGCCAGCAACAACTGGTCGCCGGTCTGGTAGCTGAACTGTTCGTTGATGCCCTTGAAGTCATCGAGGCCGACACACAGCACCGCGACCCGCCGTTGTAGCTTGCCGGCGTCGACGAGGATTTTGTCCAGCTGCGTTTGCAATTGCTGGCGATTCGGCAGGCCAGTGAGGAAATCGTATTGGGCCATGCGCAACAGGCTGTTTTCCGCCTCGTGGCGCAGGTGGGTGTTGCGTTCGATGGATTCCAGCAACTGGTTGGCGGTGTTGATCCAGATCCCCAGTTCGTTTTTCTCGTGTCCTTTCAACAGCGGAATCTTGTGTTCGCTGGGGCGGTCCGGGTTGATTTCGGTCAGGTGCTCAATGATCCGCGACAGCGGTTTGGTCAGCAGCCAGTGGTAGACCAGATAGAGCACTAACCCCATGGCCAACGCGCGCAAGACACCGGATATGAAGATGATCACCGAACTGACGATGAAGCCTTGCCCGTAAGTGGCGGTGTCCAGGGTGATGCTCAGGTCGCCGTAATACTCGCTGTACGGGCCACGACCCACCAATTGGGTGGTGAAGGTGCGTTCCTTGCCCAGGATCAGGTCGGTCAGCCAGCGACTGCTGGAGTGCTGCAACTCGCGGGATTTTTGCGCAAGCATGGCTTCATTGGGATGACCAATGGAGGCCTGACGCACGGCATCGTCCTGAAACAGGCCTTCGATCACCTGCATGCCCATCTCCCGGTCCAGGCTGTAGACGGCCTGGGTCGAGGGGTCGCGGAACATGTCGAGGATGCGTTCGGCATCGTTGGCCACGGCCTGGCGTGTTTTATAGGCATCGAAGACGATCTGCGCGCAGCTCAAGACCACGCCAACGATCAATGCCGACAGGAGCACGACCCGGAGCAACTTCACCGACAAGCTGTTCTTGAGTTCCAGCTTCAAAGGGTTATTCCTTGTTCCGTGCGGGTAGCATCAAGTTGCCATGAGTATTGGCAATCCCGTGATGGCAGTCAAAGGGACAATCTTCCATGTGAGATTTCGCCTGTAGCTTGGCGGATATGCAGTTGTGGGCCGTTCCCTATTAGTACTGTGTCGGTTGTCGAGTCCTTCAACTTGAGCGGGAATGTGGAGAAATTTTCCTTTTTGTTGATGTTAGACGGCTGTGGCGCTGGGGCAAGGGGTTGGCGGATGGTTTCATCGTGGGAAATTGCCTATTCGCGCTCCCCTGTAGGAGCCGGCTTGCTGGCGATGGCCGTAAACCATAACGCGTGTGGTCTGAGTAGACGCCGCGTGCTTGAGTGCATCGCCAGCAAGCCGGCTCCTACGGGTTTTGCGTTATCTGTGTGTTCCGGTGGACCATAAAAAAACCCGGCTAATAAGCCGGGTTTTTTGACTGGCATCGAGCTTAAGCGGTGAAGGTTTTGCCTTCGAACTGCTCAGCGACGAATTTCCAGTTGACCAGGTTCCAGAACGCTTCGACGTACTTCGGACGCAGGTTGCGGTAGTCGATGTAGTAAGCGTGCTCCCAGACGTCGCAGGTCAGCAGCGGGGTGTCGCCGTTGGTCAGCGGGTTGCCGGCGCCGATGGTGCTGGCCAGGGCCAGGGAACCGTCAGCCTTTTTCACCAGCCAGCCCCAGCCGGAACCGAAGGTGCCGATGGAAGTCTTGCTGAACTCTTCCTTGAACTTGTCGAACGAACCGAAGGCTGCGTTGATCGCGTCAGCCAGAGCGCCGGTTGGTTGACCGCCGGCGTTTGGTGCCAGGCAGTTCCAGTAGAAAGTGTGGTTCCAGACCTGAGCGGCGTTGTTGAAGATACCGCCCGAGGAAGACTTGACGATTTCTTCCAGAGTCTTGCCTTCGAACTCGGTGCCTGGCACCAGGTTGTTCAGGTTCACGACGTAGGTGTTGTGGTGCTTGTCGTGGTGAAATTCCAGAGTTTCCTTGGAAATGTGCGGCTGCAGTGCATCGTGTGCGTAAGGCAGTGGCGGCAATTCGAAAGCCATGGTGGATCTCCTAATCAGGTCAGGTGCGGTGAGCGCAAGGCCGATCACGGGCGGCCAGACTAGCGCCGGGGAGTTTGTACTCTTTGCGGCGCAGGTGTCGGATCATAGCACCGGGGGTGCGGCATAACCACGCAACAACTGTGTGGAATAGAGGTTCCAGAGCTGTTTGGAATAAATCAACCGGCGGTGATCAACTGCAGTGCTACGGCAAACATCATCACGGCCACCAGCAGGTCGAGAATTCGCCAGGTGCTGGGTCGAGCCAACCATGGCGCCAACCACGCCGCCCCGAGCGCAAGGGTGAAAAACCACAACAAGGAAGCGCTCGCCGCGCCCACCACATAAGCGCCAGGCTCGGTCTGTTGGGCACCGAGGGAGCCGATCAGCAAAACGGTGTCCAGATAGACATGCGGATTGAGCAGGGTTACCGCCAACGCGCTGAGCAGCACCGCTCGCAGTGAGCGTACTGTCTGGTTTTCGCCCTGTTGCAGGCTCTGTTTCGAGCAGGCCCGGCGCAACGCCTGGCTGCCATACCACAGCAGAAACGCCGCACCACCCCAGCGGGCGATAGCCAGCAACGTCGGGTTTTGTGCCAGCACCGTCGCCAGGCCGAATACTCCGGCGGCAACTAATAATGCATCGCAGGCCACGCAGAGCGCCGCCACCGGCAAGTGGTGTTCACGTCGCAGGCTCTGGGCCAGCACGAAGGCGTTCTGGGTGCCGATCGCCATGATCAGTCCGAAGGCCACCAACAGGCCGTTCAAATAGCTTTGCCACATGGTCGTTACTCCGCATTGGCTGCCAGATCGCGCAGCACTTGCATGGCGCGTTCGGCATCGGCCTGGCCGACGAATAAATGGTCGTGGTAATAGCCGGCGATCACGTTGCAACTGATGCCCGCCTGGCCCAGTGCCGTGGCGAACGCGGCAGTCAAGCCAACGGCTTCGAGGGCCGAGTGCACGTTCAAGGTGATCCAGGCCGCGACGTAGTCGAAGCTGAATCCGGCCCGCTCGGCGTGGGAGCGTTCGAGAATCACGGTCAGACCTTCCTGCTCGCGAAAGCTGCCGATGATTTCCAGACCCGCAGGCAACTGTCCGTCGCGCAAGGTGCAGAACACGTATTCGCCGGCGTTGAGTTGCGGGCTCATGCTGCGCAGCAGCGTTGCCAATGAAGTTTCGCCAGCCATGTGATGTTCCTTGTTCAAGAGTTCTTGCTGGTCATTCTCCCGTGCCAGGTTGTATAAGAAAAACCAATCTTGCTGATCGCTCATTAGGAAAACTGATGTTCGACTATAAATTGCTTTCTGCCCTTGCAGCGGTGGTCGAGCAGGCCGGCTTCGAACGGGCTGCGCAGGTGTTGGGTTTGTCGCAATCGGCGATTTCCCAGCGCATCAAATTGCTCGAAGCACGGGTCGGCCAACCGGTGTTGGTGCGGGGCACGCCGCCGTCTCCGACCGAGATCGGCCGGCGGTTGCTCAACCACGTGCAGCAAGTGCGCTTGCTGGAGCGTGACTTGCAGACACTGGTGCCGGCGCTGGACGAAGAAGGCCTGCCGGAGCGTCTGCGAATCGCCCTGAATGCCGATAGCCTGGCCACGTGGTGGGCGCAGGCCGTGGGGGATTTTTGCGCCGAACAACATCTGCTGATGGATCTGGTGGTTGAAGACCAGACCGTCGGCCTCAAACGCATGCGCGCAGGTGAAGTGGCGGCTTGCCTGTGCGCCAACGAGCGGCCCGTCGCTGGCGCGCGCAGCGTGTTGCTCGGCGCGATGCGTTACCGCGCGTTGGCCAGTCCGGCGTTCATTGCCCGGCATTTTCCCCAGGGTGTGCGCGCCGATCAGTTGGCCCGCACTCCGGCGCTGGTGTTTGGCCCGGATGATTTCCTACAGCATCGATACCTGGCGTCGCTCGGCGTCGATGGCGGATTCGAACACCATTTATGCCCGTCGTCTGAAGGTTTTATCCGGCTCACCGAAGCCGGGCTGGGCTGGGGGCTGGTGCCTGAACTTCAGGTTCGCGAACAACTGGAACGCGGTGTTTTGCTTGAGCTTTTGCCAGATAAACCGATCGACGTGCCGCTGTACTGGCATCATTGGCGCAATGGCGGTCAATTGTTGGGGCTACTCACTGATCAGTTGGTACGCGCGTCGAAGCAATGGTTGGTGCCGTTGGACTGACGGGCAGCGTCAAGACCTCTCGCACTACGCAAAACGAAATATTCGGAGCAATACATGAAGATTCTGGTCACCGGCGCAAGCGGCTTCATCGGCGGACGCTTTGCGCGTTTCGCTCTGGAGCAGGGCCTTGATGTGCGGGTCAACGGTCGCCGGGCCGAGGGTGTGGAACATCTGGTGCGACGCGGCGCCGAGTTCGTCCAAGGCGACTTGAGCGACCCGGAACTCGCCCGTGAACTGTGTTCCGACGTCGAGGCCGTGGTGCATTGTGCCGGTGCGGTCGGCGTTTGGGGGCGCTATCAGGATTTTCTTCAGGGCAACGTCCAGGTCACCGAAAACGTGGTCGAAGCCTGCCTGAAACAGCGTGTCCGGCGCTTGGTGCATTTGTCATCGCCGTCGATTTACTTCGACGGCCGCGATCACCTGGGGCTGACCGAAGAACAAGTGCCCAAACGCTTCAAGCACCCCTACGCCGCCACCAAATACCTGGCCGAGCAAAAAGTCTTCGGTGCCCAGGAGTTCGGACTCGAAACCCTGGCCTTGCGTCCGCGATTCGTCACCGGGGCCGGTGACATGAGCATCTTCCCGCGCCTGTTGAAAATGCAGCGCAAGGGGCGTCTGGCAATCGTCGGCAACGGCCTGAACAAAGTCGATTTCACCAGCGTGCAAAATCTGAACGAAGCCTTGCTCAGCAGTTTGCTGGCCAGCGGCTCAGCCTTGGGCAAGGCCTACAACATCAGCAACGGCACGCCGATTCCATTGTGGGACGTGGTCAATTACGTCATGCGCAAAATGGAAGTCCCACAGGTTACGCGCTACCGTTCCTACGGTTTGGCCTACAGCGTCGCCGCGCTCAACGAGGGCGTGTGCAAGTTGTGGCCGGGCCGCCCGGAGCCGACCCTCTCGCGTTTGGGCATGCAGGTCATGAACAAAAAATTCACCCTGGACATCAGCCGCGCCCGGCATTATCTGGACTACGACCCGAAGGTCAGCCTGTGGACGGCCCTCGATGAGTTCTGCGGCTGGTGGAAGGCCCAGGACATTCGCTGAAAGGCCCCGCAATGAACCCAGTCCGGGGTTGAAGGTCAATCGGTGCGGCAGTGGGGGTTATACTCGCCGCATCAAGCCATCACCGCGATTCACAAAGGTTGACTCAATGTCCATGCGTAACGATGCCCGCGACGACTTCGATGATGTACCGAGCCTGCGTGCCGACGTCCTCGACGACGATGTTTTTCCGGCTACCACTCGCACCTCCGTGCATTCGCGGCCGGCGCCGGTGGTGAATGTCAAAGGCCCAAGCACTGGGCCGCTGTGGGCGCTGGTCGGTGCCTTGTTCTTTGCCTTCGCCGGTCTGGCCTGGTGGAGCTTTCAGCAGATTTCGCTGATGGAGCAGCAACTGGTGGCGACCCAGGAAAGTTTTGCGCGGATCAGTGAAGAAGCGGCGGGGCGCTTGCAGGATATTTCCGGCAAGGTAGTCGCCAGCCAGACTAACGTCACCTCGGATAGCGAAGCGCTGAAGCAGCAAATCAAGCAGCTGGAAAGCAAGCTCCAGGATCAGAGCCAGCAGCAGCAAGGCGTTGCCGGTCAAACCTCGGAGCTGGACAAGCGTTTGGCACAGATGACCGCGCAAACAACCGATCTCGACAAGCGTCTGGCGCAGATAACTACCCAAAGCACCGAGCACCAAAGCGTCAACACTCAGTTGCAGGCTCAGGTCAAAGTCTTGATCGGTGACGTCGCCGCGCTGAAAAGTGCCACGACCGACACCGAAAAATTCGACGCACAGTTGAAAAGCCTCGGCGCCGACATCACCGCATTGAAGAAACAAGGCAACCCGAGTGCTGCCATCGACCGTCTGGAGCAGGAGATCGTCGTACTCAAAAGCGAGCAGGACAATCGCCCTGCGCAAGGTACGACTAACACGGCGGAATTCGATGCGTTCCGTAGTCAGGTAACCCGCACCATCAATTCCCTGCAAGCGCAGATCCAGAACCTGCAACAGCAGCTGCGCGCCCGTCAGTAGCTGCGCAGGCACTCTGTGGCGAAGGAGCTTGCTCCCGCTGGGTGGAGAAGCCAGCCCCAAATCAGGCACCGCGGTTTATCAAATAAATGCGGTGCCTGATTTGCGACTGCTGCGCAGTCGAGCGGGAGCAAGCTCCCTCGCCACAAAAAGCTATCTCTTTTCCCTTTCCTGAATATTCGTACATATCCCCAATCCGTCTACGCTCTTGAAACATCTAAGAGAACGAGGGACGCACTATGGGGGTTCTACGTAAATTGGCCTTTCTGGGCGGCATGCTGTTGCTGTGCCTGGGCCAGGCTCACGCCGCTGACACGAACAAGGCCGACAGTCAGGCCGCCATCGCCTTGCTGGAAAAAGCCCTGGCTTACTATCACGAGAATGGCGACAAAGCCTTTGCAGCGTTCAGCCGCCAGGGCGAATTTGTCGACAAGGACCGTTATGTTTTTGTACTCGACACCAAAGGCGTGATGCTCGCCAGTGGTGGGCCGTCCGCGGCGCTGATTGGCCGTGATGTGTCCGAAGTACTCGGGCCGGATTTGCAGAAAACTTTCAAGGACGCCCTGAAAGTGCCGGAGGGCAATGGCATTCAGCAGGCGGAGTACCGCTGGCAGAACTGGTCCGACGGCAAGGTCGAGCGCAAGCACGTGTATTACCAGCGTGTCGGCCAGCGGATTCTGGCGGTCGGTTACTACCTGCCACGGGCATCGGCGGAACAGGCCATGGCGTTACTGAACAAAGCGGCGACCGACCTGGCCAAGGATGAAAAGGGCACGCTGACGGCGATCAACTCCCTCAAGGGCGGCTACTTGCAGGATGACCTGTATGTGTTTGTCGTCGACCTCAACACCCAGCGTTACGTCGCCCACGGCACCAATCTGCGGTTGATCAACACCGACTTCAGCAAGATCGTCGACCCGGAAGGCAAACCGGTGGGTGAGCCGATGCTGGCATTGATCGCTAAACAGGATTATGGCGAGTATGAATATCGCTGGAAAAACCCGGTGACCGGTAAGGTCGAGAACAAACATGCCTACTTGAAGAAGGTCGGGCATTTTCTGGTGGCTGTGGGGTATTACAGCCCATGAGTGTACGGTTTCAATGAGGACGCCATCGCGGGCAAGCCCGCTCCCACAGGTTTGAGGTTGACCACAGATTTTGTGAACGACATCAGTATTTGTGGGAGCGGGCTTGCCCGCGATGGCAGACGACTCGATCTCACTACCGAACCTTGTCTTCGCGCCCGCGCAACAACATGTTCGGCATGGCAATCGCGGCCGCCAATCCCAACAGCGACACCGCCGCACTCACCATCAACAAATGCTGGAACGTCACCAGCAATTCAGCACGCAAGGCGTTCTGCGCATCCCCCGGCGCGGCGTTGAGACCGTCCAGCAGCACATTCCCCGAATGCCCCTCGGCAATCAGCGCCGAACCGGCCAGATGAGCGAAGCTGGAATCCTGCAACAACGCTAGCAGCAGCGCCGACATCAACGCCACGCCCACCGCGCCGCCCAACGAGCGAAACAGGTTGGTGGTGCTGGTGGCGACGCCAATGTCGCGCTGTTCCACGGAGTTCTGCGTGCCTACCAGTGACGTCGGGAACTGCATGCCTGCGGCGATGCCGCTCAGCAACATGAACAAACTGCTCAGCAAAAACGCCTGGGGCGGACAGAACGCCATGCCGAGAATCGAGAGCGGCATGAGCAGGGCGCCGGTCAGGATCATTGGTTTGTAGCGACCCGTCACCGAGGTGCGGCGGCCGGCGAAATACGCACCAATCGGCAATCCCATGGCCAGCGGCAACAGGTGCAAAGCGGCGCTGTCAGCACCGGCGCCGGTCACGCTCTGGAAGCGCAGCGGCATCAGCACGATCAACGAGATGGCCTGGAAACTGGTGAAGAAAATCGTGCACCAGCACAGGATCGCATTGCGATTGGCGAACAAATGCATCGGCAGCAACGGCTCCCGCGCCCGCCGCTCGTGAACGACGAACAACCCCAGCACTACCACCGCACAGCCGAGCAAACCCAACACTTCAGCGCTGCGCCACGAATGACCCTGGCCCACCTGGGTGATCCCCAGCAGCAAGGCTGTCAAGCCGATAATCATCAGCACAGTGCCAAGGTAATCAATGACCGGTTTGCGTTGCGGAATCGGCAGGCCGACCAAGGTGCGATTAGCCACCAGCCAGGCGCCGAGGCCCAGCGGCAGGTTGATCAGGAACACCCAGCGCCAGGACAAGTATTCGGTCATGTAACCGCCGAGCACCGGGCCGGCCACGCTGGCCACTGCGTACATGCTGCTGAAGTAACCTTGATAACGACCGCGCTCCCGTGGCGGCACGATGTCGCCGATGATTGCCTGGCTCACCGAGATCATCCCGCCCGCACCGATGCCCTGAAGAATCCGCGCCAGCACCAGTTGCTCCATGCTCTGGGCCATGCCGCAGAACACTGAGGCCAGGGTGAACAGACCCATGCCGAACAGCATCAACTTGCGCCGACCGTACAGGTCACCCAACTTGCCGTAGATCGGCACCGCGACCGTCATCGCCACCATGTAGCCGGAAATCACCCAGGCCAGCAGGCTGACGTCCTTGAATTGTGCGGAAATGGCCGGCATCGATACGGCGACAATAGTCTGGTCCAGCGCGCCGAGAAAAATCGCCAGCATCAGGGCGATCAGCACGCTGCGGATGGCCGGTTTGGGCGGTTCAGGCTGGTTGAGATTGGTCACGGGAAAACCTGCGGGCAGTGATTGACCCGCAAGCGGCATGGGCGAGCGGGGATGCTCGCCAGTGTAAGTCGGTAGGAAGCTATTCGATAGCCTCATAAGGAAGGCCGACGTAATTTTCCGCAATGGTTTTTCTGCCGGCCTCGGAGTCGACAAAGTAATCCAGTTCCGACTCGGCGATACGCTGGCTGAAGGCATCGTGATCGTCGAAACGGTGCAGCATCGAGGTCATCCACCAGGAAAACCGCTCGGCTTTCCACACCCGACGCAGGCAGATTTCGGAGTATTTCTCCAGCAAATCGACGCGATTTTCGCGGTAAACCTTGAGCAGGATATTGAACAGCGTACTGACGTCGCTGGCCGCCAGGTTCAGCCCCTTGGCGCCAGTGGGCGGGACAATGTGCGCGGCGTCGCCGACCAGGAACATCCGTCCGTACTGCATCGGCTCGACCACGAAACTGCGCAGCGGCGCGATGCTTTTTTCGATGGAAGGCCCGGTTACCAGTTTGTCCGCCAACGCTTGCGGCAGACGGGATTTGAGTTCATCCCAGAAACGCTGATCGGACCAGTTCTCAACCTTTTCGTCTGCCGGCACTTGCACGTAATAGCGAGTGCGGGTTTCCGAGCGCATGCTGCACAGGGCGAAACCGCGCTCATGGCGGGCGTAGACCAGCTCTTCGTGAACGGGAGGGGTGTCGGCGAGAATCCCCAGCCAGCCGAACGGATAGACCCGTTCGAAGATTTTCAGGCTCTCGGCGGGAATCGATTGTCGAGCGACGCCATGGAAACCGTCGCACCCGGCGATGTAATCGCAATCGAGGCGATACAGCTCGCCGTCCTTTTCAAAGGTGACAAACGGTTCATCGGTTTTCATTCCGTGGGGCACGACATCACTTGCCTGGTAAATCGTCTGTGCACCGGCGACCTGACGAGCGGCCATCAGGTCGCGGGTCACTTCGGTCTGGCCGTAGATCATCACCGTTTTGCCACCGGTGAGGGCTTGCAAATCGATGTGCACCTGACGCCCGCCGAGGGCCAGTTCGAAGCCGCCGTGGACCAACCCTTCGGCGTCCATGCGCTGACCGACACCGGCCTGGCGCAACAGCTCTACCATGCCTTGTTCGAGTACACCTGCACGGATGCGTCCGAGCACATAGTCCGGAGTCTGGCGTTCGAGAATGAGGGTGTCGATACCGGCGTTGTGCAGCAGCTGGCCGAGCAGCAGACCGGAGGGACCGGCACCAATAATGGCGACTTGGGTTTTCAGCGTTTTCATTGTTTTTATGACTCGCAAGCTTCACGCGACCAGGGCCGGTGAATGATTTTTATGGATCGAGTGCTTGCATTTTTCACTTGCGGGTCTGTCAATTGAAGGTGAAAACTGAGCCGATACCTGTACATTTTGCCAATCGGTGCGATTATCGCCCGTCATCTACTCCGAGACCTGGATTGAAGTGATGAACAAGCCTGACCTGCCTTCGATTCCGGTGTTCAAGCTCTACGGTGAAAGCCTGGATTGGCCAACCCCGGACTTGCTGCACTGTGAAACCATTTCCAAACGCAGTCGCGAACATCAATGGGAAATCAAACCGCATCGCCACGCCGATTTGTGTCAGTTGCTCTTCGTATTCAAAGGACAGGCCGAGCTTGAAATCGAAGGCAAACGCACGCAACTGACTGAACCCGCCATTCTGGTTTTACCGCCATTATCGGTGCATGGTTATCGATTTTCCGTGGATGTCGAAGGGTTTGTCGTGACCCTGGCCGCGCCGCTGGTCGCCCATCTTCAGGCGCAATTGGGCAACTCGGTGAACGCCTTGGCCCAGGCCGAAAGCTATCCAGCGGACAAGGACAGCGAGTACCTCAATAGTCTGTTTTCCGCCCTGCAAACCGAGTACACCGGCCACCAACCCGCGCGGGAAATGCTCATGCATTCGTTGGTCAGCGTGATCATGGTGTGGGTCAGTCGCCAGGTGATTCAACGTCGCGCCGCCAGTCAGCGACCGCAGCGAGCGCGGGAATACCTCAACGGCTTCATTCAACTGGTGGAAGAGACGTATCGCCAGCACGTCAAGGTCGAGGACCTGGCCCATCGACTGGGGATTTCCGTGTCCCACCTCAACGGCACCTGCCGCGAGCTGGCGGGGCAACCGGCGTTGCAGATCATGCACGAGCGTCAGTTGCTGGAGGCCAAGCGCCTGCTGACCTATACCAGCATGACCATTTACGAAATGTCGGATGTGTTGGGTTTCTCGGATCCGACCAACTTCACGCGCCTGTTCCGGCGCCGGGTGGGCATCTCGCCCAAAGCCTTTCGCGATCGCCTGAAGGCCGATCAGGACAGCCAGGCCTGACCCCTTCGTCAGCGGAGGGCGTTGAGGGTCGCGTTGTGTGGAATGCAACGCTCGAAGTTGCAGCTGGCGTACTCACGGGGCAGGTTTCGCAACTGCTCTACGCGCCACGCCGCCGCGCCATACAACCCGAGCGTCACCGCACAGGTGATGAAAATGGCGAGGTACCTTCTTGTTTTGATGTCCATGGCGTTGACCTCTGAACGAATACCTTGCGGTACTACCTTGAGCATAGGTCAGCGCGGGTGAGTTGCCAGCGATAACGCGGTATTCAAAACACTGATGAACCCTTGTAGGAACTGGCTTGCTAGCGATGGCGTTGTCACATTCAACATTGATTCTGACTGACAATCCGCGATCGCTGGCAAGCCAGCTCCTACACGGGGCAGTGTTACAGGCCGATATCCCACTCCGGTTCTTGCGGAAATCTCACCACCAAAAAATCCAGCAGACTGCGCAGCGCCGCCGGCATGTGCTTGCGCGAGGCGTACACCGCATACACGTTCATCTGTCGCGGTTCGGCTTGCGGCAGCAGCCGGATCAACTCGCCGCTGTGGATGTGCACGCCCGCCTGATACGTCGGCAGCATCGCCACGCCGGCACCGGCCAACGCCGCTCGCAACAGCGTGCTGGCTTCATTGGCGCTGATGTTGCCCTGCACCGGCACCGAAACCTGTTCGCCGTCCTGCTCGAAATGCCACAGGCTTTTGCCGAAGTAGGAGTGGGTCAGGCAATTGTGCTGGCTCAAGTCCTCGACCTGTTGCGGCGTCGGATGCTCGCGCAGGTAGTCGGGGGAGGCGCAGATCACCGAACGGCAGACCGTCAGTCGACGGGCGATCAAATTGGGGTCCAAGTCATTGCTGGTGCGAATCGCCAGGTCGATGCGTTCATCCACCAGGTTCACCGTGCGGTCGAGCATCTGCAGGTCGATGCTGACGCCGGGGTAGCGCTTGACGTACGCCGCCACGGCATCGGCCAGTTGCGCCTGGCCGAACGAGGTGCTGACGCTGATCCGCAGCTGGCCGCGGGGTGCGTCATCCGGTTCGCTGACAGCCGCTTGCATATCGGTGGATAAATCGAGCATTTGCCGACAGCGCGGCAGGGTTTCGCTGCCCGCGGCGGTGAGGCTCAACTTGCGAGTGGTGCGGTGCATCAGTCGCGCGCCGACCCAGTCTTCCAGTTCCGCCAGATACCGTGAAACCACTGGTCGCGACAGTTCCAGATGATCGGCGGCGGCCGACTGACTGCCGAGGTCCACCACTGTGACGAACACGCGCATTGCTTGTAGACGATCCATGATCTGCCCGATTTCAGAAACAAACTATGTTCAAGCATCGCATTTTTTGTACTGATCGAGGCAACTAAGCTCTGCTCCATCTTCTGTAGGAGCCGGCTTGCCGGCGATGGTGTCGCAGGCACCGAGTTTTCCCGGTAGGCATGGGTTTTCGTTAAAGGCCATCGCCAGCAAGCCGGCTCCTACGAAAAACATATTTCAACCAAGGAGCAATAGATGATCGGTTTCACCACTCTCAAGCGCGTTTTGCTGGCGACCACCGCCCTCGGTTTCGCCGCCCACGCCGCCGCGTCGACATTGACCCTGGATGTCTACAATCCCGGCGACAAAGCGATATTTCCGGTGACGTCGGTGCTGGTCAGCGGCGAAAAAGAGGCGATTCTGGTAGATGCCCAATTCGGCAAATCCCAGGCCGTACAGGTGGTGGAAAAAATCCGCGCCAGCGGCAAGCAACTGACCACCATCTACATCAGCCATGGCGACCCGGATTACTACTTCGGCCTCGACACCCTGACCGCTGCGTTCCCCAAGGCCAAAGTGCTGGCCTCGCAGCCGACCGTCGATCACATCAAGCAAACCGTCGACGGCAAACTGGCGTTTTGGGGCCCGAAAATGGGTGCGGATATTCCGGCCAAAACCATCGTGCCGGACGTGCTCAAGGGCGACAGCCTGATGCTCGAAGGGCAGAAATTGCAGGTGATCGGTCTCGAGGGTAAACAACCGGATCGCAGCTTCGTGTGGATACCATCGATCAAGGCCGTGGTCGGTGGCGTGGTGGTGGCAGAAAACATTCACGTGTGGATGGCCGACACCCAGACCCCGCAATCCCATGCCGATTGGTTGGCGACGCTGCACTCGATCGAAACCCTGAAACCGAACACCGTCGTGCCGGGTCATTACCTTGGCGAGAGCGCCTGGACCTTGGCGCCGGTGAAATTCACCGCTGGTTACATCAAGGCCTTCGATGAAGAAACCGCCCAGGCCAAGGATTCCGCTGCACTGATCGCCGCAATGAAAAAACGCTTCCCGACGCTGGGTGAAGAAAGCTCTTTGGAACTGAGCGCCAAAGTCGCCAAGGGCGAGATGAAGTGGGGCGAATGAGTCTTCCTGACCACCGAATTACCTGTGGCGAGGGAGCTTGCTCCCGCTCGGCTGCGAAGCAGTCGCAAAACCTGCAAGTGCGGCTTGCCTGACACCGTGCAGGGGAGCGCTTCGCACTCCAGCGGGAGCAAGCTCCCTCGCCACAAAAGCAACTTTGCCGTTACAGATTCAACCCATCCAACTGGAGAACGTCATGAGCAAAATCGCAATCATCGGTGCTACCGGTCGTGCCGGTAGCCAACTGCTGGAAGAAGCCCTGCGTCGCGGACACAGCGTCACTGCCATCGCTCGTGATACGTCGAAGATCGGCCAGCGTAACGGTGTGGTCAGCCAGAACGTCGATGCCCTCGATGCCGTTGCGTTGCAAGCAGCAATCGAGGGTCATGATGTGGTGATCAGCGCCGCGCATTTCTCGACGCTGCCCGCCAGCGCTGTCATCGGGCCGGTGAAGAAGGCCGGGGTCAATCGCTTGCTGGTGGTGGGCGGTGCCGGGTCGCTGTTGTTGCCGGATGGCACGCGGGTGATCGACAGCAAAGGCTTTCCGGAGGAGTACAAGGCAGAAGCGGGTGCCGGTGCTGAGTTTCTTGAACACCTGCGTCAGGAGCAGGACTTGGACTGGACTTTTCTGTCGCCATCGGCGGAGTTTGTCGAAGGCGAGCGCACTGAGAAATTTCGCGTCGGCAAAGATGATTTACTGGTGAGTAGCGAAGGGCGTAGCTGGATTACGTTTGCCGATTACGCCCTCGCGATGCTCGATGAAATCGAGTCACCGCAGCATTCTCGCCAACGATTCACAGTCGGATATTGATGTCGTAACGCAAATCATCGCTGGCAAGCCAGCTCCCACAGGATCGTCGTCACGACGAAAATCTTTGTAGGACCCGGCTTGCTGGCGATGCTTTTCAAGGTTTCAGCGACTCTGCGCCTGCTCCACCAACCACCCCATCAACTCACGCAACTTCGCCGAAGGCCCGGGTTTCTCCGGGAACACCAGGTAATACGCCAACCCGGTTTTCACCTTCAATTCAAACGGCATGACCAGCCGCCCGGCACTCAGATCGTCGCCAATCAACGACCAGTCCCCAATCGCCACACCCGTCCCCTGGGACGCCATCGACATCGCCAGATCCAGCGTTTCGAAATGCTGACCCTTGCTCACATTGCTCAAGCGAACATCCGCCGTGGCCAGCCAGGCTTTCCAGTCCCGCTCGTCCCGGGTCGGGTGCAGCAGCATGTGCTGCTCCAGATCTTGCGGCGATTGCAGCGGCACCGAACTTTCGAGCATCGGCCTGGAACACACCGGCGTCAGCAGCTCATCGAACAATTTTTGCGAGACCAATGAACCGTCCGGCGGCGCACCGTACATCACCGCCGCATCGAACTGTTCGCGATGAAAATCCACGCCGTGCTTGACCGTGGTGGTCAGTTCCACCGGCACGTCCGGGCGTTCTTTTTGCCACTGCAACAACCGTGGCAACAGCCAACGCATGACGCACGTCGGGGCCTTGAGTTGCAGGGTTTCGCGTTTCTCGCCGATCTGCTCCACGGCCTCGTCGATCAGGCCGAAAATCTGCTGCACCCGCGGCAGCCACTCGCGTCCCTCGGCGGTGAGATCCAGGCCACGGGCCTGGCGAATGAACAGTTCATAACCCAAATGATCTTCCAGCCCGGCGATCTGCCGGCTCACGGCGCCTTGGGTGATGTGCAGTTGCTCGGCGGCCCGGGTGAAGTTGCAGCACTGCGCGGTAATCAGAAAAGTGTGCAGCGCCGGCAGGGGAGGCAGTCGTTTCATTGAGATCCAAGGTATGACGTGAGGACATGGCTAGTATGACTTTTTATCCATTGTTGAGGCTACGTGTCGCCCGTTCCAATGAGGCCATCCCTGGACCTGCCCGCTCATCATAAACACAGCGCAGGCCCGGCGTCTCAAACGAACAAGAAGGGCAAAGACATGGCGACGTGCGGCGAAGTATTGGTCAAGTTACTCGAAGATTACGGGGTCGAGCAGGTGTTCGGCATTCCCGGGGTTCACACCGTGGAGCTGTATCGCGGGCTGGCCCGTTCGAGCATCAACCACGTCACGCCGCGTCACGAACAAGGCGCCGGTTTCATGGCCGACGGCTACGCTCGCACCAGCGGCAAACCGGGCGTGTGCTTCATCATCACCGGCCCAGGCATGACCAACATCACCACGGCGATGGGCCAGGCCTACGCCGACTCGATCCCGATGCTGGTGATCTCCAGCGTGCAGACTCGCAACCAATTGGGCGGCGGTCGCGGCAAACTCCACGAGCTGCCAAATCAGAGCGCACTGGTCGGTGGCGTCGCGGCGTTCTCCCACACCCTGATGTCGGCCTCGGAATTGCCGGGTGTGCTGGCCCGTGCGTTCGCGCTGTTCCAGGCCGGTCGTCCACGCCCGGTACACATCGAAATTCCGCTGGACGTGCTGGTTGAAGAAGCCGATGACCTGCTCAGCAGCGTCCCGGTCAACATCGAACGCGCCGGTGCTTCGCCGACTGCCGTGTCGCGCATGACTGAGTTGCTGGCCGGCGCCAAGCGTCCGCTGATTCTCGCCGGTGGCGGTGCGATCGATGCCGCCGCCGAGCTGACCGAACTGGCCGAGTTGCTGGATGCTCCGGTGGCGCTGACCATCAACGCCAAAGGCATGCTCGAATCCGCTCATCCGCTGCTGATCGGTTCGACCCAAAGCCTGGTCGCCACCCGCGCACTGGTCGCCGAGGCCGATGTGGTGTTGGCCATCGGTACTGAACTGGCCGAGACCGATTACGACGTCACCTTCGCCGGTGGTTTCGAGATTCCCGGCAAGCTGCTGCGCGTTGACATCGACCCGGATCAAACCGTGCGCAACTACCCGCCGCACGTGGCGCTGGTGTCCGATTCGCGCAACGCTGCGCAAGCCTTGCTCAGCGCGTTGTCGCACAAATCCCTGGCCGAACGCCGCAACGATTGGGGCCAGGTGCGTGCCGCCCGTTTGCTTGAAGAACTGGCCGCGAACTGGGACGCGCCAACCCTGGCCCAGACCCGCTTCCTGGAAACCGTGCTGCACGAATTGCCGAACGCGGTATTCGTCGGTGATTCGACCCAACCGGTGTACACCGGCAACCTGACTTTCAACCCGGAGCGCCCGCGTCGCTGGTTCAACTCGTCCACCGGTTACGGCACCCTCGGCTACGCCTTGCCAGCCGCGATTGGTGCCTGGCTCGGTGGCAGCGTCGAGAGCGGTGCGCGTCCTCCGGTGGTGTGCCTGATCGGCGATGGCGGTCTGCAATTCACCCTGCCGGAACTGGCCAGCGCGGTTGAAGCGCGCGCGCCGGTGATCGTGCTGCTGTGGAATAACCAGGGCTACGAAGAGATCAAGAAATACATGGTCAACCGCGCCATAGAGCCGGTCGGCGTGGACATCTACACCCCGGACTTCATCGGTGTGGCCAAAGCCTTGGGCTGCGCCGCCGAAGCGGTCAGCGATGTCGATCAACTGCGCGGTGCATTGCGTGTCGCCTCGGATCGCCAAGGCCCGACCTTGATTGAAATCGATCAGACCCTGTGGACTCAGGCGGTGTCGAAATGAACTTTCCAACGACACTCGATGGCCTCTACATCAACGGCCAATGGTCGGCGGGCAACGAGCATCTGCGCGTGATCAACCCGGCCACCGAAGCGCTGTTGACCACCGTCGTGGGCGGTGATGAGCGAGCGGTTGATCAAGCCGTCAGTGCGGCGACCAAGGCCTTCACTGACTGGTCGAAAACCAGCGGTGCCGAGCGCGGCGCAATTCTGCGCAAGATCGCTGCGGGCGTGCAGGCCGGTCGCGAACAATTGATGCATTTGCAGTCGAGCAACAACGGCAAGCCACTGTTCGAAGCGGCCATCGACGTCGACGACGTGATCGCCACGTTCGAGTATTACGCCGGTCTGGCTGAAGGCCTGGACGCGAAACAGGACAGCCATGTCGAGTTGCCGTCCGATGATTTCAGCGCGCGCCTGCGCCGCGAACCGTGCGGTGTGGTCGGCCTGATCGTGCCGTGGAATTTCCCGATGGTCACCACCGCTTGGAAACTCGCCCCGGCCCTGGCTGCCGGTTGCTGCGTGGTGCTCAAGCCTTCTGAAGTGACACCTCTACCGGAGCTGGAACTGGCGGCGATCATCGCCGAGGCCGGACTGCCTGATGGTGTGTTCAACCTGGTCTGCGGCACAGGTCTGGCGGTGGGTGCGCCGTTGTCGGCGGACCCACGCATCGCCAAGATTTCCTTCACCGGCAGCAACGCGGTGGGTGTGCAGGTCATGCAACGCGCGGCGGAAACTGTCAAAGGTGTGAGCCTGGAACTGGGCGGAAAATCCTCGTTGCTGGTTCTGGCGGATGCCGATCTCGACCTGGCGGTGGAAGTGGCTTGCGGCGGCGGTTTCTTCAACGCCGGGCAGATGTGTTCTGCCACCAGCCGCGTGCTAGTCGCCGATGAATTGTTCGATGAGTTCATCGCTCGCGTAAAGGCCCGTGCTGAAGCGATTCGCGTCGCCGACCCGTTCGACCCGGACGTGGAAATGGGCGCGCTGGTCAATCAGGCGCAGTACCAGCGCGTGCTCGGCCACATCGACCGTGGTTTGAGTGCCGGCGCCAAACTGGTGTGCGGCGGTAATCGTCCGGCGAATCTGCCCCGCGGATATTTTTTGCAGCCGACGGTTTTCACCGACGTGCCCCTCGACAGTGCGCTGTGGTGCGAAGAGATTTTCGGCCCGGTGATTTGCGTACGCCGTTTTGCCTCTGAAGCGGAGGCGATTGCGTTGGCTAACGACAGCCAGTTCGGTCTGGTGGCCAGCGTGGTGACGTGCAATGCCGAAGCGGCGGATCGCGTCGCCAACGCTTTGCAGGCGGGGCTTGTGTGGATCAACGCGCCGCAGGTGATCTTCCCGCAAACCGCCTGGGGTGGTTACAAACAGAGCAGCATCGGCCGCGAATTGGGTCCGTGGGGCTTGCAGGCTTTCCAGGAAATCAAACACGTGATTCGGGCTGTCTGACGGCACGAAAAAGGTGAGCGCATGCCTCGCGATGAGGCATGCGTTAGCGTCATGGCTTCGATGAGTTTTTATCGATAGTCAGGTGTTTTGCACGACCTCAGGATGAACTCACTGGTTCAGCCAAGCCCCCGAAAATACGAGAGCTAACGCTGATCCAACCGCGCGGATGCAACAGTTTCGACCTGCCTTATACCTACAAAAACAAAGGGAGTCCGTAATGGGCGAGCATGATCTGAACAGACGACAATTCATCAAGACCGTAGGCGTAGCCTCGGTTGCCGCGGCGGCCATGAGCCTGCCGTTCGTCAAGGCCAATGCCAGCGACACGCGCTTTCAGGGCAAGACCCTGCGACTGTTGACTTGGTCCGATGACACCGGCCTGGCTGCACTGCGCAACATCGCCGCGACGTTCGAAGACAAGTACGGTTGCAAGGTCATCGCTGACCGCACCGGCAGCACTTCGGAAATGGTCGCCAAACTCAAGGCCGGCGGTGATCGTCCGCAGTACGACATCATCACCCTGGCAGGCGTCGGCGCCGAAGGTCTGGCCGCCGCCAACCTGCTGGAGAAACCCGACCTCAACCGCATTCCCAACATCGTCGATGTGCCTGAGAAATACCGTACCGGCGCCAACGGTCATGGCATCGGTTACCTGCTCTGGTGCAACAGCCTGGTCTACAGCACCCGCACCATCAAGGAAGCGCCGAACAGCTACGCCGCCCTGTGGGACGCTGACCTGTCGCCGAACATCTTCCTGCCGCCGCCGAACTGGACCGAGGCCATGGACCTGATCATCATCGCCGCCAAGCTGGCCGGTGGTGACGAGCACAACATCGAACCGGGCTTCAAGAAACTCGCCGAGCTGAAAGATCGCGTCGTCACTCTGGGCGAAAACCCGAACCAGATCGCCGAGCTGTTCCGCACCGGCTCCCTGGACATGGGCGGTTTGTACGCGCCGGCCTTCTTCCCGAAACAGATCCGCGATCCGGCCTACGGTCTGGGCGCCACCTTCGGCATGAAGGAAGGTTTCTACACCGACCTGATGCTCTCGGTGATGCCGAAGAATCGTCCGGGCGACACCGACCTGGCCTACGCCTTCATCAACCACTCTCTGGACCCGCTGGTGCAGGGCAAGATGGCTGAAGACATCTACAACGGCCCCGTCAACGCCAAGGCGATCATCTCCGCCGAAGCGCGCAAGAGCCCGTACATCCTCACGCCGGAACAGATTGCCGAGAAGGCGATCATGCACGACAACGCCTTCCTGGCCACCGTGCATGACCAATGGATTCGTCGCTACACGGAAATCTTTTCTTCCTGACCCACACCCCCTGTAGGAGCTGCCGAAGGCTGCGATCTTTTGATCTTGTTTTTAAAGATCAAGATCAAAAGATCGCAGCCTTCGGCAGCTCCTACAGGGGGAGGGTTTACAGCTTTAGATCTTCCATTGACGAGACCTTTGCTATGGAACACCAACCTTTGACCCATTCGGTCAGCGCCGCTGAGTCGCGCCCGATTCGGGGTGTTTCGCCGACCGCACGTGCCTGGTTTTTCCTCACGCCGTCGATGCTGTTTCTCGGCGTGTTGATTGCCGCCAGCCTGCTGGTCCTGCGCATGAGCGTGGGCACCAAGGGCGCGGAATGGACCGGGTTCAGCCTGGCCAGCTACGCGCAATTACTGGAACCCTATTACCTCAAATCCCTGCTGCTGACCCTGCGCCTGGCGCTGATCAGCGCGGTGATCGCGGTGATCCTGGCGATCCCGGTGGCCTACACCATGTCGCGCCTGACTTCGCCGTTTGTGCGGCGGATTTTCCTCGCGGCGGTGCTGTTGCCGTTGCTGGTCAACCTGCTGCTGCAAAGCTACGGCTGGCTGGTGATTCTCGGCCCGGGCGGGATGCTCAATCAGGCGCTGATGGGCTTGGGTCTGATCAAGCGTCCGATCATGCTGCTGTACAACCAGAACGGCGTGTTGATGGGGCTGGTGCAAACCGCGTTCCCGCTAGCCGTGCTGCCCATTGCCAGCGCCATGCGCGGCGTTGCCCGCACCTACGAAGAAGCCGCCGCCACCCTCGGCGCCAGTCGCTTGCAGGTGTTCCGCCAAGTGGTGTTGCCGATGAGTCTGCCGGGGATCATCACTGGCGCGACGTTGGTGTTCGCCTACAACGCCAGCAGTTTCGTGGTGCCGTTGCTGCTTGGCGGCCGTCGCGTGCCGATGCTGGCGGTAATGGTGCATGACCAGATCGCCCCGCTGATGAACTGGCCGGCTGCGTCCGCCGCCGGTGTGGTGTTGATCGTCACCACCCTCGCAATCATGACCTTGTCCGAATACATAACCGGCCGTCGTCGGCGCATGCTGGAGGCTTCGCAATGAGTACCCTGACCAAGAAGCGCCACTCGCTGTTGCCGGGTGACACCGGCAAGTTCGCCGGCATCCTTTCGGGCTTCATCCTGTTGTTGGCGGTGCTGCCGATCCTGACCATGATCGTGATGTCCTTCAGCGGCGCGTCGAACCTCGACTTCCCGCCGAGCAGCTACAGCCTGCAATGGTACAAAGCCGCCTGGCACACCTTCGTTTCGCCGGATTCCAGCGACGTGCTGAGCCTGGGCAAAGCCATGACCACCAGCCTGATGGTGGCGTGCCTGACCATGGTTTTTGCCACGTTGATCGCGGTGCCGGCGGCTTACGCGCTGACCCGGTGCGAGTTCCGTGGCAAAGCCGTAGCGCTGCAATTGATGTCGCTGCCATTGGTGTTTCCGATGGTGGTATTGGGTCTGGCGTTGTTGCTGGTGTTCGACAGCTTGCCATTCCAGATGACCACCTCGCGACTGGTAATTGCCCACGTGATCCTGGCGTTGCCGTTCGTGGTGAAGAACTGCACGGCGGCCATGCTCTCCATCGGCAGCGAAGTCGAAGAGGCCGCGCAAATGCTCGGCGCTTCACCGCTACGGGCGATCGTCGATGTGGTGGTGCCGTTGATGAAGTCGGGGATTCTGGCGGGGATGCTGCTGGCGTTCATCGTCTCGTTCAACGAATTCACCGTGACCTACTTTCTCTACACCATCGACGTCATGACCGTGCCGATCTGGATGTACAGCCGCACCGTGTCTTCGCTCGACCCAACCGTATTTTCGTTTGCCGTGCTGATCGTGCTGATCGACTTCGTCCTGATTTGGGCGCTGGAGAAGCTGGTCGGTGAAGGTGGCGTTTCGTTCTGATTTCTTGAGGTGATGCTTATGTCTGGTCTGATTCTGGAAAACGTCGAGAAACATTACGGCTCGGCCTGCGCGGTAAAAGATGTGAACCTGCATTTGCCCGAGGGCAAACTGGTGTGTTTCCTCGGCCCGTCGGGCTGCGGCAAAACCACGTTGTTGCGGATGATCGCGGGCCTGGAAACCCTGAGCGGCGGCGAGATTCGCCTGGACGGCGAGGACATCGGCCACACCCCGGCGCACCTGCGTAATTTCGGCATGGTGTTTCAGTCGCTGGCGCTGTTCCCGCACATGACCGTGGGCGAGAACATCGCCTATCCGCTGAAACTGCGTGGCGTGAGCAAGGCTGACCAGCAGGCGCGGGTGGTGGAGTTGCTGGAACTGATCCAGCTGCAAGCGATGATCAATCGTCCGGTGGCCAAACTCTCGGGTGGCCAACGTCAGCGCGTGGCGATTGCCCGCGCAATTGCTTCGCACCCGAAAATCCTCTTGCTCGACGAGCCGCTGTCGGCGTTGGATGCCAAGTTGCGCGAGTCAATGCAGGTGGAAATCCGTCAGCTGCAACAGCGCCTGAACATCACCACCATCATGGTGACCCACGATCAGCGTGAAGCCATGACCATGGCTGATATCGTCGTCGTATTGGGTGAGCACAAGGTGCAGCAGGTGGGCACGCCGATTGAAATCTATCGGCACCCGGCCAATGAATTCGTCGCGGACTTCATCGGCTCGGGCAACATCTTCCCGGCCACGGCGCTGGGCAACGGCAAGGTCAGCCTGCCGGGCGGCGATGCGCTGCAAGTGCCGATTTGCAGCAGCATTGTGGTCGGGGAAAAAGTGAAGATGCTGATTCGCCCCGAGGACCTGCAACTGTCAGCTCCGCAGGCGACGGCGGGTAACCGGTTGTTGGGCAAAGTGACGTTCGTGCGGGATATCGGCGCGACGATTGAGACCACGGTGGAGTGTTCCGGGGTGTCGTTTACGGCGTTGAGCACGCCGTGTCAGGGGATTGGCTTGAGCATTGGGCATCCGGTGTCGGTGACGTTGCCGGTGGAGGCTTGTCGGGTTCTGGGGGCCTGATCCGGATTTGATGTTGGCTTTGCTGGCCCCATCGCTGGCAAGCCAGCTCCCACAGTGATCTGTGGCGCTCACAGACCTGAGGGAGCTGGCTCGCCAGCGATGAGGCCATCAGCCACACACCAAATGCTCGATTACACCGACAACCGCAACCGCGCCAAATCCCTTAACGGCGGCGCCCCGAACAACCGGCTGTACTCCCGGCTGAATTGCGAAGGGCTTTCATACCCGACCCGATACCCCGCCGCCGAAGCCTCCAACCCTTCCGCCAGCATCAGGCGCCGCGCCTCTTGCAGGCGCAATTGCTTCTGATACTGCAATGGACTCATCGCCGTCATCGCCTTGAAACGGTGATGCAAGGTCGACACGCTCAGGTTCACTTCCTTCGCCAGGTCATCGATGCGCAGTGGCTGCTCGAAGTTACCGTTGAGCCATTTGATCGCCTGGCTGATGCGATGGCTCTGACTGTTGGCGATGGCGATTTCGTATAGCCGATGACCCTGTTTGCTGCGCAGCAGGCGATAGAGAATTTCCCGACGAATCAGCGGCGCCAGCATGGCGATGTCTTTCGGTGTATCGAGCAATCGCGCCAGGCGCAGCACCGCATCGAGCATGGCGCTGTCGAGCCGTTCGACATACAGCCCGCGCCCTGTTGGTCGGGTAGGCACGCCGAGAGGACCGGCATCGGCGATCAAAGCGGTGATTTCCGCCGGGTCGATATCCAGCCGCACGGCCAGGATCGGTTCTTCGGGCGAAACATCCACCACCCGCCCACTGAGCGGCATCGAGACGGACACCACCAGGTAATTAAGCGGGTCGTAATTGAAGAACTCGTCGGCCAGCCGAACTTCCTTGCGGCCCTGGGCCATGATGCACAACGCCGGTTGCGCGAGCACCGGGGCGAACTCGTGGTTCTGGCTGTGGCGTGACATGAATAGCGAACCGACTGCGGTGGCATAACTGCCATCCTCGGCGGTGTTGCGACGAATGATCGCCGCCAGCTCCGCGCGCTGCTTTTCCATGTCGGCGTCCAGCGGGGCTTGAAAGTGATCGAATGACGACATGCGAGGCATCCTCGGAAAAACAGGAGTGATGGGGCAGAGCATATGTTTGTGCAAGTCGAAGCGGTAGACACATCCTGCCTCATGCTTGCCTGATTCTGCACAGGGTGGCTTCTATCCCTGCATATGCTCAGTGCCCCGGCCAGCAACGAACCCCGTAGGAGCTGCCGCAGGCTGCGATCTTTTGATTTTGTTTCAAGATCAAAAGATCGCAGCCTGCGGCAGCTCCTACAGGGCACACATTTCACACATTGTTACAGGTGGCGAAAGCACTCTCGCAGAATCGTGCAACACAGCGGCAGGAATCGACTAACGGCCCAAGCGCAGTGGCCCTTAACCTTTGATCCTGTCGCAGCCCGTCCCAGGCTGCCACGCGACTCCCCGGGAGGGTTGAACATGTCCAAGCAGATCCCCGTCAGTCATATGGCCTTCGTCCGAGCGCGCGCCGGGCGCTCGCAAGAACTCGGTGTGCGCCTGAGTGCGCTGATCGAGCCGTCCCGCGCCGCGCCGGGTTGCCTGAACTTTGCCTTGCAGCATTCGCAATGCGATCCAGAGCTGTGGCTGGTGTCCGGTTTCTGGGTCAACCAGCAGGCCATGACCGCGTACTTCAGTACCCCGTCCATGGAAATTTTTGCCGAGCTGGTCCAGGAATTGGTGGTCAACAGCCTCGATTTCCATACCTTCAAGGATGTCTCGGCAGCGCAGGCGCTCAGCCAGTCCGGGGCGGCGGTACACAAACTGGCCGGTTGAGGGTTTAATGGCAGCATTCTCAACTAGCCAGGATGCGCGACATGGCACGCAAAGCCTTTGAAACCTTCGAAGCGGTATCGGCCGTAGTCCCCCGTGAAGGCGGGTATTACGCGGCAATCGCCACCAAAGCCATCGGCGGCTCGGGTGTGCCTCGCTTCAACAAACTGCTGGAAGAACAGATCTTCAAGACCGCCAAAGAAGCGGACGAAGCCGCCGCCCTGCAGCTGACTCACCTAAAGGGTGTCAGCGAAGACGGCGACCTGATCTGGTAATTACTTCACCGCCCCTGGGCGGTACATCTTGAACAATGCCTCAGGCCCCAGCTGAAAATAATCCGCCGGCCCACCGCCGCGCAGAATCGGTTCTGCCGCGGCGGTGTCGTACACCCCATCTTTCAACAGCCACTTGGCGATATGCACGGCGACCACTTCGCCGAGGATCAGCCAGCTCGGCACCACATTCCCGTCCGCCCGCTGCAACTGAATGATCTGCGTGACCTTGCACTCGAAGGACACCGGGCTTTCGGCGACTCGCGGCACCTGAATGATTTTCGAGGCAACCGGGGTCAGCCCGGATAACTCGAATTCGTTCACCTGCGGCGCGACCATGGCGCAGCTCTGATTCATCTGCTCGGCCAGTGGGCGAGTGGCGAGGTTCCAGGCGAATTCGCCGGTCTGCTCGATGTTATTCAGGCTGTCTTTGCGCCCGATGCTGGAAAAACCAATGATCGGCGGAATGTAGTTGAAGGCGTTGAAGAAACTGTAAGGCGCCAGGTTCAAATGGCCGTTGGCATCCTGTGAAGAGATCCAGCCGATGGGACGCGGACCGACGATCGCGTTGAACGGATCGTGGGGCAGGCCGTGGCCGTTGGCGGGTTCGTAATAGTGGATGTCGTCGGGCATGGCGGGAATTCCTGGCACTCGCGGGAGGTGGACATAGTGCTAGGGGCAGCATCTTATTTCCAGTCCGGCACACGAAGAATGTGGGAGATTCTATGTTGCAGGGGAACCCTGCAGCCTTAAATTCGGCTGGTATTCGCTCTGGTTTTTCATGAGAGCGAATGCCACCCGGCACAGCTTGCGCGCGAGGATGACCAGGGCTTGGGTTTTTGCCAGGCCTCTGGCCAGATAGGACTCATAAAAAGGTTTCCAGATTGGAGATCGACAAGCCGCCATTGCCGCGTTGT
>NZ_JAGYGD010000012.1:0-150253 GCF_019947275.1 Pseudomonas sp. GL-RE-29
ATGGAGGGGCTTGATGCTCCGCTCGTTGCGCTTAAGGGCTATCTGAAAGACATTCAATGAGATTGGAACGCACCCCACCGCTAGCCGCCATGCCTTGTGCACTAGTGATACCGCCCCCTCTTTCGTGATACCGGGAGAAGAATTTGACAACAATCAGGTCACTGCGCACGCGTCGCGGCCACGCAGAACCATCAGGCCGGATGATGCAAACGCGGTGTATGGCATCGCCTATCTGAGGCACTATATTTACGGCAGTCAGCAATGAAGATACTGTTGAAAAGCCAGCATGAGCTTAGGATCAAAATCCTTGAGGCGGCATCACTTTTTTTGTGAGGTAACCCACCCCATGCATAGCACCGACATAAATGGTTTCTTCTCAGATATCCAGGGAAAGAAAGGACCAACGCTACGGTTTTTTTCGACCAGCATAAAGATGAGTAACATGTCAAATGTCACCGACAAAAATAGCCAGCCTCCACAAAAAAACTTTAGTTGGCCAATAAATTTTAAAATTATAGAATCTGAGTGTTAATTCAATAGTATGGGCAAGTTGACATTAGACAAACTTGATAGCTTTGCAATTAGTGGTAATGATCGAGCGGCGAGTCAAACTAAGGCTTTGACTTGTGTAGACTTGTTCGCTGGGGCTGGTGGGTTTTCTTTGGCAGCACAGCGATGCGGAATTAAGATTATTGCTGCCGTAGAGCTTAATAAGCATGCGTGTAGAACGTATCGTGAAAACTTAGTCCATAACTCTACCCCGCACCTGTATGAAGCTAATATTTTAGAACTCGAACCTCATGATTTGGTCGCAAAGCATTTTTCAGAAGGTGAAGAGTGCGATATTTTGCTTGGTGGACCGCCATGCCAAGGCTTTTCCGTTCATCGTATTAACGACTCGGGCGTAGATGACCCAAGAAATTCATTGGTCTTGCGTTATTTTGAGTACGTTAGCGCATTAAAACCAAAAATATTCCTGATGGAAAATGTTCCAGGCATTCTTTGGAAGCGACACGATTTCTTTCTGAAGCAACTTTATTTGATGGGCGAGGCAGCAGGTTACCATATGTTTCCCCCTGCGGTAGTTGATGCTAGGGATTTCGGAGTTCCTCAGAGACGAAAAAGAGTTTTTATTCTTGGAGTTCGGAACGATATTGATTCAGATCTAAATTGGCCTCCAGAACCTACTCATGGCGATGAGAAGTCCAGAATTTCAAATCCAAAGCTACTAAAATGGAAATCTTCAGGCGATATTTTTAAGAAACCAGTAGCTGTTGATGACGTTAACAATATTCACATGAATCACTCTGCTTCACTGGTAGAGGTTTTTCGAAATACACCGTTAAATGGTGGCAGCCGCAAAGATTCAGGCAGAGTACTACCTTGCCACGACAAGCATAACGGCCATACCGATGTTTATGGGCGCATCAACCCCTCCGAACCTGCGCCCACTATGACGACAGCTTGTGTAAATCCTTCAAAAGGACGATTTGTACATCCTACTGAGCACCATGGAATCACGCTCAGACAAGCTGCTAGGTTCCAGACCTTCCCTGACAATTACGTTTTCCATGGAGGATTAATGGCCGGGGGGGCCCAAGTTGGAAATGCAGTTCCGATCCAGCTAGGTGAAGCATTACTAAATACCATTACATCGGCACTGCTATCATATACGGATATTAAATATCATGATTAGCTCGATTGCATTTCAAACTCGCGCAAGAACCATCGACCATCTTGGTCGCGAGCAGATTGCTGATTGCCCTACAGCGATATCTGAACTATGGAAAAACTCTTATGACGCCTACTCTCGCACAGTAGGAATGCATGTCTACGATGGCGAGTACCCGGTTGCTACCATTGTTGATAATGGGCATGGGATGAACTGCACCGAATTCAAAAATAAATGGTTAGTTGTAGGCACAGAATCGAAAACTGACAATATCACTTCGTCCAAAGAAGATATGTGCGGGCTTCAACCCAGGGTGAAACAAGGCCAGAAGGGTATCGGCCGCCTGTCTTCTGCAAATCTTGGATCCTTGCTTTTAATTGTTTCAAAAAGAAAAAACGATCGATTTGTCGCATCACTTATAGATTGGAGAATTTTCGAAAATCCATATTTATTTTTAATGGATATAGAAGTTCCAGTAATTGAGTTTGACAAAAAAGATGAGCTTTTCTTATCCCTCCCTGAAATGTTTGAAAAGCTTATTGAGAACGTCAACCCAATAGCTGATGATAATGAGCGAAATAAAAGAATATTGCTTGCTTGGGAGCAGTTCACAGCACTCGAAACATCTAATGGAAAAAAACATTCTACTCATCAGGCCATTCAAGACACCGTCGTCGGAACATTATTTGAAGAATGGCATTTTAGTGAGTGGCCTCTCTGGCGAGGTGAATCTGAGCATGGAACGATACTAGTAATTTCCGATGTGCAATCTGACCTTTTGGCACAACTTCCAAAATATGACAGTGGAGGACATGGAAAAGACTCGACTATCATCCAGGCACGTGATCAGTTATTCCAGACACTTTCTAATATTTCAGACCCTTTTCTAAATGAGAAGGAAATACTTAGGGGGGAAGGTGTCGTCGATTTTAGTACCAAAGCCACGGCGCGGGATCGCACTCGCCTCAGAACAATAGTTGATGATCAGCCACCATTCGATTTGGCATGGCTGCATGAACTCGAACACGTAGTTGATGGAAACGTCGACCCCGCTGGCATATTCCGCGGTAAAGTAAAGGCGTTTGGTGAGTGGCTGGAAGACGAAATCGTTATTCAACCTGCAATAGATATTCCATCGCGAAAAGATTCGTTAGTTGGCCCCTTTAACTTAAGGCTAGGCACTTACGAGCAAAAATTGGACTCAACTTCTCACAGCGAAGAAAGCTATCGGAGTTTTGAGGCAAAGTCAGATAATTACGCAGGATTCTTAGTCTACAGAAATGGCCTAAGAGTTATGCCCTATGGCCGAGAGGGTACTGATTTTTTCCAAATTGAGAAACGTCGAACTTTGCATGCCGGGCGGGAATTTTGGTCGCTCCGAAGATTATTCGGACGCGTAGCACTAGACAAATTCGACAACCCTAACTTACGTGACAAAGCTGGGCGCGAAGGCATCATTGACAACAAAGCTGCCAAAGTATTCAGAGACCTTGTAATTAACATCCTTAAGACATTGGCGCGCTCACACTTCGGCACCGCATCCGACCTAAGAAAAATTACCATTAGTGAACGAGTGGAGCAATTTGAGCAAAGAAAACTTGAAGAGGGACGGAATAAGCAGCGCGCACAAAAAAGAAAAGTTTTTAATTCAAGATTAAACACTAACGAGCCATTACTGATAAACATGCTATCGGCTATCGAAGTGCTTTCCGAAGAGGTGACTAACGACACTCTAAAGGACGAGGAAATTATAGTTCGTTACAAAGGCAAGTTAAGCTCATTAAAAACCGGACTAAAAGAATTAGTGCTGCCAGCGGCCCCTAGAAACCTGGGGTTACTAGAAGAAAAACACATCAACTATAGAACCAAAGCAAAAATCGCAAAGGAAATGGTAGATTTTCTAGAGCAGAAAATTTCTTTTGCATTAGACACAATCAAACCAAAATCACCAAGAGATATCGCATATTCTGAATTGAACTCCAATGCATCTTTTATCCATCGGCGTATTAGAGGCTGGGTTACAGAAGGCAAATCAATCATCGCAACTGAGCAGCAACGACTGCAAAGTCTTCAAGATGAACGAAACAAGGTTTATCACGCTAAAACCATGCCCTTGCTGGACCAATTAGATAGCGGAACAATTTCTCTCTCTGAAGCATCGCGGCTTTTAGATGAGGAGCGTGATATTCAAGATGCCGAAAACTCTAGCTTATTTGAATCATATGTAACCGCCCTTAATAGCCTAAGTGAAAATATCGACCTAGCTAGCTTAGTAACACATAGCGATGACTTGGCGGAGGGATTACGTGAAGAAGTTGACCGGCTGCATGCGCTTGCCCAACTAGGAATTACTGTAGAAATAATCGGCCATGAAATCGAATCACTAGAACAGTCAGTATCAACCAACTTAAAGTTATTTCCTCAAGCGGTACAGGAAAGTAACGCTTACATAGAAGTTAGAGAGAGCCATGAAGCGCTGATTGATAGATTAAGGTTTCTGTCTCCACTAAAACTATCAGGCCCGAAGACTAGGGCCAAGATTACAGGGCAGACAATTTACGATTATGTCCTCCGTTTCTTTAAAGCAAAGCTTGACAGCCAGAACCTCTCGCTTTCAGCAACGGAACAGTTTTTGCGATTTTCGATTCACGACCAGCCAGCAAGAATTATGCCTGTCTTTATAAACCTGATTAACAATAGTATTTATTGGGTTGAGCAATCTGAATTCGCAGAAAAGCATATCATTTTGCAAATAGTAAATGGCAAGGTCGCGATATCGGATAATGGCCCTGGTGTAAGAAGTGATGATATCAATCGTCTATTTCAGTTATTTTTCACAAGAAAAGTCCGGGGGGGCCGAGGAGTCGGACTGTATTTATGCAAGGCCAATCTTGCCGCTAGCGGGCATTCAATAGTTTATTCTGAAGGAAGTTCACCACTTCTATCAGGCGCCAATTTTTTGATTGATTTCAAGGGTGCGAAATATGATTGAGTCAATGGAAGACGCCGCAGCTATGATCCTTCCCAACAACCAAGGAAAACAGTACATCGACCTCATCGAGGAGGTATTTATATCTCCGATTCGGACTGCTGTTGTTGTGGATGACGAATTTCCGACATTGGATGAATTCTTATCAAACTCAAAAGATGCCGCCAACAAAAAACACGCAGATCGAGCCCAAGATATAATAAAATTCTGCCGTACTCGCAAGCCCTTCCCATGGATTGTAGATATACATGACGGAAAAAACATTACGCTGAGTGACGAAAAAGAAAGTGCAACCCACTTTGATCACACTGATCTTCTCGTACTGGACTATCACCTAAGGGGTGAACAACACGGCGGCGACCTTGCTGTCAGCCTGTTAAAACGCCTAGCAAAAAATGATCACTTCAATTTAGTAATAATTTATACGAACAACGAAGTATCAGCGACCTTGCGGGAAATCGGACTTAGCCTTTGCTACCAAGATCGCGTTGCGGCCTTCATGACGGAATTCAACGACAAAAGAGTCGAAGGTATTTATCAGCAATGGGTCGACGAGGGAGACGTGATTGTCCAGCAACTTATGGACAGCTTGGATGCTCTTGCCTTTATAAAAGCCACACATTTTGACGAAATCTCTTTTTCTGAAACCTCGAAGATAGAAGAGCTTTCTGGCTTTTACTCTCTACTCGCAACAAAGACTATCGATTACAACCAACAAAACATGCTAAGACTTTTTTTGAGTCTTAGACATTCCGAGTTCAAAGACAGCATGTCGCCAGTAGATTATGGCAGTGTGTTACTCAATGAAAATGCTGAGGCGGATGGAATAAATGACATCAACTGGCTCAGGGTTGATAGTTTATTCCTGACTATAATTAAGAAGTCGGAAGTTTCACCCGAGCACTTCACCCACAGATTGAGAGCTGCACTAACTAGCTGGGACCCTTCCCCTCACAGACTTATCGTAACAAAGATGCGCTCAGAGATTAGCAAGAGGGGGGTTATGGTTGAAAAGGAAATACTTCAAAACCCTTACCTCCAGGCTGCTTGGCTCGAGGGGCTATTTGACATTGACGCTCAAGCTCGTCGCACAAATGTCGCCAAAAGTGTTACTAAACATTGGGACAGTCTGGGTGGACGCGTAGAGCCGGAGGTTTTGAGCTTCGCAGAGAAGGTATGCACTTATCTTTTTGAGGAAAACGTGAAAGCACCGCGCTTTCATAACTCTGCATATTCAAAGTCTCCTCTAATGGCTCTCTATGTCAATCACAACGTATGCAGCAAGAGAGTGGAGGGACACCACTTATTTACTGGGCATGTTCTCAGAATAGATGGAGAGTTATGGGTATGCTTAACACCGGCCTGCGACTTGGAACCGGGAAGAAATATTGGCAAAGGCTCCAATAGAGAGATAGGCGACTGGAAGCCATTTAAGGCTGCACACATCGAATTACTTCCGGATCATAGAAGTGCACTTTCAAACGCTGCGCGCGGCCATCATCTATTTCTTAGTATTGATGATGCTGCCCCTCAAGCGTTTTCGTTCTCTGCTTCAGGCGATCAATCCGCTTTGCCGACCTTAAGGTGGCAACAGTTCTACGCAGGGAACCAAGGAGTTTTCGAGGCAACATCCACGAGATTTCAAGTGGCCAGTAGTGTTGCGAAGAATTCACAGCTTCACTTCGCTGAAAGCACTGCTGAAGTTGTTGCGCAACTTCGTTACGAATATGCACTTCATCTTCTTCAACGCCTAGGAAGTCACTTATCCAGAGTTGGCCTCGATTTTATTTCTCACACTTGAATAGATACTTTCTCTACCTTCTAGGCAACCAATTAATAGGAAGAATATTCCAACGAGATTAAATAGCTTCTAACAAATCATACAACTCTCGATCCCTAAATATTTTTTTGTAGGTTGCAGCAATACGGCATCCGCTATATCCTCCCCACCGTCGCTGCCAATTCAGCGACCGGGTGTGGAAACCCGTGTAATTCAAGGCGCAACAGCGCCCCCATCACGTCTGCCGGCGCTTTTTTTATGCCTGCGGCGTGAGTTATGGCGGCTGTGCGTGGGACGTCTTCGGGCGTGCCGGTTTCCTTGATTCCCGGTTTTCCACCCTGCGCACAGCTGTCACCCATTCGTGTGGAAACGAACGTGGCAGCTCCTCATATCAAGGAGTTGGATAATGCGCAGTATCAATCCGTTTGAAATTTGGCTTTCCCCTCTACGCCATTCCCAATCGCGTAACCCCCTCCCCCATTGCCTCTCCATCCTCGGAGGTGGCCAATGACTGAACAAAATGAACTCAAAACCATCGGTCTGACGCCCGCGATCTACTGCGCAGATCAAGCGCTGTTCCACGTCACTCGCGGCGTTCCTCTCGGTGATGCGTTGTCTATGGCTTCCGATTTCCTGTTCCTTGCTAAAACGCTCACTGAGGATGCTGCTTATGCCAGAGACACCGACCGACACGCTTGGGCGGCGCATTATTTGACTTCGATGAGTAAGGCGTTGGTGGATGATGCGGTGAAGGTGCTGACTCGGGATCGGGTTTGTATGCCGGTATCCAAGAAGGCGGGAGAGAAAGCTAAGGCTTAGTGTTTGGGCCGGTGGGGTGTGGGTTGTTTGCGATGGTGGTAGCTGGTTCAGCATTTGGGTTGGCTGGGCTGGCGCTATCGCGGGCAAGCCCGCTCCCACAGGGGTTGTGGTGAGTGGCAGGCATCGGTTGGCCCTGGTGTGTGAGCGGGTTTGCGGTGCATCTCAGCATTGAGGGCGGTTGGGCTGGCGCTATCGCCAGCAGGGCTAGCTCCCACAGGGGGATGCGCATCAGCAGGGAGTGCGCGTCAGCCCTGGGTTTCGGGGTTTCGATTAGAGCGGGTCAGAGCAGGTGTTGGGAGATCAGTTTTGAGATTTCTACCATGGACGTCCTGCCGGTGAATTCGAATTTCACCTTGCCCAGGGACGAGAAGTAGATCTCCAGTTCCGAATCCAGGTCGAAGGTGCCGGAGGTTTCTACGGAGTAGGCGACGATGTTTTTGTAGGGCAGTGAGGTGAAGTCTTTTTTGCTGCCGGTGAGGCCCTGGACGTTGACGGCGATGATGCGTTTGTTGGTGAACACGACGCCGTCGCGCATGGATTTGTAAGCGTCGATCACTTGCTCGCCGTCCAGCAGCAGCGCACTGACGCGTTCTGCGTATTCTTCGTTTTGCTTGAGTTTGAAGAAGCCTTTGTTGTTGAAATCAATCATCTGCTTTTCCCTGTTTTCTGGCGGTGAGTTCCAGGCTGATCGTGACGTACCTGGGCATCGGGGTGAATCAAGACAGGGAAATCTCGCACAAGCCCTACAGAAAACATCGACGAAAATTGTGACAGGGTAAAACCGGGGCACCACGCGCCCCGGTCAAACGCCCTACCCGTCACGCTTTCCCGTCAGAAATGCACCTTCAGCAAGAGACTCAGCGCGTTCTGGTCTGTTTCAAATCCTGAAGTGTCTTCAATCCCGTATTTATTCGACCAGTAATCCCACTCGATCCCCGCATAAAACTGCTTCTGCCGTTGCCCCAGCGCCTTGCCCACGTCGTATTTGATCTGCGGGTTGAAGTGCAAGCTCTTGGCCACGTAGTTGGAGGTGCCTTTGGTGCCGACGTCGTTGACGTACCACTCCAGGTAGCCGTCGAAGAGGATGTCGGAGCGGCCCACCGGGAGGGTCATGGACCAGGTGGGGTTGATCTGCCATTGGCCGGAGGCCTTGCCGGTGATGCCGTCGGGTTTGCGGTAGTAGGTGTTCAGGGAGAAGCGGTCGAAGCCCGGCATGGCAAGGTCTACAGCGGGGCCGAGCAGATATTTGCGGTTGCGGTCTTTGCCGCGTTCGTAGGTGGCGGCGATGAGCACGTCCTTGACGATGCCGTAGCTCAGGGACCGGTCGCTGATTTTGCCCAGGGACAGGCGTGGAGAGAATTCACCATAGTAGGAATAGCCGTCGTCACCCGAGAGGCCGTTGGACCATTTGTTGTCGACGAACATGAAGACGTCACCCCAGGTCCAGCCGCTGGCGTGCTCGAAGCTCACCGTTTGCTGGGTGTCGTCGCCGGTGCCGTCGACTTTGAAGTGCTGGCCGTAGAGGTAGCTCAGGCTGTTGTCGTTCCACAACATCGGGCCGGCTTCGACGCTGGCGCTGGCCAGGGCGAACAGCGGCAGCAGGCTGCGGCGCAAAAGAGGTGCAAGTAATGTAGACGTTTTCATGGGCTGCCCTTGTCAGGTGATTGGCGGATATCACCGGCAAGGCATGCCCGAGCTGCGGGTTTGCCACTGTTCTGGCCCTCAACGTAACGAGGGGCGCCCCTTGCCGGGTACGCGGCGTAATGCCGCCAGAGCAATGCCCTGCACGTTGCGTCCTGTTGGAGTCGCTCAGTGCTGACCGCTTCTACTCGATACGGGACTTAGCACGGGTTGTGCCAACTGATCGAATACAATCAACAGGCCCTATTCAGCACAATCCACGCCTGAAACTGCACACTCAATCGGCGAATGCGCTGCGCACCAATTTGAGGCCCGCCCAAAAAACTCGCACCATCGCGATTCATCTCCCCACTGCTCCCCAAGCGCCTGACACGCCGAATCCCCTGACGGCGCGGCAGCAACAACTTGGCACACTTCTGGCTTTAGCTCCCCTCGAGTAGAAGCGGTCAGTGCCAGCCATGGCACCGGGCATTGCTCTTGCGCCCTTCCCTATGGGCGTACGTCCGATTGGATGCTTGAACGCGGCGCCAACGCCCCGGGCAAGAGAGAATTGTCAGCCGCGTGAATACGCCTTGGCGCCCTCTCTCTTCCCACGTTCTCTCCAGTCGGTCCCTCGCTGGCGTGCCGATTGGCGCGCGGCGGTTTTCGAATCGTTGTGGAGAACACATCATGAAAATTCGCTTTGCCTTGGGTCAACCGCTTCGCTCGCTACTGGCCATGGCCGTCGTGCCCGCTGTCCTAATAGCGTCTCCGCTGGCCCTGGCCAATGACAAGGTGGTGCTGCTCACTTCCTGGTATGCCCAGGCCGAACAGGGTGGTTTCTATCAGGCCCTGGCCGATGGCTTGTACGAGAAAGAAGGCCTGGACGTGACCATTCGCATGGGTGGGCCGCAGGTCAATGGTATGCAGTTGCTGGTCAACAAGCAGGCCGACTTCATCGTCAACTACGACTTGCAGATCCTCAAGAGCGTGGAGCAAGGCCTGCCGGTGGTGGCGGTGGCCGCGCCGTTTCAGGGCGACCCCCAAGGCTTGTTGACCCATAGTGATGTCAGTGGCCTGGACGCCCTGCAGAACAAGCAGGTGCTGGTGTCCACCTCGGGCCAGCAAACCTGGTGGCCGTGGCTCAAGGGCAAGTACCAACTCAAGGACAGCCAGGCCCGGCCCTACACCTTCAACCTGCAACCTTTCCTCGCAGACGCCAACACCACGCAGCAGGCCTATGCCAGTTCCGAGTTGTTCCAGGCGCTGAAGACCGGTGAGAAAGCCAACTTTTTCCTGTTTGCCGACGCCGGCTACCCGCCCTACGGCTCGACTCTGGCCACCCGCCAGGACGTGATTGATCAGCACCCTGACCGGGTCCAGCGTTTTGTCCGCGCCTCGATGGAGGGCTGGAAGCGCTACCTGGACAACCCGAGCGCCAACCACCTGATCAAGGCCGACAACCCGAACATGAGCGATGAACTGCTCGCCTGGGGTTTGTCGACCCTCAAGCAATACCGCCTGGTCACCGGTGGTGATGCCGCCACCCAGGGCATCGGCGTGATGAGCGATGCGCGCTGGCAGGCCACCCGCAATTTCATGGTCGAGGCCGGCCTTCTCGGGGCCGATGCGCCTTGGCAGAAGGCCTATACCACGCGCTTCGTCCAGGATTTGAAGGTGCTGCCTACCGCCGAGCAGGCCGCCAGCCGCTAAGCCGATTGCCCCAACGCTGAACCCAAAGCCCGGGCCCAAGAGCCGGCTGAATGAATACCGTGAGGACACTTTTTATGTTGGTCACCAAACAACCTGTACTGCGCCGTTTCTGGTATGCCCTGCTGCCCATGACCGCGCTGGACGCTGGCCCGCAGCCCTTCACGCTGCTGGGTGAGGCGCTGGTGCTGTGGAAGCGCCCCGACGGCACCCCGGTGGCGATGCGCGACCGTTGCTGCCACCGCACTGCCAAACTGTCCAAAGGCTTTGTCAGCGAGGACGGCAACATCGCTTGCGGCTATCACGGCTGGGAATACGACTGCACCGGCACCTGCGTGAAGATCCCGCAAAACCCCGCGGGCATGATCCCGCCGGGCGCCTCGGTCCAGGCCTTTCACTGCCAGGAAAAATACGGCTACGCCTGGGTCGCCCTCGACGATCCGCTGCAGCCTATCCCTGAGTTTCCCGAAGACGGCGCCCCGGGCTACCGGCGCATCTTCCAGTTTTATGAAGAGTGGAAAACCAGCCCGCTGCGGGTCATGGAAAACTCCTTCGACAACTCCCACTTTTCCTTCGTCCACAAGGCCAACTTCGGCCTGTTCGACCAGCCGGCGCCGGCCGGCTACGAGTTCCGCGAAACCGACTACGGCTTCGAGGCCGAAACCCGGGTGCCGATCCGCAACCCCGAGGAAAGCTATCGGATCACCGGCACCCGCGAGCCGATCACCCAGCGCCACCTGATCAACCGTTATTACCTGCCTTTCTCCCGGCGCTTCGGCTGCATGTACCCGGACAGCGGCATCCACCACATCATCTACAACTGCGCGACGCCCATGGAAGACGGGCGCCTGATGCTGGTGCAGTGGCTGTATCGCAACGACAGCGAGGAACAATGTTCGACCCAGGAGCTGATCGACTGGGACGCGGCGATCACCGCCGAAGACCGCGACATCCTTGAGGCCACCGATTACGACGCCTGTGTCGACACCCGGCGCCGGGTGGAACTGCACATGCCGTCGGACAAGCCCGGCCTGGTGATTCGTCGGCAGCTGCTGGGCCTGCTCGAAGCCCACGGCGAAAGCGAAGTGTTCCTCAGCCACTGAGTTCAGCGCCCCGGTGCGCCGGGGCTTATCCGGTCGCTCATGACCCCAGGGGAGAGCGCTATGTTGATGCAAACCATAACTCCAGCCGACGCCCGGCCACAGGCATTGCCCGACACCGACAGCGTGGGTGTGCAAACGCCGCTGTTCGCCAACCAGGTGGAAAAAACCTACAGCAATGGCACCCAGGCCTTGAGCCGGGTGAAGATGGCAATCCAGCGCGGCGAGTTCGTGTCGTTGCTCGGCCCTTCGGGCTGCGGCAAAAGCACCCTGCTGAAGATGTTCGCCGGCCTCGAACAACCTTCCGCCGGCCATGTGCGCTGGTGGGGCAAGGACAGCCCGGCCAGCCCGACGCAGGGTCAAAGCCTGGCCATGGTGTTCCAGGAGGCGACACTGATGCCCTGGGCACGGGTCAGCGATAACGTGCGCCTGCCCCTGGACCTGGCCGGTGTGCCCAAGGCCCAGAGCCAGCCCAAGGTCGACGCGGCCCTGGCCCTGGTCGGCCTGGACCGCTTCAGCCAGGTGTACCCGCGGGAGCTGTCCGGCGGCATGCAAATGCGCGCATCCATCGCCCGGGCCCTGGCCACCGAGCCCAATCTGCTACTGATGGATGAGCCCTTCGGCGCCCTCGACGAGTTCACCCGCAACAAGCTCGACAGTGACCTGCGCCAGCTGTGGGCCAGCCGCGACCTGACCGTGGTGTTCGTCACCCACAGCATCTTCGAGGCGGTGTACCTGTCGTCGCGGGTGGTGGTGATGGGCGCGCGCCCGGGCCGGGTGATCGCCGACATCGAGATCGACGGCCCCCTGGAGCGGGACGAGGCCTACCGCACCTCCCCGGCCTTTATCGAGCAGTGCGCACGCCTGTCCCGACTGCTGGCCCAGGCCAATGGCGACCCTTGCTGATTTCACTTTGAGAGCCCAATCATGAGCCCATCCTTTACTCCCTGGTTGCGTCACCCCACGGTGTTGCGCATCGTCTCGCCGCTGCTGCTCGGCGCCGTGTTGCTGAGCCTGTGGCAACTGGCCTGCGTGGCCTGGCAGGTGCCGGTGTATTTGGTGCCCTCCCCGGCCGACATCGGCCGCACCCTGATCAGCGATGGCCCGATGTTGCTCGGTGCGTTATGGATGACCTTGAAGATCACCTTCTTCTCGTTTGCCTTGGCGGTGCTGATCGGCACGTTGGCGGCATTTGTTTTCGTGCAGAGCCGGGTGCTGGAAGCCAGCCTGTTTCCCTACGCCATCCTGTTGCAGGTTACGCCGGTGGTGGCGGTGGCGCCGCTGATCATCATCTGGTGCAGCAACACCACGCTGGCGTTGGTGATATGCGCGACCCTGGTGGCGATTTTCCCGATCATCGCCAACACCGTACTCGGCCTGCGCAGCGTCAACCCCGGCTTGCTCAATCTGTTCCGCCTGAACCGCGCCAGCCGCTGGCAGGTACTGCTGCGCCTGCGCATTCCCAGCGCCCTGCCGTGTTTTTTTGCCGGGCTGCGCATTGCCAGCGGGCTGGCTTTGATCGGCGCGGTGGTGGCGGAGTTCGTCGCGGGCACCGGGGGCACCGGCGCCGGGCTGGCGTACCAGATTCTCCAGGCCGGTTTCCAACTGAATATTCCAAGGCTGTTCGCCGCCCTGCTGTTGATCGCCCTGACCGGTGTCGCATTGTTCAGCCTGATGGCCGTGCTGGCCCGGTTGAGCCTGCGCAACTGGCACGAAAGCGAAATCGGCTAACCCTTTGAGTCCGCCGCAGGCGCGGCGTATGGAGCCTCACATGACGTTTCAAAACAGCTGGCTGGTGCGCAATGCCAGCGCCATTCTCACCGGGTTGTCCGGCGCGGCGGCGCGCCATGCCGGGCCCGATATTCGCATCGTCGACGGGCGCATCGCCGCCATCGGCGCCCTGCAACTCCAGCCCGGGGAGCGCGTGCTGGATGCCACCGATTGCGTGGTCTACCCGGCGTGGGTCAATACCCACCATCACTTGTTCCAGTCGCTGCTCAAGGGCATTCCCGCAGGTATCGACCAGAGCCTGGGGGCCTGGCTGGGGGCCGTGCCTTATCGCTATCGCGGCCTGTTTGACGAGCAGAGCTTTCGTCTGGCCGCACGCATTGGCCTGGTCGAGTTGGCCCGCTCCGGCTGCGCCACCGTCGCCGACCACCATTACCTGTATTTGCCGGGCATGGCCTTCGACAGCGCCGAGGTGCTGTTCGAGGAAGCCGAACGGCTGGGGCTGCGATTTGTCCTGTGCCGTGGCGGCGCCACGCAGGCGCGGCAAGCCGAAGGCAACGCGGTGGCCGGGCCGGAGACTCTGGAGCAGTACCTGAATGACGTTGAGCGCTTGGTGCGGCGTTACCACGACCCGGCTGCCGATGCCTGGCGACGGGTGGTGATGGCGCCCACCAGCCCTCCCTACTCCATGCCGGCGGAGCACCTGCGGGAAACCGCCCGGGTCGCCCGGCGATTGGGCATTCGCCTGCACAGCCATCTGAGCGAAACCGTCGAATACCAAAACGAGGTGCAGCAACGCCATGGCATGTCACCAGTGGCGTTCTGTGCCGAGCAGGAGTGGCTGGGGCCAGACGTGTGGTTCGCCCATCTGGTGAAACTCGACACCGAGGAAATCCAGATGCTCGGGGCCAGCGGCACGGGCATCGCCCATTGCCCGCAAAGCAATGGCCGCCTGGGCAGCGGCATCGCCGATGTGGTGGCCATGGAAGCCGCCGGGATGCAGGTGTCGATCGGCGTAGACGGCGCCGCCTCCAACGAGGCCTGCGACATGATCAGCGAAACCCACGCCGCCTGGCTGATGCAGCGGGCCAAGGCCGGCGAACGGACCCGGCCGCGTTATGCCGGCGGTGACGAGGAAGGCGGTGCCCACGCGGCCACGGTGGAAGACGTGGTGCGCTGGGGTACCGCCGGCGGGGCAAAGGTGCTGGGGCTGGACGACGTGGGCAGCCTGCAGGTGGGCATGGCGGCCGACCTGGCGATCTACCGCCTCGACCAGCCGCGCTACTTCGGCCTGCACGACCCGGCGATCGGTCCGGTGGTGGGAGGTGGGCGCCCGACGTTGCGTGCACTGCTGGTGGGCGGGCGGTTGACCGTGGACAACGACCAGTTGCCCGACCTCGACCTGGCGGAACTCGGCGCTCAGGCCCGGGACGCGGTGCGCCGCTTGCAGCAGGCCGCAGGAGTCCGCGCATGAGCTGGTCTGCCCTGCACGTGCGCAGCCTGCGCCTGGAAGCCGACGATGTGCTGGGTATCGAACTGGCCCCCGTCGACGCCGCGCCCCTGCCCTTTAGCTGGGCCGCCGGCGCCCACGTCGACCTGCGCCTGGGCAACGGCGCGGTACGCCAGTACTCGCTGCTGAGCCTGCCCGAAGATGGTCACCTGTACCTGGGGATCAAGCGCGAACCGGCCTCCCGGGGTGGCTCGCGCTGGCTGCACGAGCAACTGCGCCTGGGTGCGCAGATTGAAGTCAGTGCGCCACGCAATCTGTTTGCCCTGCAACCGGGCAACGGGCCGGTGACGCTGGTGGCAGCGGGCATCGGTATTACGCCGTTGCTGCCGATGTATCGCCAATGCCTGGCCGAAGGCCGCCCCGTGCGCTTGCTGTACTTCACCCGGGAGACACGCCAGGCGCCTTTCATCCAGCGCCTGGGCGCCGACGTCCAGTGGTACGGCGGCTTGCGCGCCGGGCAAATCGCCGAGCTGTTGGCCAGGCAATTTCCCGCGTGGCAAAGCGCAGCCGGTTTGTATTGCTGCGGCCCCACCGGCTTCATGGACACCGTCGAACAGGCGGCGCTCAAGGCGAACTGGCCGGCCTCAGCCCTGTATCGCGAGCACTTCCAGGCCCAGCAGCCCGCGAACCCTGAGGCGCAGAGCTTTTCACTGGAGCTGCGACGCAGTGGCTGTGAGGTGCAAGTGCAAGCCGGGGAAAGCCTGATCCAGGCAGCTTCGCGGGCCGGGGTCAATCTGGAATTTTCCTGCGGCATGGGCATGTGCGGCGCTTGCGTGTGCCGGGTGCTTGAAGGCGAACCGGAGCACCGGGATGAATGCCTGAGTGACGCTCAGCGCCAGAGCGGGGAATGGATTGCGGCCTGTGTGTCCGGGTGTCGCGGCCAACGGTTGGTGCTGGATGCCTGAAACCGGCAGGCATGGAGCCTGTGAAATGAATGCAGCATCAACAATAATAAAATCAAACGACCAAAAGCCAAAAAATAAACATTGCGAAAAACAAGAACACACCAATAATCCATGGCACGAACAACTTCCACTTCAGATGCACCGGCAAATTTAGGAGCTCACCCTTCTCTATTAGGCCACGTCTCTCACAGAGCCCAGGAAACAAAAACATCAATGCTATCGAACCATTTCTGACCGCTTTACCTAGCAACCCCAAACCAGACAAAGCCTTACGATTACTTGCTACAAACTTACTCCTATCTAAGTAGCCTTCTATTAACTCCGTAAATAAATAAGAGAACACATATATCCAGCAAGAGACCACCAGAGAGGAAAAAAATCATGAATATTGCGACACCTGCCAAAGCAATATCACTCATTAGGGCAATGACTCATAAATTATTATATCCGACCATCTTGCATACGATACGACAGAAATTGATAACGATAGGTATTTTCATCCCCAGCCATTCTCAGCCAGCATATATCCTCCACCCACCCAATTCATTTAATATACTTTACAAACGCCCCAAATATAACAAAAACAAGACTTAACAGCCAAAACAACCCCCACGAGATAACTAGCATTCTTTTTAAAACTTTCGGAAATTTTTCGACTTCAGCATCATTGACTATACCTCGTTTCACGGAAATCCCCGGCATAATCAAAACCATAGTGAGAACCCCACTGCGCATAAATCTTCCAACAACCCCCATATTAGAAAATGCGGCTTTGTTAACTCTTACAAAATGACTATTACACAACAACGCCTCCGCTTTTTCGGTGTGAGCTTGCACAACATAAATCAACCATACCGCCACAAGTAAAAGCGGACTCAGTATTATTAAAAATATCAAACCGATGTGATCGGTATTCATTGCTCTATTTTTCCATAGAGATATTCACCAATATATTCACCTGCCATTTCGCCTATCTTCCCTCCTTCGATCCCACCCAATGCGCCGCCAACTACGCCGCACGCGAATGCACCAGGCCCGCTACTTGCGATACCCAACACTAATACGCACGCAAAAGTGGTTGCGTGCCCCCCAAGGCTTCCTCCAACGGCTCCACCAACAAGGCTTACCGCCAAAGAAGAACCCTCAACATACTTCGCCGTCGTACACTCATCCTCCCGTCCAAACGCACATGCCTGCTTGATCTTCAGCCCGGCAGAGGCAACACTCAGGGCAGTACCGATGTAGACTCCTCGCTTGATCAGCTTCGCCGCCCTGGCCACGCCACTGACCTTCTGCGCATAACCGGTAATCTCGCCGGTACTCATGTAGCTTTTGGTCGAAATTCCCAACATTCGTTTGATCGAACCTTGGGAACGCAATCCCGAGCCGTAAGAGGCAATATTGCCCAGTTGTTTTTCCAGCTTGATGAATAATCTGGCGCGCTCGCTGTAGAACTTGTCTCTGGCGGCAATAGATCCGCTGCGCAGATAGTTTTCATGGGCGTGTTCGATCTCCTCTAGCGTGGCCTTGATCGCGACCATGTATTTGCTCCACCCATCACTGACGGCCCCGGCGCCGATAGCGCCGTAGTCGAGAACCTCCTGCAGCAGTTCGAAGTTGTCGAGAAAGAAGTCGTCGGCGTCGACCTGATTAGTCAGCAGGGCTATGTGGATGTCCCTGGCTTTGCTCATCAAGTACGCCTCTTGATGAGTACTGGATGAGGTCGTGACATCGCCAATGATCACCACTTCACCCGCCAAGACCACAGTGTTGGCGATATGGCTGTTGAGTGCATCAAACTTGCTTCTTGCAATGCCGGTCAGTCGCAGTTCGGCCTTGAGGGATTCGAAAGACTGGGTTCGGGAGTTGATAAACGCTAGAGGCTCTGTCATCTACACCTCACGAATATCTTTTATTGCTAATGCGATCCCAGCCACCCGCTATGTTGCCGCCGCCTGCACCATCGCTGCGTTTTTGCTGGGTGTACACGGTTTTAATGCGGCCGTAATTCAATTGCACGATTTCAACGGGAATGCCGGCTGCGGCATTTTGCGTGTAGTCGGCGATGATGACTTCCTCTAGCACAATCTCGTAGTACTTGAGCTTGTCGGTACCCGCCCGGCTCAGCACCAGGGTGACTTCTTTCAGGTGCTCACCGGCGCAACTGGCTTCCATCAGTTTGCAGCTCGATTTGTCCAGCGATTTGGTAAAAGTGAAATGGCTCAGGGTTGTCCGGCCGGCGGTAGCGCCACCGGCAGAGCTGGCGGTGGCTGAGGTGCTTTGATAGGTGCTAAAGCTGTAGCCACTCACTTCGATCCAGTTACGGTATTTTTCGTCCAGCGCTTCGCCTGGAATACCTTCGATTTTGATAAAAGCGTCGAACGCCATGAGACGGCTCCTTGGCAGTGGCTGGTTCTATTTAAGGGAGTAGAAAATCTACGCCATTCGGGATCAGCGATGGCTCATTCAGCCATCGCCAAAAAACAGAATCAGATGCTTCCGATTCTGTTTTGGCCGTCGGATGTAGGACGTTTCCACGCAGCAGGCATTGGAGTGAGTTTTGGGTGCATCTTCAGCGTTGATGGTGGTAGGGCTGGCGCTATCGCCAGCAGGCTGGCTCCCACGGGGGGAATTGTGGGGTGGCTGGAATTTGGGATTGGCTTCGCGGTTTTCGGTTTTTTTTGTGTTTGAGTCAGAGGGGAAGGCGTTCGGGTTGCGGTGGAGTGGATCAGTGCATCTGCTCCGTAGAATTGCCCACGGTTCTGATGCTTCTTCTCACCTTTAATGATTGCTATACATCAATCATCGACAAGCCCACCGGGCATTAGGCCAGTGAGTGAACGCCCCCGCCTCCCTCATCTAGACTTAATGGATAGTCGTAGGCAGAACCGAACACGTCGCTTTGGTGCAGGTCGATCAATAGCGGCGTGGCAAGCTGCCCTTTATGCCCAGTAGAGGTGCGGCGAAGACCGTGCCGGGCACAACAAGATGCCCGCCAAGGGTGCCCTGGCCAACGGCCTGAAAATCCACGATGCCGTGACGTGGTACGAGTGCCGCAGCCGACACTTTCGGACGACCGACAACCATCTGGTTTGTCCGTGACCGTGAGGATTGCTGAATGCCTGATGAGATGTTGCACCTGCCTGTGGTCAACAGTCTGCTGGAGCGCCACAAGGGCTCTGCGGGTGCGCTGTTGCCCATTCTTCATGATATTCAGGAGCGCATCGGTTACATCCCCGATGCCGCCGTCCCCGAGATTGCCCACGCCCTCAATCAGAGTCAGGCCGAGATTCGTGGGGTGATCAGTTTTTACCATGACTTCCGTACTGCGCCACCTGCGCGGCATATCCTGCGGCTGTGCCGGGCTGAGTCGTGCAAGAGTCGTGGTGCCGAGGATCTCGCTGCGCAGTTGCGCGAGCGTCTGCAACTGGACGACCACGGCAGCAGCGCCGATGGCAGCATCAGTTTGCGACCGGTGTATTGCCTGGGTGCCTGCGCCTGTTCGCCGGCGCTGGAGCTGGATGGTCGGGTGCATGCGCGGCTCAGTGCCGAGCGGTTGGATGCGTTGCTTGATGCTTGCCGGGAGGACGCGTGATGCCGACTCTCTTTCTGCCTTGTGATTCGCTGTCCCGCGCCGTGGGGGCGGATGAGGTAGCGACGGCGCTGATCACTCAGGCCCACGAACGCAATCTGCCACTGGAATTGCAGCGCACCAGTTCGCGGGGGTTGTATTGGCTGGAGCCGTTGCTGGAAGTGGACAGCCCGCAAGGTCGTATCGGCTTTGGTCCGCTGACGGCTGCTGATGTGCCGTCTGTGCTTGAGGCGCTGAAAGGCGATCCATCCGCTCATCCCCTGGCCTTGGGTCTGGTGGAAGAGTTGCCGTATCTGAAGACTCAACAACGCCTGCTGTTCGCCCGCGCCGGTATCACTCGACCGCTGTCGCTGGACGATTACCGGGCCCATGGCGGTTTCGAAGGTTTGACGAGGGCCGTCAGCATTGGCGGCGAGCAAACTGCGACGGCGGTGTTCGACTCAGGCCTGCGTGGCCGTGGCGGCGCGGCCTTCCCTGCCGGAATCAAATGGCGCACCGTGCGCGCGACCGAAGCGGCGCAAAAGTACATCGTGTGCAACGCCGACGAAGGCGACTCCGGCACTTTTGCCGATCGCATGCTGATGGAGGGCGACCCCTTCCTGTTGATCGAAGGCATGGCGATCGCGGGCATCACCGTCGGCGCCACCTACGGCTACATCTATGTGCGTTCGGAGTATCCGGATGCTGTGGCGACACTGCGCGCAGCGCTAAACATCGCCCGAACCGCCGGTTACCTCGGCGCCAATGTCGGCGGCAGTGGTCAGGCTTTCGACATGGAAGTACGCGTCGGTGCCGGCGCTTACATCTGCGGTGAAGAAACCGCGCTGCTGGATTCCCTCCAAGGCAAGCGCGGCATCGTTCGCGCCAAGCCGCCGATTCCTGCGTTGAAGGGATTGTTCGGCCAGCCGACTCTTGTGCACAACGTGCTGACCCTGGCCTCGGTGCCGCTGATTCTGGCCAAGGGTGCGCAGTTCTATCGTGACTACGGTATGGGCCGTTCTCTGGGCACCATGCCTTTCCAGTTGGCGGGCAACATTCGTCACGGCGGACTCGTGGAACGAGCCTTCGGCCTGACCTTGCGGGAGCTGGTGCAAGATTACGGTGGCGGAACCGCCAGTGGCCGACCGCTGAAGGCTGCGCAGGTGGGCGGCCCGCTCGGTGCATGGGTGCCGCCATCGCAATTCGACACGCCGCTGGATTACGAAGCCTTCGCCGGCATCGGCGCAATGCTCGGTCACGGTGGTGTGGTGGTGGCGGACGACACGCTGGACATGGCCCACATGGCGCGCTTCGCCTTGCAGTTCTGCGCCGAGGAGTCCTGTGGCAAGTGCACGCCGTGCCGCATTGGTTCGACTCGCGGCGTGGAGGTGATCGACCGGATGCTGGCCGCGCCGAACCAGGGCGGTCGCGATGAGCAGGCGATCATCCTCAAGGACCTGTGCGACACGATGCAATACGGTTCGCTGTGCGCGCTGGGCGGCATGGCCCCGTTCCCGGTGGTCAGCGCCCTCAAGTACTTCCCTGCCGACTTCGGTCTGCAAGCCTCGGAGGCCGAGCAATGATTACTCTCTTCGACCCGAAAACCGATATCGACTTGGGCACTCCGCACCGCGACAGCCAGGTACAAGTCACCCTTAATATCGACGGCCGCAGCATCAGCGTGCCCGAAGGCACCTCGGTGATGCGCGCCGCCGCGTTGCTGGGCACCACCATTCCCAAACTCTGCGCCACCGACAGCCTGGAAGCCTTCGGCTCCTGCCGCATGTGCCTGGTGGAGATCGACGGCATGCGTGGTTATCCGGCGTCCTGCACCACGCCGGTCAGCGAAGGCATGAGCGTGCACACCCAGACGCCGAAGCTCGCGACCCTGCGCCGCAATGTCATGGAGTTGTACATTTCCGATCACCCGCTGGACTGCCTGACCTGCTCGGCCAACGGCAACTGCGAACTGCAAACCGTGGCCGGTCAGGTTGGCCTGCGGGAGGTGCGTTACGGCTATGAAGGCGACAACCATCTGGCCGATGTGAAGGACACTTCCAACCCCTATTTCGACTACGACCCAAGCAAGTGCATCGTCTGCAACCGCTGCGTGCGCGCCTGTGAAGAAACCCAGGGCACTTTTGCCCTGACCATTACCGGACGCGGTTTTGAATCCCGAGTGGCGGCGGCCGGTGGGGATAACTTCCTCGACTCGGAATGCGTGTCCTGCGGCGCCTGTGTGCAGGCCTGCCCTACTGCGACCCTGATGGAAAAAAGCGTGGTTGAGTTGGGTCAGCCGGAGCGCAGCGTGATCACTACGTGTGCCTATTGCGGCGTGGGATGTTCGTTCCGCGCCGAGATGAAAGGCGACCAGTTGGTGCGCATGGTTCCGGACAAGAACGGTCAGGCGAACCATGGCCATTCCTGCGTGAAGGGGCGCTTTGCCTGGGGTTACGCCACCCACCCGGATCGCATTACCAAACCGATGATCCGCCAGCACATCAACGACCCGTGGCAGGAAGTCAGCTGGGATGAGGCGGTGACCTATGCCGCCAGTGAATTCCGCCGACTGCAGCAGAAATACGGCCGCGACTCCATCGGTGGGATCACTTCCAGCCGTTGCACCAATGAAGAAACCTATCTGGTGCAGAAACTTGTGCGCGCGGCGTTCGGCAACAACAACGTCGACACCTGTGCGCGGGTTTGTCACTCGCCGACGGGCTATGGTTTGAAGCAGACGTTGGGCGAATCTGCCGGTACTCAGAGTTTTGATTCTGTGATGCAGGCTGACGTGATTCTGGTGATGGGCGCTAACCCTAGCGATGCGCACCCGGTGTTTGCCTCCCAGCTCAAACGCCGTCTGCGGGAAGGTGCGCGGCTGATTGTGATCGATCCGCGACGCATTGATCTGGTGGACTCGGTGCACGCCCGCGCTGAATATCACCTGGCCCTGCGGCCGGGGACTAACGTCGCCATGCTTAACGCTTTGGCGCATGTGATTGTCACTGAAGGTTTGCTCAATCAGTCCTTTATTGATGCACGTTGCGAGGGCATTGATTTTGCCCGTTGGAGCGAGTTGGTCAGCCAGCCGGAGAACTCGCCGGAAGTGCTCGGCGCGATCTGCGGTGTGCCCGCTGCGGACATCCGTGCCGCTGCGCGGTTGTATGCCACTGGCGGTAATGCGGCGATTTATTACGGGCTCGGTGTCACCGAGCACAGCCAGGGCAGCACGGCGGTGATGGGCATTGCCAACCTGGCCATGGCCACCGGCAACATCGGCCGTGAAGGCGTGGGCGTGAACCCGTTGCGGGGGCAGAACAACGTGCAGGGCTCCTGCGACATGGGCTCGTTCCCTCATGAGTTGCCCGGTTACCGGCACATCTCCAACGAAGTCGTGCGGACTCAGTTTGAACAGGCGTGGAACGTCACCCTGCAACCTGAACCGGGTTTGCGCATTCCCAATATGTTCGAGGCGGCGCTGGGCGGCAGCTTCAAGGGTTTATATTGCCAGGGTGAGGACATTGCCCAGAGCGATCCGAATACCCAGCACGTCACCGCGGCGCTGTCGGCCATGGAGTGCGTGGTGGTGCAGGATATTTTCCTCAACGAAACCGCCAAGTTTGCCCATGTGTTTTTGCCGGGCAGTGCGTTTCTGGAGAAGGACGGGACTTTTACTAATGCCGAGCGGCGGATCTCGCGGGTGCGCAAGGTGATGGAGCCGCTGGGTGGCAAGGCTGACTGGGAAGGCACGGTGGCTTTGGCCAACGCGCTGGGCTACCCGATGCATTACCAGCACCCATCAGAAATCATGGATGAAATCGCCAGCCTGACGCCGACTTTCACCAACGTCAGTTACGCCGAACTGGATCGCCACGGCAGCCTTCAATGGCCGTGCAACGCGGCGGCACCAGACGGCACGCCGACCATGCACATTGAGGAATTCGTGCGTGGTAAGGGGCGGTTCATGCTCACCGGGTATGTGCCGACGGAGGAGAAGGTCAACAGCCGTTATCCGCTGTTGCTGACTACCGGGCGCATTCTTAGTCAGTACAACGTTGGTGCGCAGACGCGACGTACCGAGAACGTTGCCTGGCATGATGAGGACCGGCTGGAAATCCATCCGACTGACGCTGAGAGCCGTGGCATCAATGAAGGTGATTGGGTGGGTATCGGCAGCCGGGCTGGGCAGACGGTGTTGCGGGCGCGGATTACCGAACGGGTTGCGCCGGGTGTGGTTTACACCACGTTCCACTTTCCTGAGTCGGGGGCCAATGTCATCACCACCGACAACTCCGACTGGGCTACTAACTGTCCGGAGTACAAGGTCACGGCCGTGGAGATCAGCCGCGTGTATCACCCTTCGGAGTGGCAGAAGCGCTTTCAGGAATTCAGTGATGAACAACATCGCCTGCTGAAGGAACGTCGACACCCCGAGAAAGCCGAGGTGCGCAAATGAGTACGGACAATCTGATCAAGATGGCCAACCAGATCGCCCAGTATTTTGCCAGTCAACCGGACCAGGAACAGGCGGTGCTCAGCGTGCGCAATCACCTGCAGATGTTTTGGGCGCCGAGCATGCGCAAGGAGTTGTTGGCCTGGCAGACGGAGCATAAGGGCGCGGATTTGCATCCGCTGGTGCAGGCGGCGGTGAGTGGCGCGGGTTGGTAGTGACTGAAAAAACGCAAATTACGTAGGAGCCGGCTTGCTGGCGATGGCGGTTTGTCAGGCGGCGTCTGTGTCAACTGTATGTCCGCAATCGCCAGCAAGCCGGCTCCTACAGGTTGCGCATGGCATTATTTTTTTGCGCCAGATTGTGGCGAGGGAGCTTGCTCCCGCCGGGTCGCGAAGCGGCCCCAAAAAAGGGGACTGCTGCGCAGTCCAGCGGGAGCAAGCTCCCTCGCCACAGGTTTTTTGATCGCTCGAAAATATCCTTACTCTTCTTGGCCCGTCGCTCGCACCGCCACTTCAATCGCCCGAACGCTGACCGCGGCAAATATCGCGGTCATCAGCACGTTTGTCAGGCGACGTCTGTGTCGACTGTATGTCCGCAATCGCCAGCAAGCCGGCTCCTACAGGTTGGGCACCGCGTTATTTTTGGTGGGCCAATTTGTGGCGAGGGAGCTTGCTCCCGCTGGGTCGCGAAGCGGCCCCAAAAAGGGGACTGCTGCGCAGTCCAGCGGGAGCAAGCTCCCTCGCCACCGGTTTTTTGGTCGCTCGAAAATATCCTTACTCTTCTTGGCCCGTCGCTAGCACCGCCACTTCAATCGCCCGAACGCTGACCGCGGCAAATATCGCGGTCATCAGCACGCCGTTGAACCCTAGCATTAACGCCAGAACCCGCGAGACGCCGAGTTTGGGCACCAGCTCTCCATAACCAATGGTCAAACCGGTCACGAAGCCGAAATAGATGCCGTCCATGGGCTTCCAGCCTTCCAGATAGCCGATGATGAAGCCGAACAGCACGATCAGGAAAACCAATACGGAGAAGATCGGCCAGACAACTCGCAAGTAGAAACCGACTGCTTTGAAGAATTCTCGACGGACATGCGCTGCATGAGTGATGTTCATGTCATGGGCTTCCTGAGGATGGGATGAGCTGATGGCGTATCAAGACTCCATTAGCTTGGCACAAACGCTGGAAACCGCTGGTCAATCGCAGCTCGCGACCGACGGAGAGTTGCCGTGAAGATTCAAGGCTAAGCTGGTATTTCACGGCGCAGGAGAACACCGATGATCAAGCACTTGATCCCTCCCGTCCTGATCGCCGTTGTCATCGCGCTCAGCGGTTCTTCGTGCCATGACCCTGGCAAAGATGAAAGCGTAACCGCGTCACAGGCTCCCCCCATCAACGGAGGCGGCGCCAGGATGATCCCGGCGCAGCAACGCATGCCCTCTACGATGCCGCGCCCGAGAAGGTAACGGTCAGCCCGCTTCGCTTTCGCGGATCAGCTTCTTGTTGATCTTGCCGACGCTGGTCTTGGGAATCTCCGTGACGAACTTGAACTGCTTGGGGATCGCCCACTTGTTGATGCGACCGCGTTCAACAAAAGTTTGCAGGTGGGTTTCGAGGATTTTGCGGTCGAGGTATTGCCCCGGTTCGCACACCACCAACGCCATCGGCCGCTCGCCCCATTGCTCGTCGGCGATGCCCACGACGGCGACCGACATGACCGCTGCGTGCTCGCTGATCAGGCTTTCCAGTTCCAGGGAGCTGATCCACTCGCCACCGGTCTTGATCACGTCCTTGATCCGGTCCTTGATTTCCACGCCGCCCATCGCGTCGATGGATGCCATGTCGCCGGTGTGCAGCCAGCCGTTGTGCCAGAGCTCGGCGCCTTTTTCCGGCTCATTCAGGTAGCCCTGAGTCAGCCACGGTGCGCGCACGACGATTTCGCCTTGGGCCACGCCGTCATGGACGACGTCCTTGCCTTCGGCATCGATGATCTTCAGGTCGACCATCGGCACCGGTGTACCAGTCTTGATGCGCAGCGGCAACTGGTCGTGCATCGGCTGCTTGAGGTCTTCGTCACGCAGGTAGGTCACGCACAGCAACGGGCAGGTTTCCGACATGCCGTAACCGGCGTGCACCACCATGCCTTTGGCGCTGGCTTCGCTGGCGATGCCGAGGGTCAGGGCGCTGCCGCCGAGGAGCATTTTCCAGCCGTCGAAACGGGCGGATTTCGCTTCCTCACAGTTGAGGATCATTTGCAGGATGGTCGGCACGCAGTGAGAGAACGTCACCTTCTCTTCGCGGTGCAGACGGACCAGGCTGTTGGGTTCATAGCGGCCGGGGTAGACCTGCTTGATGCCCATCAGGGTCGCGACATAGGGCACGCCCCACGCATGCACGTGGAACATCGGCGTGATCGGCATGTACACGTCGTCGGAACGCAACAGCGGCTGGCCTTGGTACACGCCCAAAGTGCCGACGGCATTCAGGGTGTGCAGGACCAATTGGCGATGGGTGAAGTACACGCCTTTCGGCGCGCCAGTGGTGCCGGTGGTGTAGAACAGCGTCGCGACCGAGTTCTCGTCGAAGTCGGGGAAGTCGTACTGATCCGAGGCCTGCGCCAGCAACTGCTCGTACTCGCCGAGTACCGGCAGCGACGTGTTGGCGGCGCTGTCGTCGGTGAGCTGGAGGAAGCCTTTGACGGTGGTCAGTTGCCCCTGGATCTGCTCCACCAGCGGCAGGAAATCGTCATGCACCAGCACCAGGTCATCCTCGGCGTGGTTCATGGTGTAGAGCACCTGATCCGGCGACAGGCGAATGTTCACCGTGTGCAGCACCGCGCCGATCATCGGCACGGCGAAGAAGCATTCCAGGTAGCGATGGCTGTCCCAGTCGAGCAAGGCCACGGTGTCCCCGGCCTTGACCCCGGCCGCCGTCAGCGCATTGGCCAAACGGCGGATGCGTTTGTTCAGCGTCTGGTAGCTGTAGCGCAGTTTGTCGGCGTAGACGATTTCCCGACCCGGTTCGTAGCGCACCCCGGACAGCAACAATTGCTTGATCAGCAGGGGGTAGGCATAGGCGCCTTCGGCGGGCGCAATTATTTTTGTATTTATCATGTTGGAGTTCCTTGTCCGTGGCTTAGAACTGCGCCGCGTCCAGTTGATAGAGGCATTCGCTGCCAGCCTTGGCCGACGCGCTCAGCGAGTGGATACGCGGCAACAGACGAGCGAAGTAGAAGCGTGCGGTGGCCAGTTTGCTGACGTAGAAATCGTCGCTGGAATCGGTGCTCATGGCGGCTTTTGCCATGCGTGCCCACATGTAGGCGTACGCGGTGTAGCCGAACACTTGCAGGTACTCGACCGAGGCCGCACCGATTTCATTCGGGTTGCTTTGGGCTCGATCCAGCAGCCACGACGTCAGTTCGTCGAGGGTGTCCACGGCGGCGTTCAGCGGTTGGGTGAACTCGCCGAGGTCAGCGCAAGCGTTGGCGGTGAAGTTACGGATTTCCGAGGCGAACAACCGATAGAGCGCCCCGCCGCTGCCGACGATTTTGCGCCCGACCAGATCCAGGGATTGAATGCCGTTGGTGCCTTCGTAGATCTGGGTGATGCGCACATCGCGCACCAGTTGCTCCTGGCCCCACTCGCGGATGTAGCCGTGGCCGCCAAAAACCATCTGGCCGTGAAGGGTGGTCTCCAGGCCCATGTCGGTGAGGAATGCCTTGGCCACCGGTGTCAACAGGGCCACCAGTTCCTGGGCGCGATTGCGCGTGACTTCATCTTCACTGAACTTGGCGGTGTCCAGTTGCAGCGCGACATAGCTGGAGAACGCACGACCACCTTCGTTCAAAGCTTTCATGGTCAGCAGCATGCGACGCACGTCCGGGTGGACGATGATCGGGTCGGCGGATTTGTCCTTGTGCTGCGCACCGGTGGGCGCACGGCTTTGCAGGCGATCGCGGGCGTACGCCAGGGCGTTCTGGTACGAGCGCTCACCCTGAGCCAAACCCTGAATCCCAACGCCCAGACGCTCGTAGTTCATCATGGTGAACATCGCCGCCAGGCCTTTGTTCGGCGCGTCGACGAGCCAACCGGTGGCGCCGTCGAAGTTCATCACGCAAGTAGCCGAAGCCTTGATGCCCATCTTGTGTTCGATGGAACCGCAGGACAGCGCGTTGCGTTCACCCAGCGAGCCGTCGTCATTGACCAGCACTTTCGGCACCAGGAACAGCGAGATACCTTTCGGCCCTGCTGGCGCATCCGGTAGACGTGCCAGTACCAGGTGGATGATGTTTTCCGTCAGATCGTGCTCGCCGCCGGTGATGAAAATCTTGCTGCCGCTGACTTTATAGCTGCCGTCAGCCTGAGGCTCGGCGCGGGTACGAATCATGCCCAGGTCGGTGCCGGCGTGGGCTTCGGTCAGGCACATCGAACCGGTCCAGGTGCCGGCGTACATGTTCGGCAAATACTTGGTTTTCAGCGCTTCGCTGGCGTGGGCGTTGATCGACAGGCACGCGCCCGCGGTCAGCATCGGGTACAGGCCGAAGGACAGGCTGGCCGAGTTGACCATCTCTTCGACCTGCGCCGAAATCGCCTTGGGCATGCCCATGCCACCGAACTGCGGATCGCCGCCGACACCGACCCAGCCGCCTTCAGCGAAGGCTTGATAGGCTTCGGCAAAACCGTCCGCCGCGCTGACCGAGCCATTGCTCCAGGTGCAGCCCTGTTCGTCGCTGGCGCGGTTCAGCGGTGCAATCACTTCACCACTGATTTTGCCGGCTTCTTCGAGAATCGCGGCGGCGGTTTCTTCATCGATCACGTCAGCCAGGCCAGGCAATTCGGCCCACAACCGGGACACCTGGAAAACCTCGTTGAGTACGAAGCGCATGTCGCGCAGGGGAGCTTTGTAGTCAGACATCGTTGCTTACTCGGAAGTGGTCACGGCATGAGGCATGCCAGGACGTTCAGTGGTTTCGGTGGTTTCGGCTGCCGTGACAGCAGCGGTTTCGACCGCGCGTTCACGCAGCAGGAAGTACGACAGGGCCGGGATCAGGATCAGCGCGCCGAGCATGTTCCACAGGAACATGAAGGTCAGCAGGATGCCCATGTCGGCCTGGAACTTGATCGGCGACCAGACCCAGCACACCACGCCAGCGGCGAGGGTGATACCGACCAGCCCGACCACCCGGCCGGTGAACGACACGGCGTTGCGGTAAGCCTGGGACAACGGCATGCCCTGACGCTGGAAGTGCAATTGCACACTGAGCAGGTACAACGCGTAGTCGACGCCGATGCCCACGCCGAGGGCGATCACCGGCAATGTCGCGACTTTCACGCCGATGCCCATGGCTACCATCAAGGCTTCGCAGAGGATCGAGGTCAGCACCAGCGGCAGCAATGCCACCAGCGTCGCGCGCCAGCTGCGGAAGGTGATCAGGCAGAACAGCGTCACCGCCAGGTAGACGTACAGCAGCATGGTGCGGTTGGCCTCACGCACCACGATGTTGGTCGCCGCCTCGATACCGGCACTGCCGGCAGCGAGCAGGAACTGGCGATCCTCGGTGCTGTTTTCCTTGGCGAACTTGTCGGCAATCGCCACCACGGCATCGAGCGTTTCAGCCTTGTGATCCTTGAGGAACGCAATCACCGGCATCAGCGAACAGTTGTTGTTGAACAGCTCCGGCGAGTTGACCGAAGCCTGTTGCGCAGCGTAGTTCAGCACGTCCTGGTTGCGCTGGATGCTGTTGAGCTTGGGGTTGCCTTCGTAGGTGCCCGCGGTGATTTGCCGTACCGCGTTGACCAGCGAGGTGGTCGCTTGCACGCCCGGATACTGTTGCAGCTCCCAGGCCAGGCGGTCGGCGAGGGTCAGCGTCTTGTAGTTCAGACAGCCTTCCGGCGCAGTCTTGATCATCACCGCGAACAGGTCGCTGGACAGCGCGTAATGCTGAGTGATGTAGGCGTTGTCGCGGTTGTAGCGCGAGTCCGCACGCAACTCCGGCGCGCCGCTTTCCAGGTCGCCGATCTTCAGGTTCAGGCTGACCATGAAACCGCCAATGCCCATCAACACTGCGACCAATACGGCACCGGTGGCCCACTTGCGCGTGGTGAAGCGGTCGAGCAGCTCCCACAGTTTGCCAAAGCCTTTGTTGCGTTCGGCGCGGTTGTCGATTTTCAGTGCGCGGTCAGCAGCCTTGGCGCCGACGCCGACGTAAGACAGCGCCACCGGCATCAGCAACAGCGAGGTGAAGATCAGCACTGCGACACCGATACTCGCGGTGATTGCCAGGTCCTGAATCACTGGAATGTCGATCAGCATCAACACCGCGAAGCCCACGGCGTCGGCCAGCAATGCGGTGACGCCCGCGATGAACAGACGGCGGAAGGTGTAACGCGCGGCGATCAGTTTGTGGGTGCCACGGGCGATGTCCTGCATGATGCCGTTCATCTTCTGCGCCGCGTGGGACACGCCGATGGCGAAGATCAGGAACGGCACCAGCACCGAGTACGGATCAATGGCATAACCCAGCCAGGCGACGATGCCCAGTTGCCAGACCACCGCGATCAGCGAGCAGCCGACCACCAGCAATGTGCTGCGCACGCAACGGGTGTAGGCATAAATGATGATCAGCGAGGTGATGACGGCGAGGCCGAAGAACATCATCACCTGAATCAGGCCGTCGATCAGATCGCCCATCAGTTTGGCGAAACCAATCACGCGGACCTTGTACTGGCCCTTACCCTCTACCCCGGATTTACGCGCGGCACTGTCGCCGGCGTATTCGATCTTGTCGCGCAACTGCTCTTCGAGCATCTGCGAGAACGCGTGATAGTTGATGGGCTGACCACCCGCGGCGGCTTTATCCAGCAGCGGCACGATCAACATGCTCGACTTGAAGTCGCTGGCCACCAGGCTGCCGACGATGCCGGCGCGAGAGATGTTCTGGCGCAGTTGTTCGATCTGTTCAGGTTGACCCGAGTAGGTGTCGGGCATCACCGGGCCACCCTGGAAACCTTCCTCGGTGACTTCAGTCCAGCGCACCGCCGGGCTCCACAGCGACTTCATCCACGCCCGGTCGACGCCTTCGGTGAGGAACAACTGATCGTTGACCTGCTTGAGCACGTCGAGGTACGCCGGGTCGAAAATATCGCCCTGGGTGTTTTCCACCACCACCCGCACCGAGTTGCCCAGGCCGCGCAGCGACTGGCGGTTTTCCAGGAAGTTCTGGATGTACGGCTGGCTCTGCGGAATCATTTTTTCGAAGCTTGGGCGCAACTCCAGGCGAGTCACGGCCATGAAGCCCAGCACCACGGTGGCCAGGGCCATCAGCAGCATGAACAGCGGCCGATAGTTGAACACCAGCCGTTCGAGCAGGTTGCCGGAGCGGTGGTCGAAATCACGCAGATCGCGGATCACCGGCATGGCGTCTTGTTTGATATTGCCCATGTCTGGGTTCTCGCTCTTAGGGTTCGAGGGCTGGATCGGCGGCCAGCGTCCGTGCGCCACGGCTGCCTGCCACGACCAGCGCGCCATCGGCGGACTGGGTAGCACCGGCTATGGGTGTCGGTGTCGGTTTCTGCACCAGATACAGTTGTGCGCCAGAACCCTGGCTCACCAGCATCTGCCCTCCCTGGGTGAACAAGCGGTATTGCCCGCGCGCATCGATAAGGCCGGCGGTGACGCTGACGTGCAGACCGGTTTTCAGCGCGGTCCAGTTTTGCCCGCCGTCGGTGCTGCGCAACACGTTGCCGCGCAAGCCGTAGACGAGCACTTCGCCAGGCTTGCCGAGTACGCCGAAGAAGCTGCCCTGATAAGGCGTCGGCACCGCAGCGAAACGCTGGGTGATGTCGTCCCATTTGAGCAACAGGCCTTGCTCGCCGGCGATGTACACGGCGTCGCCGGTGGAGGCGATGGCGTTGAGGTGGAAACCCTGCGGGTTGTCGGTGCGATCCTGGAATGGGGTCCAGGTCAGGCCACCGTCTTCGGTGCGCAGGATCAGGTTGAACACGCCGACGACATAGCCGACTTTTTCATTGGCGAACCAGACGTCAAGCAGCGGCTTGTCCGCGCCTTGATCGACCAGTCGTTGGCCTTCCATAGCCAACTGGGGCCATTGCTCGTTGCCCGGTTCGGCGCTGGCCAGCGCCGTGTAATGGTTGACCACCAAAGTACCGATCTGGCGGCCGTCAAGTTGCTTGCTCCAGGTCGCGCCTGCGTCGCTGGTATGCAGCACCACGCCGTCATTGCCCACCGCCCAGCCTTGGCTGGCGGTCGGGAAGTTAACGGCGGTGAGGTCAGCACTGACCGGCACGGATGCCTGTTGCCAGTGCTGGCCGGAATCATCGGAAAACAGAATATGACCACGCTGGCCGACGGCGATCACACGCCCACCGGCGCGGGCCATGCCAGACAACGGGCTTTTGATGGCCAGGGCGCTGACCTTGGCGGGCAGGTCCAGCACATCGACGTAATCGTTCGCATGGGTGATGCCCTGCGACAGGCAGAGCACAACGCCAAATGCCAGCTGCAACATATTATTTTTATACGAACACATACCGCGTCCTCTTCGAAAAACCGCGCCGGGGCACACGTTGGTGTGCCTGACGTTCGAACCTGGCGCCCGCGGCGATCGGCATGCACCGACCGCAGCACGGTTCACCGCCTTGTGAGCAGTGGACCGTACGGGCGTTTTTTATGGTTGGCTTAGCGAATGCCGCTACCGGCCAGCGATTCCGAAGACCACTGGGCCTTGGAGAGCGGTTCGATGTACTTGATGCCGCCGTAAGGGCCGACTACACCGTTGATGTTGTAGGAGCCGCCCACCAGGTCGTAGATCATGAATGGCGTGGAGTCCGGAACCTGCTTGTCATAGCTCTGGCTGAGGAAGGCGAACGAGCCGCGATAGAGCTGACCACGGGCGTCATATTGATCCGAGGCCAGAGCGGTCCAGCTGTCTTCGTCGAGGTAGAAGCGGCGCTTGGCGTAGATGTGACGAGCACCGGCCTTGAGGGTGCCTTCGACGACCCAGACGCGGTGTTTTTCCCAACGGACGAAGTCCGGTGCCAGGTGATTAGGCGTCGTGATCGACTTCGGATCCTGGACGTAGGTCAGCTTGTAGGTGTTGTAGGGCACGATCATTTCCTGCTTGCCCACCAGCTTCCAGTCGTAGCGGTCCAGCGCACCGTTGAAGACGAACACGTCATCGTAGGTGCCGGCGCCGGCAGTACCCGGGTTAGGCGTGTCGTACGCCAGGCTCGGTGCCAGTTTGACCCGACGCTGACCAGGCAAGTACTGCCAGGCGCGACGTGGTTGCTGCAACGGGTTGGCGGCGTCCTTGAGCATGATCGCCTCGCCGGCACGGCGTGCAGGACCGGTGTAGGCCAGCTTCATCTGGTAGTACACATCGGAACTGCTGATCGGCTGCGAAAGGTTCTCGTAGATCGGATAGGAGATGTTCGCCTGCCCGGTGGTTGCCAGGCTCGGAACGCCAGCGGAGTCAACGTTCCAGGAGTCGTACTTGGAGCTGATGCTGACACCCTGGTAGCGCAGCAGGAAGTTCCACATCGCTTCGTTACCCGACTGCGGAATCGGGAACGGCACGCCTGGCAGCACGTTGTCGATGGCCAGGCCACCTTCCAGCGACTTGGCATCGGTGGCGTTTTTCACGCCATTGTCCAGCACCGCTTTTGGCAGCGAGACGGTACGGTGGGTCGGGAACACGTTGACGTGGAAGGTGGAAAAACGCTTGGCCAGTTCCACGGTGGTGGCGCTGAGCATGCCCTTGTACTGATCGACGTTCTTGCCGTCGATCACCAGCAACGGTTGCTCATTGGCAAACGGATCCGGGCGCATGCTGTCGCCGGCTTTGAAACTGGCTGGCGGCGTGGTCAGGCCACCGTTGTAGGCAGGAATGGAACCATCAGCGTTCCCGGCCTTTTCGGCGCCCACCAGAGTCAGGTTGCTGCCCAATTTGGCGGCTTCCTGGGTTGATACAGCGGCCTGTGCCTGAGCGGCAAGGACCATGGCCAGCGAAGCGGCCAACACGGTTTTTACGAATTTCATGTTGTTATTCTCCTGCTTGCATTGAGCAAATCAGTGGTGAATCAAAAAGTGGTTTTCATCGTCAGGTAAACAGCGCCACGGTCCTCAGTCGTTGCACCACCACCGGAAAAGGCTGAGTAGCCACCGGCGTAACAGGCGTAGTTTTCGTTGCCGCTGAAGGCGTTCGGCGCAGCGCCGTCACCGCCATTCGGACCGGTACTCACACCACTGACATTGCACTTGTCGGCCTTGCCGAAAGAATCCACGTACTTCAGGTCGACAAAGTATTTGTTGTACACAACGGCACCCAGGCCGACTGCGTAGTTACCGGTGTCTTTGGCACCGCCACCGGAGACCGGTGACACACCATCGAGACCGAGGTTGATCGACATCGGCGCGTTGAGGTCAACACCGGGAAACACCTGGTACCAGGTCGGTGTGAAGTTGACCGCGATACCCCAGTTATCCCGGGTCGGCTGATCGATGCCGCGGTAGGTGCTCTTTCCTTTGTAGAGCGCTTCATTCTTGCTATCGAGCTTGAGCAAGTTGCTGTAGTACAACTCGGCGAGCAGGGTCGCCGAATCGAACACGGGGGTTTTCGGCATGGTCATCAGACCGTTGAGCGTCCAGTGCAGGGTGTCGCCGGTGGCGGCCATGCTGTCGCCCTTCTCCGGCGTGTCATAAATCACGCCGGTGGAAGCCGTGCGCGCCGGCAACAGGCCAAGACCCTGGCCCAGACCCAGCGGACTGGTAGTGCTGACAATCGCCGGAATACTGGCCAGCGGCATGTTGTGACGAACGTTCAGGTCGGAACCCACGCTCACCCCGCCGACGTCCTTGGACAGGCTCAGGCCGACGATCTTGATGTTGTCGGCGTAGGCCATTTGATAGGTGGCAGTGTTCAGCGAGTTGAGCGTGTTGACGACCGCTGGCACTTGCCCTGCCGGACGGGTGCCGTTGGCGTTGGCCGAGCTGATGCCCCTGGCATCCAGCCACGCTTGCGGCAGGATTTCCGAGGTTTCGCGGTAGTAAACGCCGAGGGTGCCGTCCAGCCAGGCTGGCGACCACTTGGCCATCAGGCCCCAGTCGCCGCGCTTGTCCGGTGTCAGGTCATGGCCGCGACGGACGTTGGTCAAACCGTTGCACGGCGCCAGGCCACAACCCAGCGGGCTGCCCGGAACCACGGCGTTGGTGTTGCCCAACAGGAACGATTGCGCACCGAAACCGACCAGGTCGGAACCGCCGTAATAGGTGCCCGCTTCCGGCAAGCGCGCTTCATCCCAATCGAGGAAGTACTGCGCCGCCAGGGTCAGTTCAGGGTTGACCGTGAACGACATCGACAGCTGATTACGCGGAACGAACAGCTCCTTGGCTTCGGTGCCTGGCGACGCGGCCAGTTTGGCCAGGTCGAGGCCGGATTGGCCGTAGCTGATCGAGTGCACCGGGTTGAGAATGGTCTCGCCCCAGAACACGTTGTGCTGGCCAGCCTTGAAGCTCAGCATCGACTCCTCGCCCACTTCAGTGCTGTAGAACACGAAGGCATCGAGGATTTCGCCGGACGGACCGGTGTAGTAACGCTGGGCATAGTTGCTCAGGTGCGGGCTGCCAGTGCCAACGTTGTCATTGGTAACCGGGGCCAGGCGCGGGTCGTTGGCGATCAGGCCCGACGTCGAACCGTTGCCGTTGACGAACGGGTTGGAGTTGGAGCCGGTGTTCTCGTAAGCCTTGTCGTACCAGCTGGCGGCGCTGACGCGAAAGCCCATGTGGTTTTGGTAGACCACGTCCATCTCGGTCAGCAAGTCGACGCGATTGGTGATGTTGGTCCCGGACTTGCGGAAGTTGTAATCGCCGTCGTTGTTGTTCGGCGTTGCCAACATGCGCTTGTCAGCACTTTCGGTGCGTACGCCGTAGTTGTACTTGATGGTGTTATCGATTCGCATGGTCCAGTCCGGGTTACCCGTCTCAATCTCTGCCCCATGTGCGGCCGGCATAATGGCGGCCAGAATGGCCGACGCCAGCAAGGTGTAGCGTGTCGTGGTGAAGCCGTGACTCTTATTGTTGTTGTGCATTGCGTTGTCTCCGCCTTTTTGTATTTGTTTTTAGCGCAGCCGCCCTCGCGCGGCCAGGTGAGGCCAGCGTTTCAGGGGTGAGGGCAAATGCCGGTCGGGATGCGGCCCGACTGGCTCCTGTACTAGCGGTCCAGCTCCAGGATGAGTTCTTCGGCCTGGGGCCAGTGACCGAAACCGGCCGCCGGGTTGAGGTGGCCGACATCGCCCAGATTGAGCAATTCGGCGCCCCAGCCATGGGCCAGGTGAGTGGCAGCGTCCAGGCTGGCCAGGTGATCGTTGGTGCTGGCAGCCACCAGGCTACGGAAGGGCAGTCGGTTTTTGGGTAGAGGATCCCAACCGTTGCTGCGCAGGGTTTCAGGGGATGGGTAATTGGCGGGCCACGCCGCATTCAGATCCGGTGGCGCGGCCAGCAAAGCACCCTTGATCGGACGAGTGAACTGCGCAGCCCAGTGCGCGACCATCAACACACCGGCACTGTGGGCAACCAGAATCACCGGCCCGTCGATCTGTTCAAGTTCGTGCTGGATCGCCCGGACACGCGCCTGGCAATCGAGCTTGTCGGTCTCGAGCGGCGGCACGCTGCGTACTTTGCTCAATCTGGCTTCCAGCAGCGTTTGCCAATGTTCGGCAACGTGCTCGCGCAGACCGGGTACGATCAAAACGGTGGCAGCAGTTTGCAGTTTGTCCACGTCAACACCTTTGCTTTCTCGATGACTCGACTGGCTCTTTCGCCAGGGGCTTTTTGTAGTGTCGACATTAAAGAGCGCCCACCCGCTACGCTTTACATTGGACGTCATGCACTTTTCTTTTGATGACAAATTGTCGGACACTCAGACGTGTGACCCATGGTCTAAAATCAGCGCAGGTTGGCGCAGGGTCACTGTAATCAACGGATGAGGTGCGATCGCTCCGTATCGTGCAGTTCACAGGGCACGGGACAGCAGCAAAACATCCCTTACATGACAACTGTTCAACAGCCCACGTGCTGGATATAGTCGCCACGCTCACGCCAATTGCCATCGGCCCAGGGAAGACCTTCGAATGCCCAAGTTTGTTCGCGCCGCCGTGTTGACCAACTACCTGGAGGTTACCCAGTACCTGGGGTTCAACCCGCGTGACGTATTGGCCGGCGCAGGCCTGAGCAGAGCCCAGTTGCAAGCCCCTGAATCACGCATCACCATCGATGCCGCCGTGCGCCTGCTGGAAGACTCGGCGGCCGCCAGCGGTTGCCAGACCTTTGGCCTGAGCATGGCCGAGTCGCGCCAGCTCTCGGACTTCGGGGTGGTCAGCCTGCTGCTTAGCCACCAGCGTACCTTGCGCGATGCCTTGCAGGTGGTGCTGAACTATCGGCACCTGATGAACAATTCGCTGGCGATCTTCGTCGAAGAGGCCGGAAAAATGGTGATCATCCGCGAAGAGGTGGTCACCGAGTCGCCGATGCCCAGCAAGCAGGCCACGGAGCTGGCCATCGGTGTGATGTTCCGGCTGTGTGCCGCGCTGCTCGGCAGCCACTGGCATCCCTACAGCGTCAATTTCATGCACCAGCCACCAGACAACCTGCAACTGCATCGGCGCCTGTTCGGTTGCAACCTGGAGTTCGGCAGCGAGTTCAACGGCATCGTCTGTCCCAATACCAGCCTCGACCTGCCCAACCCCCATGCCGACCCCGCCATGGCCCGTTACGCCCAAAGCTACCTCGATTCGCTGCAGAACGACGAAGGCGCCTCGTTGCTGTTCGAAGTGCGCAAGGCCATCTACATGCTGTTGCCGATGGGGCGCGCCACCATCGAGCAGATCGCTCAGACCCAGGGCATGAACGTGCGCACCCTGCAACGCCGCCTCAAGGAAGACGGCTGTGCCTTCAACGACGTGATCAACGACGTGCGCCGCGACCTGGTGCTGCGTTACCTGGAAAACCCGAACTACCCGCTCAGCCGCATTGCCGACATGCTCGGCTACTCGATGGCGAGTTCGTTTACGCGCTGGTTCATCAGCCAGTTCGGCATGCCGCCGGCGACGTGGCGCGCACAAAAGCAGGGCTCGGCCAAAGCCCCGACGGACGCTCTCCCTCCGAAGACCTCGTGATATCGCGAACAAAAAAAACGGCGACTGCTGGTACAGTCGCCGTGTAAAGACCGGTGTTTGTGACACCGGTCGAGAGCTTCACTGTGACGAGGAGCCAGCCCAGTGAAGCCCTGCCATAAACCTTGCGTTCTCAGAGCCCCCAGTGCAGCAGCAACAGCACCAGCACGACCAGGAACACCGTCTCCCCGACCATCAGCAGGATTGGCTTGATACCGACCGAGGCCAGCTCCTTGAGCCGAGTCTTCATGCCCAGGGCACTGATGGAAATCACCAGGCACCAGCGCGACAATTCGTTGACCGAACCCTGCACCGCCGGGGCTATCCAACCGGTGCTGTTGATGCACGCAAGAATCAGAAAACCAACGGCGAACCACGGCAGCAACGGTGGACGCTTGCCGGTCGGATCGGCGCCCTGCATGCGAGTAATCATGGCGGCGGTGACGATCACCGGCAGCAGCATCGCAACCCGCATCAATTTGACCACCGTGGCCGTGTCGCCGGTCTCGGTCGACATGCTGTAACCGGCGCCGACCACCTGGGCCACGTCGTGGATGGTGGCGCCGAGGAACACGCCCGCCACCTGCGGCGACAACTGCAGCCAGTTCGCGATCATCGGATAGACGATCATCGCCAAGGTCGATAGCGCGGAAACGCCGATCACCGTGAACAAGGTCGCGCGTTCTTTCTGCGGATGGTTCGGCAGCGCCGCCGCCAGTGCCAGTGCCGCCGAAGCACCGCAAATTGCCGTCGCGCCACCGGTGAGCATGCCGAACAGGCGTTGAAAGCCCAGGGCCTTGGCCGCGATCACGGAAACGCTGATGGTCACCACCACCAGAATCACCACCAGCGCAATCGGCTTCCAGCCCAGCGCTGCCATTTGTTCGAGGGTGATGCGCATGCCCAGCAGCGCCACGCCGATACGCAACACGGTGCGCGCCGTGAACTCGACCCCGGCCTTGCACGGGCCGTCATCGGCGAGAAAATTCAGCGCCATGCCCAGCAACAGGGCGAACAACATGACGGGCGCACCGTAGTGCTCGGACAAAAACGACGCGGCGGCCGCGACGATCAGGCTGACGATAAAGCCCGGGGCCAACTCGCGTGTGCGGCTATGGATACGGGTAAGGGCGATGGCGCTCATGGCGCGGCCTCCTCGGGAACAATCACGATAAACGCCTGGCCGTCGATGATCTCGACCGGGTAGTTGTTGACTTTGACCTGGGTGGAATTGAGCAAGTAGCCGCTGTGCAAATCGAAGCGCAAACCATGGGCGAGGCATTGAATCACCCGGCCATCAAGGCGCCCGCCACATAGCGAGGAGCCCTGGTGCGGGCAGCTGTCGTCGATGGCGAACAGCTGTCCATCGACATTGAACAACGCCAGGCTTTTGTCTTCGAATTCGAACAGCGCACGGCCACCGGCCTGCGGGTATTTCCCGGCAGGTACGGGGATGCGCCGAGTCATGCCGGTTGCCGCTCGAGTTCACTGTCCTTGATTGCCTGGTTCATGGCCGCAAGCAGCGCCTGGGCCGGTTGCGCACCGATGACCGTCATTCGGCGGTCGAACTGAAAGCTCGGCACGCCACTGGTTGCGTCGGGCGATCCTTCAAATGGCGTACCGTCGCCCTTCAGGCAATCGAGCACCACGTTGGTATCGACGCCGCAGGAGCGGGCGATATCGAGCAAGGTCTCACGGCAGCCGAGGTTCTCGCGTCTCAGGAAGTAAGCGGCGAACAGTCGTTCAAGCAACATTTCACGCTGAGCGGTATTACCCAGTTCACTGACACGCTCGAACATACGATGGGCGTCGGCGGTGTTGGGCATCGTCTCGATGCGGCTGAGGTCGATGGCCAGCCCTACCGCTCCGGCAGCCTGCTGCACCTGGGCTTGACGCATGGTCACGGCGTCGGCATTACCCAGGCGCTTGCGGTAGAAATCGGCGAAGGGCTCACCCTGTACCGGCAACTGCGGCAACAACTGCGCGCCATGCCACACCGTGGTGATCTTCACGTCCGGGTGGCGACTGAGGAACTGTACCTGCGCATGCTCCAATTGGCGTTTGCCGATCAGGCACCATGGGCAGATAAAATCGAAAAACACATCAATCTGTAAACGACGACTCACAACTTCACCTCTATCCCGGCTGCACTGACAGGTTCAGGCACGCTCTGACCTTCAAGCCGGGCGATATCTTTTTGGTAATGACACTTGGCATAAAAGAACACCGCTGCCGCCGCGAGGCTGACCAGTGGCACCAATTGGAACGCGGCATGCAGGCCGATAAGGTCGGACACGCGACCCGTCAGGAACGGCCCGGGCGCCAGGCCCAGCAGGTTATTGGCCAGGGTCAGCGTGGCGAACGCCGTACCGTGGACCGAGTAATGGGTCAGGTTGGCAACCATCGCGCCGGCCGGGCCGGTGGTACCGGTGGCAATCGACATGCCCAGGCAGATCAGCAGCAGTTGCACCGGCCCCGCCTGCAAGGCAAACGCCGCCGACAGCAGCAGGCAGCTACCCAGGCAAAAAGCGATGGCCAGGCTGACCTTGCGCTCCGGCGAGTTACGGCACAGGCGATCGCTGAGAATGCCGCACAGGATCATCCCGGCGCCGCTGCACAACACGATGATCGCCGCCATACCGCCAGCCTTGTCCGTAGGCATTTCGTAGTAGCGATTGAGGTAGCTGGGAATCCACACCATCACCGTGCCGCCGACGAACAGCTGCAGGCCACTGCCGACGTAGGTAGCCACCACCGAACGGCTGGACCACAGCGTACGCAATGGACGCTTGACCGCTGCCACCTTGTTCGCCAGTTGCGCTGCACGCTTGGGCGCAATGCGCGCTTCCTTGACGATGATCGGGTAAAGCACCGCCAGCACCAGGCCGAACAGCGCCATGCCGGCAAACGACCAGCGCCAGCCGAGCTTGGCCGCGATCGCACCGCCCAACGCCATGCCCAGCACCGAGCCGAACATGCCGCCGGCCATGAAGGCACTGGCCAGGGTGGCGCGCATGTGTTTCGGAAACACCGAAATCACCACCGCGATGCCGACGCTGCCGTAGGCCGCCTCGCCAACGCCGACCATGAACCGGGCAATGAACATTTGCTGGTAGTCCTGCGCCACGGCGCAACCCAGCGTGGCCAGGCTCCACAGCAGTGCCATCAGCGCGAGGCTTTTGACCCGGCCAAAACGGTCAGCCATCAACGACAGCGGGAATGTCAGCAGGCCGACCATCAGGGCAACGATGCCGCTGAGCAACCCGAGCTGGCCGTCGCTCAAGGCCCATTCGCCCTTGAGCAGCGGGAACACCGCGTTCAGGACCTGACGCGACATGTAATCGGAAATCAACAGGCCGAACGTCAGTGCAAAGACGATCCAGGCATATTGGCGCGCAACGCCGACTTCGTTGGAGTCGTCATCGTCGGCGGCGATTGGGTGAAAGGCCATGCAGCCTCCTCAAAAGCTTTTATTTATTGTTGTTATCAAGCGTGTTGCAGTGCAGCGGACGAGAGGTCACGGCCCCTCGTCCGGACCACAGGTCAGCCGCGTTGCGGCACACCTTTTTGCCCAGCCTTGCGGTTGGGGGCCATACCGTTGGCGAGCAGGGTTTCTTCGATGCTCTGGTACTCCACGCCGATGCGGTAGATCTCGCGGGCTTCTTTGCCGGTAGCGATTTCGCGACCCAGCTCGTGGGCGATGCGCACGGTTTGCTTGATCTGCGCGACCGAGCCGAAACGCTCGCCCTTGTGATCAATAATAGTGTCTTCGTTGCCCACACGCGGGTGCAGCCCCATGGACATCGCCATGGTGTTGAACGGCAGTACGTTCTTGAGCAGCGACTCGGAAGTCAGGGTGCAACCGTTCGGAACGCGGTGGATGAAGTTGAAGAAGTTGAACGGGTTCGGGCCGTCGAAACCGCCGCCGATGCCGATCCAGGTCAGGTTCAGCGGGCCTTTGTAGACGCCACGGCGTACCAGGCGCTCAAGGGTTTCCAGAGCGTGCATGCCGGTCAGCTGGAAGTGCGGCTGAATACCGTTGTCCATCAGGCGCTTGAGGTGCTCGGCGACCCAGGCCGGGCCGGCCGGTACGGTCATTTCGCTGTAGGCCGCGTGGATCATCGGGTTGTCCAGAGAAGTGCCCTTCAGGTACTCCGGATACAGCAACTCCATGATGTTCATCTGGGTGGTGTTGATCGCGACGGTGACCTGATCCGGTTTCGGCGTCAGCTCGGCCAGCATGTGGCGAGTGTCGTCGGACAGCCACTTGGCGGCTTCACCATCGCTTTCCGGAGCGAAGGAGATCGAACCACCGACCTGGATGATCATGTCTGGCACGGCTTCACGCACACCGGCGATCAGCTCGTTGAATTTCGACAGGCGCTTGGAGCCCTTGCCGTCCAGTTCACGCACGTGCAAGTGCAGCACCGTGGCACCGGCTTCGTAGCATTCGACCGCTTTCTGGACCTGTTCATCCATGGTCAGCGGGATGTCTTCCGGGAAGTCTTCCGGCATCCATTCCGGGCCGTACGGGGCCACGGTGATGACCACCTTTTCCATGTTTTCCGGGTGCAGGGAATCGTCGAAGAATTGCATGATTTACTCCAGTTCTTATGATTGTCCCGCCCACCCGGGGTCGTGCCGGGCAGACGTATTCACGAGTGCGTATGCAGAGGGGGTGGATCAGTACGTCTTTTCGCCGATGATCCCGGCGCGCTCCATCTTGCGATGGCATGGCGGGTAATCCATGACGGCGTAGTGCTGGGTACTGCGGTTGTCCCAGATGGCGATGCTGTTGGGCTTCCAGCGCCAGCGCACTTGATACTCAGGGATGTACGCCTGGCTGATCAGGTAGCGCAGCAACTCACCCGCGCCCGGGTTGGCGTCCTGGCCAAAACGCACCCGCTCAGGGGTGTGGTAGTTGCTCAAGTGCGTGGTGAAGGCGTTGACGAACAGCACCTTCTCGCCAGTTTCCGGGTGCGTGCGCACCACCGGGTGCTCGGCGTCCGGGTACATCGCCTTGAGCGCCAGGCGCTTCTCGATCGGCATGGCCGCACCGAAGCTTGCTTCGATGCTGTGACGGGCGCGCAGGTCGGCAATCTTCAGCTTCACGTCTTCAGGCAAACGCGCATAAGCCTCGACCATGTTCGCCCACATGGTGTCGCCGCCCACTGGCGGGCATTCCACGCAGCGCAGCACGCAACCCATCGGCGGTGCTTCGCGCCAGGTCGCATCGGTGTGCCAGGCGTTTTCGTAACGGTCCATCGGCTGGTCCGGATTCTTGTAGATCCGCACCAGTCCCGGATGCTCCGGATCGCTGCCGGCCACCGGGTGATCTTCCAGCTCGCCGAAGCGACGGGCGAAGGCCACGTGATCGGCGCGGGAGATTTCCTGGTCACGCAGGAATACCACTCGATGCTTGAGCAGCTGGGCACGAATCTCGGCAAACAGACCGTCGTCGTGCACGGCGTCGGCGAGGTTGACGCCGATCAGTTCGGCGCCAATGGTGGCAGTCAATTGTTCGACTTTCATGGCTGGCAGCTCCTTAAATGACGAAAATCGACGAGCCGGTGGTCTTGCGTGACTCAAGGTCGCGATGGGCCTGCACCGCGTCCTGCAACGCGTAGTGCTGGTTGATCTCGATCTTGATTCGGCCGCTGCCGACGTGGTCAAACAACTCACCGGCCAGCTCGGCTTTTTCGGCCGGGTCGCTGATGTAGTTGGCCAGGGCCGGACGGGTCAGGTACAGCGAACCTTTCATCGCCAGCATCACTGGGTCGAACGCCGGGATCGGCCCGGACGCGGTACCCACGCAGACCATCAGGCCACGAGGCTTCAACGAATCCAGCGAACCCATGAAGGTGTTCTTGCCAACGCTGTCGAACACGACGTTGACGCCCACGCCATCGGTCAATTCGCGAACGCGAGCGGCGACGTCTTCATGGCTGTAATTGATCGTGTGGTCGCAACCGTGAGCCCGGGCTATTTCAGCCTTTTGTTCGGTCGACACGGTGCCAATCACGTTCAGCCCGAGCAATTTTGCCCACTGCGAAACGATCAGGCCGACACCGCCGGCAGCCGCGTGCAGCAGAATGCTGTCGCCGGCCTTGAAGTCGTAGATGCGGCGCATCAGGTACGAGGACGTCAGCCCGCGCATGGTCATCGCGGCGGCGGTCTCGAAGCTGATGGTTTCCGGCAGCTTGATCAGCGGCGCGGCCGGGATCAGGCGCTCGGTGCTGTAGGCGCCGAGGGTGTTGAGGAAACCGGTGTAAGTGACGCGGTCGCCCACCTGGACGTTGGTCACGCCCTCGCCGATGGCCTGGACCACGCCGGAGGCTTCAACCCCCATGCCGTTGGGCATCGGGATCGGATAGGTACCATTGCGAAAGTAGGTGTCGGCATAGTTCAGGCCAACGGCTACATGACGAAGACGGACCTGGCCAGGACCGGGTTCGCCGACTTCGACGTCCTCATAGCGAAGAACATCGGGACCACCAGTTTCGTAAAAGCGTACGGCTTTGGCCATTATTTTTATTCTCCAATCTGCAAGTTGGCTGTGGCATCGAATTGCGTTGATTGGACTGTAGGTCGCGGCCTGATGCGACGCTTCTCATCAGGCGACAATGGCTTTTCATTTCATGACAGGTGTGGCAGCCCCCTCCTCGTCTATTCGATCTGAATCGGCCCTTTGGTTCCGGCATCACTGTCGGTCCAGTAGTCCTCGTTCTCCAACCGTCGGTCGCCCTGGATCGTGAAGGTGAGCTTGCCCTGACGAAATTGCAGCGTGCCATCGGTGCGCTTGGCCTTGACCCGCTCACCGTTGACCCAGACGTTCTCTTTGGAATCGATGCGAATGGTGGCGACGGTCGCACCGGCATCACTCTTGGCGACCCATTGCCCGGCAAAAGGGGTCTGTGTCGTGGCGCTGTCGGCGGCGGCCGGTGCTTGCGGGTTGCTGAAACCGGCCTTGGCGTTCTCGGCCTTGCTCTTGTGGATATCGCAGCCTTCCAGCTCGCTGACCTGTGTGCAACCGGACGCCTCAAGCTGTTTGCGGTACTTGTCATTGATGGCGTAGGCCGGGGATTGGGCCAGGATCAAAATGGCCAATGCCGGCATGATAAATCTGCTCATGGGTTCCTCACTGCATCCGGAAAACTTGTTCAAAGCGCCGACAAACGGCGTCGCCGATTCACAATAGCCTGTCCCGCCGCCACCTGCGCTATCATCGCCCGCCTCTGCGCTTCCAAGAGCCTTGACCCGGATGTCCGTAACGCTGCCACCGCCCGCCGATCTTCATTCCCTGCCACCGGTGCTCGCCGGTCCGCTGTTGCGACGTCTGGAACCCACTCGGCTGGTGCTGTGGCTGGTGGGGTCACGTGCGCAGGAGCTGACTCTGCGTTTGCAGGGCGTTGCCGATATCCGTCTCGACGACGGGCAATGCACAGTGATTGCGGTGGGCACTCAGGCTTTCGTGCATTTGATCGATGTGCAACTGGACAGTGCCCTGCCCTATGACGAGCGGATCGAGTACGACCTGCTGATGGATGATGGCACCGGCATCGCCGATTGGGCGCCGCATCTGCTTTATGGTGATGCTCGGCGTCCGAATTTCGTCCTGCGCTCAAGGATCGATCAGTTGCTGCACGGTTCCTGCCGCAAACCCCATCACCCGGCGACCGACGGTTTGCTCTGCGTCGATGCCCTGTTGGCGCAAGAACACGAAGCCAAGGATCGCCCCGCGCTGTTGATGATGAGCGGCGATCAGGTATACGCCGACGATGTCGCCGGGCCAATGCTGCGAGCGATTCATGCCTTGATCGAGCGGCTGGGCCTGTTCGGCGAACACCTCGAAGGCGCCGTCGTCAGCGACAGCGCCGAGCTGTACGGCCACGCTGCCTGCTATTACCACCGCGCCGATTTGCTGCCGGCACTGAAGAGCAACGAAACCCTGCGCGATCGATTCTTCGGCGGTGTGCGCAAGCCGATTTTCACCAGCAGCAGTGCCGACAATCATCTGGTGACTTTCGCTGAAGTCATGGCCATGTATTTGTTGGTCTGGTCGCCGACGCCTTGGTCGCTGATCGCGCCAAAGCCGCCGAAACTGATCAAGGAACGGCGTGAGCGTTATGCGCAGGAACAGACGCGCATCGACGGTTTCAAGGCTGGCCTGGGCAACGTCGCGCGAGCGCTGGCGCATTTGCCGACGCTGATGATTTTCGACGACCACGACATTACCGATGACTGGAATCTTTCCGCGCAATGGGAGGAAACGGCCTACGGCCATCCGTTCTCCAAACGCATCATCGGCAACGCGTTGCTCGCCTACCTGTTGTGCCAGGGTTGGGGCAACAATCCGGATGCGTTCAGCGGCGTACTGGAGAAGGCCCGCTCGTTGATTGCCACCGGGCAGGATAGCTACCTCGACAGCCCGGTGCAGGACGCGTTAATCGACGAACTGCTGCGCTTTCAAAATTGGCATTACGTGCTGCCTACCAGCCCGGCGATGGTGGTGCTCGACACCCGCACGCGGCGCTGGCGCAGCGAGATGACGCTCAAGCAACCTTCGGGTCTGCTGGACTGGGAAGCCCTCAGTGAACTGCAACAGGAACTGCTGGATCACCCGTCGGCAATCATCGTTTCGCCGGCGCCGGTGTTCGGCGTCAAACTGATCGAAACCGTACAACGGGTGTTCAGTTGGTGCGGTTATCCACTGTTGGTGGACGCGGAAAACTGGATGGCCCATCGCGGGGCGGCGCAGGTGATCCTGAACATTTTCCGACACTCTCGTACACCGGGTAACTACGTGGTGCTCTCAGGCGATGTGCATTATTCCTTCGTCTACGAAGTGCTGATCCGACACCGCAAGGCCGGGCCGCGAATCTGGCAAATCACCAGCAGCGGCATCAAGAACGAATTCCCGCCGACCCTGCTGGAATGGTTCGACCGCCTCAACCGCTGGCTGTACTCGCCGCGCTCGCCTCTTAACTGGCTGACCAAACGTCGGCGCATGCGCATCGTGCCGCACGTTCCGGAGCATGCTGAAGCGGGCGAACGGCTGTGGAACTCGGCAGGCATCGGCCAGGTGTTCTTCAATGAACAGGGGCAGCCACGGGATATTTTTCAGCACAATTCCAATGGCTCGCCGAAGACGCGGATGGTGGCGCCTGAGGATGATGATTAATAAACCTGTGGGAGCCTGCTCGCGAATGCAGTTTGGCAGTCACTGTTGTGATACCTGCCCCACCGCCTTCGCGAGCAGGCTTGCTCCTACAACAAATCAGTGTCGCTCATGGACCTCACCCGAACCCTGATCATAGGCAACTCCGGTTCCGGCAAGAGCTGGCTGGCGCAACGCCTGGCCGAGCAAATGCGGGCGCCATGGACCGATCTCGACCTGATTCACTGGCTATCCGACGAACACAGCATCGCCCGCCCCCGCGCCGAAGCATTGGCCATGGCACGGATCGCGGCCAGTAAAGAGCGATGGGTGATCGAAGGTGTTTACGGCTGGATCGTCAGCGAGCTGTTGCATCGAGCGACTGCGCTGGTCTGGCTGACCGTGGACGATGAAACCTGCATCGCCAATATTCGCCAGCGCGAGGCGAAACGGGATGAGGAGGATGCGCTGTTGATTGCGTTGCTGGAGTGGGCCGGTAGCTATCGGCTGCGTGAGGACTGCAGTGGATTTGCTGCGCATCAGCGGTTGTTCGAAGGGTTTGGTGGTTCGAAGATTCAGTTGATGGATGGGGCTGAAGTTACGGCTTTCGTCAGTGCAGATGCATAGAAGAAGTTTGAATCAGATCGGGATTACAGCGTTCTCGGAAACGTCCTGAGGAAGCTTCGGAAATACTTGAGATAAACGTGGATAAGTCGTCCGCGTCACAACCACTCGTAGGTATCGCCTTGCTACCATGTACTCATTTCTGTACGTTCTCTGCATTGAGCGAGGACAAAACGATGGACACTATCAACTACACCAACGCACGCGCACATCTGGCGGAAACCATGGATCGCGTCAATGAAGACCGAGCACCATTACTGGTCACTCGCCAGAAAGGCGAACCGGTGGTGATGATGTCGCTGGCGGAATACAACTCTCTTGAAGAGACCGCTTACTTACTCCGCTCCCCAGCCAATGCTGAACGGTTGATCAAATCAATCGGCAATTTACGGGCAGGGAAAACCACGACCAGACAGCTCATTGAAGAATGAACATCGAGTTCACACCCGAGGGTTGGGACGATTATCTTTGGTTCCAGCAGAACGACAAGGCAGGACTCAAGCGTATTAACCTTTTAATCAAAGCAATCCAGCGTGAACCGTTTAACGGTTTGGGAAAACCTGAACCGCTCAAGTACAACCTGAGCGGTTTCTGGTCACGCCGGATTACTGCTGAACATCGCTTGATTTACACAGTCGAGAACGGCGAAGTACGTGTCCTGATGTGTCGATATCACTACTGAGACACCGCCCGGCTCACCCCTCTCACAATCATTTCCACCTCCCGCTCATCAATCGTCAACGGTGGCAGCAGGCGAATGGTCTGGCCCCGGGTTACGTTGATCAACAAGGCATGATCCCGTGCGGCGATCAGGCTCAGGTCTCGGATCGGTTGCTTGAGTTCGATGCCGATCATCAGGCCCTGGCCGCGAATCGCTTTTACGTTCGGGTTATCCGCCAATTCCATGCGCAATCTGTCGAGCAGGTGTTTGCCCTGTAGCCGTGCGTTGTCCAGCAGCGCTTGTTCTTCGATGATCTCCAACACGGTGCAACCGACCCGGCAGGCCAACGGGTTACCGCCGAACGTGCTGCCGTGGCTGCCGGGGGTAAAAAGTTCGGCAGCTTTGCCACGGGCCAGGCAAGCGCCGATCGGGATGCCGTTGCCCAGGCCTTTGGCCAGGGTCATGACGTCGGGGACGATGCCTTCGTGCTGGAAGGCAAACCACTGGCCGGTCCGGCCGATGCCGGTCTGGATTTCATCGAGCATCATCAGCCACGAGCGCCGGTTGCACAGTTCACGCACGGCTTTGAGATAACCGGGCGGCGCCAGTTGCACGCCACTTTCGCCCTGGATCGGCTCCATCAGAATCGCCACGATGCGCGCGCCGTGGGTCTGCTGCACCTGGTCCAGCGCCCTGAGATCGCCGAACGGGACTTTGACGAAATCTCCCGGCAATTTGTTGAAACCCAATCTGACCGCCGGTCCGTCGCTGGCGGACAGGGTGCCAAGAGTCCGACCGTGGAAAGCGTTCTCCATGACCACCACCAGCGGCTGTTCGATGCCTTTGTGCCAGCCATAAAGCCGAGCGATTTTCAGCGCCGTTTCGTTGGCCTCGGCCCCGGAATTGTTGAAAAACGCCCGGTCCATGCCTGCCAGCGCGGTGAGTTTGTGTGCCAGTCGTTGCTGCCAGTCGATGCTGTAGAGGTTTGAGGTATGAAGCAGCAAGCCGGCTTGCTCGCTGATGGCCGCGACGATTTTCGGATGGGAATGGCCAACGTTGGTCACCGCCACACCGGCCACCGCGTCGAGGTATTCACGACCGGCCTGATCCCACAGTCGAGTGCCCAGGCCTTTGTCGAAACTCAAGGCCAGGGGTTGGTAAGTGCTCATCAGGCAGGCGGCGGTCATGACATCAGGCTCCAGCAATTGTCGGTGTTTTTGCAGTATGGTTAGCCACCTGAGCTGGATAAACGCGGTAAAACTTCAATCATTTAAAAGCTGAGCTTGATAATGGATTTATTCCAGGCAATGACCGTTTACGTAAGAGTCGTGGAAGCCGGCAGCATGACCGCCGCCGCGCAGCAGTGCGAAATGTCCACGACCATGGTCGGCAATCACCTCAAAGCGTTGGAGCAGCGCTTGGGTGTGCGCCTGCTCAACCGTACGACTCGGCGTCAACGCTTGACGGAATTTGGCACCGCGTATTACCAGCGCTGCCTCGAAGTGCTAGGGCTGGTGGCGGACTCCGAACGTCTCGCGGAGCAGGCGCTCGACGAGCCTAGCGGCACCCTGCGAATCACTGCCCCGCTGACCTTCGGCACCGAACGCCTGGCGCCCGCATTGAGTGAGTTCAGCCTGCACAATCCGCGGGTCAAACTCGACGTGGTGCTGACCAATCGCCGTCCGGACCTGATGGATCATGGCTTTGACGTGGCGTTCCGCCTCGGTGCACTCGAGCCTTCGAACCTGATCGCCCGCCCGCTGATCGACTACACCCTGACCATGTGCGCCTCCAGGGAGTATCTGGCGCGCCGGGGCACCCCACAAAAGCCAGAGGACCTGCAACACCATGATTGCCTGGCGTTTGCCTACCCTGCCGGCGATGACTGGCAGTCCGTGGAAAAACAATGGCGCCTGAGCGGCCCGGAAGGCGAAGTCGTGGTGGCGGTTAGCGGTCCGATGCTGATCAACAGCTCGGCGGGGCTGCATCAGGCCGCGCGCACCGGCATGGGCATTGTGATGGTGCCGGATGCGCTGGTGGAGCAGGATCTGAAGGATGGAAAACTGGTGGCGCTGATGCAGAGCTATCGACTTCCGAGCCGGCCGATGCACCTGGTGTACGCCCAGGATCGTTACCGTTTGCCGAAACTGCGTCGTTTCGTCGACTTCGCCGTGCAGATGTGGGGCAAGCACTAGCGGGGCCGAGGCGCCATGCACTAATCTCCACGACAGGCAGGTCATTTTGATATCAGGACGCCAGGGAGAGCAGCGATGGGTGAGGCATCGAACATCGAACCGTTGAAGTTCAACGTGTCGGACATGAACGACGACATGCTGCACACCATCCTGGAATTGGTCAGCGACGGTATTTGGGACTGGAATGCCAATACCGGTTTCGTTTATCGAAACCCTCGCTGGTACGAAATGCTCGGTTACACCCCGCACTCCCTGGACAACAATGTGTTCACCTGGGAAAGCGTGATCCATCCCGACGATTACCCGCACGTCATGGCGCAGTTCGATGCCTACCTGACGCATCGTGCGCCTGCCTATCAGGCCGAATATCGCTGCCGCATGCAGGACGGCAATTACACCTGGATCGAAGATCGCGGCTACGTGCTGGCGCGCAATACCGATGGCTCGGTGGCACGGATGGTTGGCGCGCACCGCAGCATCGAAGACAAGAAGCGTCTGCTGGAAGAACTCGAACGACGCAATCAGTCCCTTGAAGCCATCGTTGAAGAGCGCACCCGTGAATTGTCCCGGGTCAATCAGCAACTGCAGGTTCAACTTGAAGAGAACCGCAAACTGGCGGAAACCGATGTACTGACATCGGTCGCCAATCGCTATCGCCTGGAAAAAGTCCTGCCCCAGGCATGTGAGCGCGCTCAACGCTTTCGACAGCCACTCGCGCTGATCGCTATGGACATTGACGACTTCAAGACCATCAACGATCACTACGGCCATGCACTCGGTGATGCTGCATTGGTGCAGGTGGTCGAAAGCGTCAAGCGCTGCGTGCGCGAAGGCGATCTACTCGCCCGTTGGGGCGGTGACGAGTTCATCGTGATCCTGCCCGATACCTCGCTGGCCGATGCCAGGCTTGTCGCCGAGAAAATCCGCCATGGACTTGGCAGCTTGCCGCCAGTGGGAGACTTCCAGGTCACCATGAGTTTCGGCGTGGTCCAGCGCTTTGAAGATGAGCAGCAGACAGGCCTCATGGCCCGGGCTGACCAAGCCCTCTATCGGTCGAAGATTTCCGGCAAGAATGTCATTACGGGATGAGGTCCATAACCGCTCATCCCTTCCACTTACATCCCCGCCTTCACCAACACCGGATTTTCCTGATACCGCTGCGGATACAACTGCTTGAGCTGGGCGACCTTCGGTAGATCGTTGATCACGATGTAGGGATAGGTCGGATGCTCAGTCAGAAAGTCCTGATGCTCTTCTTCCGCCGGATAGAAACCGTTGTAGGTTTCCAGTTTGGTCACAATGGGTTTGTCGAACGAACGGGCACTGTCCAGCTGGGCAATGTAAGCCTGCGCGACGCGTTGCTGCTCCGGACTCTGCACAAATATCGCCGAACGATACTGCGTCCCATGGTCAGGTCCCTGACGATTGAGTTCGGTCGGGTTATGCGCCACTGAAAAGTAGATTTGCAGCAGGCTGCCGTAGCTGACCTGGGCTGGATCGAAGGTGACTTCGACGGCTTCAGCATGCCCGGTATCGCCATTGCTGACTCGCTCATACTGCGCGGTGTTGGCGGCACCGCCCGCGTAGCCGGAAACGGCTTTCTTCACACCTTTGACGTGCTGGAACACACCTTGAACACCCCAGAAACAACCACCGGCGAAGACCACGGTTTCGCTGTGGGCCTGGGTGATTTCGTCAATGCTTGGCGGTGGGATGACGACTGCATCCTCAGCGCCGAAAGAGAAGGCCAGGCATTGGCCCATGACGCTGGCGGCTGCCAACCCTAACAACGTGCGGCGCCAGGTGAACAAAGCTTTCATGAGACGGACTCCTAAGTCATTTCAATCGCGATCAACCGGGTTTCGGGATCACGCCGGTTTGAACGTCATCGCCAGACCGTTCATGCAGTAGCGCAGACCAGTGGGTTTGGGTCCGTCATCGAAGACATGCCCCAGATGACCGCCACAGCGCCGGCAATGAACCTCTTCGCGCAGCACGCCGAAAGAGCGGTCCTGCCGGGTGGCAACAGCCTTTTCCAGCGGTGCCCAGAAACTGGGCCAGCCCGTACGGCTGTCGAACTTGGTGCCTGAGGAAAACAACGGTAAATCGCAACCGGCACAGGCGAACGTGCCGTCACGGTGCTCATTGTTCAGCGCGCTGCTATAGGCCCGTTCGGTGCCCTCCTCACGGAGGATTTCATATTGCTCGGCGCTCAGGATCGAGTGCCATTCGCTGTCGCTGTGGGTCACTTCGAATACCTGCGCCGCGCGGGCATCGCTGATCAGCGCAGAGCCCATGGAAAATTTTGGCAATACACCGATCGCCAGGGCTGCAACCCCCAGCCCGCCGCTCGCCAACAGAAATTGCCGTCGTGAAACCATGCTCGTCTCCGAAAATTCCAGGTGCCAGTCTTGGAACACAGCCTAGGCTTGGGTTGATCGCCAAATCCTCACGGAAAGTTAAATAATTCGTGATAACTCAGGCCCCGAAAAACCCGCACAATGCGCTCATTGCGCCGAAGGATTGAGCTGGATGGAACAGACCAAACGTGTCCTCGTGGTTGAGGACGACCTGCATATCGCCGACCTTATCTGCCTGCATCTGCGTGATGAGCAGTTCGAGGTAGTGCACTGCGCCGACGGCACTGAAGGTATGCGTCTGCTGCAGCAAGGAAGCTGGGATGCACTCATTCTCGACCTGATGCTGCCGGGTGTCGACGGCCTGGAAATCTGCCGCCGCGCCAGGGCCATGGCCCGCTACACACCGATCATCATTACCAGTGCGCGCTCCAGCGAAGTGCACCGGATCCTGGGGCTGGAACTGGGCGCCGACGATTACCTGGCCAAGCCATTTTCCATGCTCGAACTGGTAGCCCGCGTCAAAGCACTGCTGCGCCGGGTCGACGCCATGGCCCGCAACCTGAAAATGGACGCCGGCGGCTTGAACATCGACGGCCTGGCCATCGATCCGATTACCCGCGAAGTGTCTCTGGAGGGGCGTCGCCTTGATCTAACGCCGAGGGAGTTCGACCTGCTGCACTTCTTCGCTCGTCAGCCGGGCAAGGTGTTTTCGCGCATGGACCTGCTCAACGCCGTGTGGGGTTACAGCCACGAGGGCTACGAACACACGGTCAACACACACATCAACCGCCTGCGCGCGAAGATCGAGACTGATCCGGCGCAGCCGGCACGCATTCTCACGGTGTGGGGGCGCGGCTACAAATTCGCCTCCAGTCAGGAGCCGCCACCATGAGGCTGACCCTCACTCAACGCCTGTCGCTGGTGTTCGCCGTGTTGCTGCTGGTGTGCTGCGGCACGTCGGCCTGGATGCAAGTGCGCTCCAACCAGATGCATGAACAGGAAGTGGTGCAAGGGTTGTCCCGGGATCTGGCGCAACACATCGCCCGTGACACGGTGCTGATGGACAGCAAAGGCCTGATGCCCGATGCCGTGCGCGACCTGTTCAGCAAGCTGATGCTGGTCAATCCCAGTGTCGAGGTCTATCTGCTGGACACCGAGGGCAAGATTGTCGGCAGCGCCGCACCCGAGGGGCGGATACGTCGGGAGCGGGTCGACCTGGCGCCGATCCAGCGCCTGCTCAAGGGCGATGCGCTGCCGATTCCCGGCGACGATCCGCGCAGCAATGATGGGCTCAAGGTCTTCAGCGCCGCGCCGCTCAAGGTCGACGGCAAACCGGCAGGCTATCTCTATGTGGTGTTGCTCGGCGAAGACCACGACCGCATTGCTGAACGCGGCGCCACCAGTGCAGCGCTCAATACCGCCCTGATGTCCATCGCACTGGTGGCGCTGCTGTGCCTGATCGCCGGTCTCACGGCGTTTGCCCTGATCACCCGGCCATTGCGACGCCTGACCGAAACCGTCAGCCGGTTCGACATTGACGGCGTCCCCGTCTCGGTACCGTCAACGGCTCCGATGGATAAAGCCGCCAGCCACGATGAAATTGCCATCCTCGATGCCACCTTCCGGCAGATGCAGGCGCGCCTCGGTGAACAATGGCGCTCGTTGACCCGCCAGGATCAGGAGCGCCGCGAGCTGGTGGCGAACATTTCCCACGACCTGCGTACACCGCTGGCTTCGCTGCACGGTTACCTGGAAACCCTCTCGCTCAAGGACGCCACGCTGTCCCCCGCCGACCGCCGCCGCTACCTCGGCATCGCACTGGACCAGAGCCGCAAGGTCGGCGGTCTGGCGCAGTCGCTGCTGGAGCTGGTGCGGTTGGAGCACGGTTTCGTGCAACCGGTGCTGGAGCGTTTTTCCCTGACCGATCTGACGCAGGACATCTTCCAGAAATTCGAACTGACCGCCGAGGCACGTCAGGTCGAGCTGAAGGCCACGTTCGCGCCCAACGTTTCTGCCGCTTGTGCCGACCTGGGATTGATCGAACGGGTGCTGACCAACCTGTTCGACAACGCCCTGCGCCATACCCCACCCGGTGGGGAAATTGAACTCGGCTTGCGCCCGCAAGGATCGTTTATTGAAGTGACCGTCAGCGACACCGGTCCCGGTATAGCCCCGGAGCTGCGCGAAGGTTTGTTCCTGCGGCCATTCAACATTGGTGGCGCACGACGTGATGGCGGGCTGGGACTGCGGATTGTGCATCGCATCCTGCAATTGCATGGGCGCGAGATTCAATTGATCGATGTTCCAGGGCGCGGGGCGACTTTTCGCTTTTCACTGCCGGTGGATGAAGCAACCGCATCCGCGTTGGCAGAGCGCTCGATGAACCTGAATACACCGGGGTAAACCTGAGCTCCTGCACGGCTTTGTCTGTTGGGCCGTGACAACGCCGCCCCGGTCCAATAGATTAGGCGACCTGAAAAGGCCCCCGTGCTTTCTCGCCTCAATTCAAGTTAAAGAAGTAGTGAAATTTCAATGTCCGATTCCAACACCGCTGAATCCGTAGTCACCTTGTCGTCCAAAGCGGAATACGAAAACTCCATCAATCTTTCACAACACGTGCCACAGGCGAAAACCATCAGCGAGATGGTTCTGGACGCCTTCCAGTCCACCCGCGAAAGCGACCAGATCCGCGAACTGCGCGCCGCCATTCGCCAGGCCCACGACAGCTTCGACGACGACAAAGCCTACGAGCTGATGGGCGAACTCAAGCAGTTGAAGGACGCCGAGGCTGCCGACATTGCCGCCCTGGAAGACCTGAGCAGCAAGTTTTCGATCAACCGCATTCTTTCCAGCTTCAAGGACGATCCAGCCTTTCAGGAAATCGTCTACGGGCTGGCGCTGAAGGTGTTGAACCAGACTCACCAGGCCATCAGCAACCCAAGCAGCGGCAAGAGCAAAGCAGCACGGGCCAAGAAGGACGTCGAGGTGTTCACCATCAGCAAGGACGGCGTCAGCGTCACCTTGCCAATGCGAACCCCGCGCTCGCGCCTGAACGTTGACCGTGAAGCGCTGGAGTTCCTCGGGTTCACTTTCGTCGGTGAAGGCGATGAAGCCGAGCTGGAAGGCGAAACGTTCCTCGACAATGCCGGTGCGGAACAGGCGGTCAATCGCAAGAACATCATCACCGCACTGCAACAGCAGACCGCGTTTGACGGTTACAGCATCGCCGCGCAGTAAGCATTGAGCCAAACCTGGCCAATAAAAAGCCCCGCTCTTCACTGGAAGGCGGGACTTTTTTCTTTGGCTTGTCTAATGAGCAATCAGCGCAGGTTTTCTTCGCCGATGTATTAATAAGACTCGAGTACATCCACATTTGAATCATTATCCAAAAGGCACTAGATCGCGCAGAATTACGTCTCCATAAGTGTTGCGGGGAAAGACAATGGTTGAACCTATCCGCGTATCGACAACATTCACTTTCAAGAAAAAGTATGGCCAGGCGGCTACTCGAACCTTAGGGACATTAGAATCGTTGCGATATATGCGATCGGCCTCGAGCATAGGCGAACACCAAGGCCCAGGTTCGATACTGGTAGTACGAATATCGTCGTACTTCTGCGGTATTAATCGGAGCCCTTGAGAAAAGACCGGGTATAGAAAAACAATGGCGAGGTCCGGCAGATACTTTCTGTACTTCCTGATTCGTGCACTTCTCTCGTCCTCACTGGAGGGCCATGGATAAAACATCAAATCTGTCGGTAATACGGAACTGCCCATGACCTCATCGGGTGCAATGCCCATATCCTCCGGCACATCCCCCTCACGGACACCATTTGTGCGAACGGAGAAACCGCGACTGCGCAGCTCGTTCGCCATAGGGTCGGCAATATCAGCCTCTTCAACGATTAGTATTGTTGGCGGGTTAGTTAACATGACTCACTCCAAAGCAAAGCTACCTAGTTGGCGGAGTATGTATACACCCGGCGCGCCTAGCTTAATCACTGTCATAGTTGACAGTTCATTAATTCATTTGGAAATAACGAGACTCTCGACCAACCGTGTCTGCTATAAGCTGATCGACGCCCTGCAATGGATTTCCATCAACAGCGGGGTCAATCTGGCATTTAGAGGCAACACCCGCGTAGAAGTATTCGTCATCGACATGGAAAAGCCCCGCCCTGAGGTTCAGCGCGGGGCTTTTTGATGCCTGAATTTTAATCGGCAGGAGCGTTACAGCGCTGTCGGCCGCAATGCCGCGATCATGTCGACTTCGATGGCCGCATTTTTCGGCAATTGATAGACGCCGACCGTGGTGCGCGTGTGTTTACCGGCATCTCCCAACACATGACTGAAGACATCCGACGCGCCGTTGGCCACTTCACTCAGGTCGACAAAATCCCCGGTGGATCTGACGTAAACCGTGACCCGCAGTAGCGACTTGATTTTGTCCAGCGAACCCACGGCATCGACGATCAACGCCAATCCGCGCAGTGCACTGATGCTGGCGGCTTTTTGCGCATCTGCCAGCGACAACTCCTGCCCTACCCGGCCCGGGTACTGAATCTCGCCATTCATCCGCGGTACCAGGCCGCTGATGTAGAGCTCATCGTGATGCCGAATCAGCGGAGCGTAATGCCCGCCAGCGGTATTCTCGCCGTAGATGTCGTAGCCAAGCTCTTTGGCCAGCGCGATGAAGCGTTCATCGCAAGTCTTGTGTCCAGTCATCTGCGCCCCTTGATCGATCATTGGATCCAATGGCTTGACAGATTAGTTCAGATTCACAAGATAAGGTATTCCCCTGTAGGAACTGCCGCACGCTGCGATCTTTTGATCTTAAAAAAACAAGATCAAAAGATCACAGCCTGCGGCAGTTCCTACAGGGTTCGGCGTTGTACTAGCCACTAAAAACCGCCAACAAAAAGCCCCGCTCTTCTCTCGAAGGCGGGGCTTTTCGTTTTTGCATCTGAAGCTTAAGGCGCGTACGTCAGCAGCAACTCGGTTGGCACTTTGAAGTCCAGGGACATCATCACGCTCAACGCGGTAATGGTGAAGATCGAGAACACGAACAGCTTGCGTGCCCAGACCGTGTCATCCACTGCCTTGTAGCCGGTCCAGGCCATGTACAACCAGTACATGCCCATGGCCGCGGCGACGGCGAGGTAGCTCATGCCGGCGTAGCCGCTGAAGGTCAGCATCAAGGTCGCCACGAGGAAGGCCAGGATGTAGATCAGGATGTGCTTCTTGGCCACCTGGATTCCTCGCTTCACTGGCAGCACCGGAATCGATGCGGCCAGGTAATCGTTGAAGCGGAAGATCGCGATGGCGTAGGAATGCGGCATCTGCCACAGGCTGAACATCACCAGCAGGGTCAGCGCAGCCATGTCGAAAGTGTTGCTGACGGCGACGTAACCGATCACCGGCGGCATCGCGCCCGACAGGCTGCCCACCAGCGTGCCGTGAACCGACTTGCGCTTGAGGTACAGGCTGTAGAAGCCGACGTAGATCACGAAGCCGATCACGGCGAACAAAGCGGCCAACGGGTTGGCCACCTTGTACAACAACGCAACGCCGAGAACACCCAGGACGGTCGCATAGATCAGGGCCAGTTTCAGGGAGATGAGGCCCTGGACCAGCACCCGGTTCTTGGTACGTTCCATCTTGATGTCGATGTCGCGGTCGATGCAGTTGTTGAACACGCAACCGGAGGCGACGACCAGGGAAGTGCCGATCATGGCTGCCAGAAACACGGCCAGATCGACATGCCCTTTCGAGGCCAGGAAGAACCCGCCTGCCACAGAAAGCACGTTACCGAAAATGATCCCCGGTTTGGTGATTTGGATAAAGTGCTTGAGCGACATCGGGTCTACCTCACTTCGCCATCATGAACGTGTGGATGCTGAACATGATCCACAGCGACAGGCCAACCAGCAGGACGATCACGATCGCGGCGAAGACAAATGCAATCACGTTGTTACGCTGCGCGGCCGAACGGTCCAGGTGCAGGAAGTACACCAGGTGCACCAGCACCTGGATGATCGCGAAGGCCAGAACGATCAACAGGGTGATCGACTTCGGCAGCGTCGGGTACATCACCAGACCGAATGGAATCAGGGTCAGGATCACCGACAGCACGAAGCCAATGACGTAGGACTTGACGCTGCCGTGACCGGCGTCGTCGTGGCCATTGTGGGAATGAGCTGCGTTAGCCATTTACATAGTCCCCATCAGATAAACAACCGTGAATACGCAGATCCACACCACGTCCAGGAAGTGCCAGAACAGGCTCAGGCAGCTCAGACGGGTCTTGTTGGTCGCCGTCAGGCCGTTTTTCTGCACCTGGTACATCATGATCGCCATCCAGATCAGACCGCTGGTCACGTGCAGACCGTGGGTGCCGACCAGGGTGAAGAACCCGGACAGGAAGCCGGAACGGCTAGGGCCGTAGCCCTCGGAGATCAGCAGGTGGAACTCGTTGATCTCCATGCCGATGAAGCCCAGGCCGAACAGGAAGGTCATGCCCAACCAGCCCAGGACTTGCTTCTTGTTGCCACGGAAGAACGCCAGCATGGCGAAGCCGTAGGTGATCGAACTGAACAGCAGCAGAGCGGTTTCGCCCAGTACGTATGGCAGTTCGAAGATGTCGTGGCCCGACGGGCCACCCGCTACGTTGTTAACCAGTACCGCGTACACCGCGAAGATCGACGCAAACAGAATGCAGTCGGTCATCAGGTAGAGCCAGAAACCGAATACGGTCATCTCGCCCGAGTCGTGGTGGTGGTCATCATGCCCATGTCCATCGACATGGGTGTGTCCAGCATTGGTCACTAAGTTCGACATGGTTTAAGCCTGTTCCAACGAGGTTTCAACACGGGTGGCGGTGGCTGGGACTTTCCCGGCCGCTACCAGACGCTTGTGCTGCTCGGCTTCGATGCGCTCGATCACGTCGACCGGCACCATATAGCCTTGATCATCACGGGCCGCGTGGATCACGAAGTAGATCACGGTGCCGGCCAGGCTAGCGATTGCCAGCCACCAGATGTGCCAGATCATCGCGAAACCGAACACGGTCAACAGAGCACCCATGACCACACCGGTGGCGGTGTTGTTTGGCATGTGGATCGGTTCGTACTTGGCCGGAGCCTGGTACGCGGTACCGTTTTCCTTGGCTTCGGTGAACGGATCGATGCAGTCGGCTTTCGGCAACACAGCGAAGTTGTAGAACGGAGGTGGCGACGAGGTCGACCATTCCAAGGTATGGGCATTCCACGGGTCGCCGTGTTCGCACATGTTCTCTGGCTTCTTGCGGTCACGCACACTCACGTAGAGCTGGATCAGCTGGCAAGCGATACCGACAGCGATCATCACCGCACCGAACATGGCGACGTACAGGTACGGCACCCACTCAGGGTTGGTGGTGGCGTTCAGACGACGGGTCATGCCCATGAAGCCCAGTGCATAGAGCGGCATGAACGCGACGAAGAAGCCCGAGATCCAGAACCAGAACGCTGCTTTACCCCAGCCTTCGTGCAGCTTGAAGCCGAACGCTTTCGGGAAGTAGAACGCGAAACCTGCGATGTAGCCGAATACCGCGCCGCCGATGATCACGTTATGGAAGTGCGCGATCACAAACAGGCTGTTGTGCAGAACGAAGTCAGCACCCGGGATGGCCAGCAGTACGCCGGTCATGCCGCCGATGGCGAAGGTCACCATAAAGCCCAGGGTCCAGAGAACCTGGCTGGTGAAGCGCAGACGACCTTGGTAAATGGTGAACAGCCAGTTGAATAGCTTCACACCCGTCGGGATGGAAATCAGCATCGTCGCCAGACCGAAGAAGGCGTTGACGCTGGCACCGGAACCCATGGTGAAGAAGTGGTGCAGCCAAACCATGAAGCCCAGGATCGAGATCGCGCCCGATGCGTAGATCATCGAGTGGTGGCCGAACAGTTTCTTGCCGGTGAAGGCCGAGATGACTTCCGAGAAAATGCCGAACGCCGGCAGGATCAGGATGTACACCTCAGGGTGACCCCACGCCCAGAACAGGTTGACGTACATCATTGGATTGCCACCAAGTTCATTGGTGAAAATGTGGAAATCCATGTAACGGTCAAGCGTCAGCAGTGCCAGGGTAGCGGTCAGGATCGGGAACGAAGCCACGATCAGGACGTTGGCCCAGGTGCAGGTCCAGGTGAAGATCGGCATGTCCATCAGCTTCATGCCAGGGGTACGCATTTTCAGCACGGTGGCCAGGAAGTTGACCCCCGTCAGCGTCGTACCTAACCCGGATAGCTGTAGCGCCCAGATGTAGTAATCCATCCCCACGCCCGGGCTGTATTGCAGGCCCGACAGCGGCGGATAGGCAACCCAACCGGTCTTGGCGAATTCGCCGACGCCCAGGGACAGGTTGATCAGCACTACGCCGGAAACCAGCAGCCAGAAGCTCAGGGAGTTCAGGAACGGGTAGGCAACGTCACGCGCGCCGATCTGCAGCGGCACTGCAAGGTTCATCAGGCCGGTGAAGAATGGCATCGCCATGAAGATGATCATGATCACACCGTGAGCGGTGAAGATCTGGTCATAGTGTTCAGGTGGCAGGTAGCCAGGCGAACCCTCGGTGGCCATGGCCAGCTGGGTACGCATCATGATGGCGTCGGCAAAGCCGCGCAGCAGCATGACCATGGCGACGATGATGTACATCACGCCGATTTTCTTGTGGTCGACCGACGTCAGCCACTCGGTCCACAGATAGGTCCACTTCTTGAAATAAGTGATACCTGCAAACAGTGCCAGACCACCCAGCGCGATCATGGCGATGGTCACCATCACGATCGGCTCGTGGAACGGGACCGCTTCCCAACTTAATTTACCAAACATCGTTTACTCCTCTGCCCCGGCAGCTGAATGCGAGTCCATGTCCGTAGCGGCCACTTCTTTCTCTTTCTTCTCGTGCTTCACTTTCGGGCCTGGTTTCATGCCTTCGTACTTGTCGACGATGGTCTGGAACAGGTTCGGTGTGACCGAGGAGTAGAGCTCGACTGGGTTGTTCTGGCTCTGCTTGGCAAGGGCTGCGTATTCAGCTTGTTCAAGCTGTTTAGGTGCCTTTTTGACTTCACTGACCCAGGCGTCGAAATCTTCCTGGGAAGTTGCGATCGCTTTGAATTTCATACCGGTGAAACCGGCGCCGCTGTAGTTGGCGGAGATACCGTCCATCTCGGCGTTCTCGTTGGCGATCAGGTGCAGTCTGGTCTGCATGCCCGCCATCGCGTAGATCTGGCCGCCCAGCGCAGGGATGAAGAACGAGTTCATCACGGCGTCGGAAGTGATCCGGAAATTGATCGGGGTGTGCGCCGGGAACACGATCTTGTTGACCGTGGCGATGCCTTGTTCCGGGTAGATGAACAGCCATTTCCAGTCCAGCGCGACCACTTCGATGGTCACCGGCTTGACGTCGGATTCCAGCGGCTTGTATGGGTCCAGAGCGTGGGTCGACTTGTAGGTGACGTAACCCAGGGCAATGATGATCAGAATTGGAACGGCCCACACCGCGATCTCGATCTTGGTGGAGTGGTTCCATTTCGGGGTGTAGGTGGCGTTGGTGTTGGACGCGCGGTATTTCCAGGCGAACAGGAACGTCATGACGATGACCGGAATCACGACCAACAGCATCAGCAGCGTTGCGGTGATGATCAGGTTTCGCTCGTCCAGACCGACCTGGCCCTTGGGATTGAGCAAGGTCATGTTGCAGCCTGACAGCAACAACGTGCCGATCAGCGGCAATAAGCCTAGTAGTCTGGGGTACCTGTTTTTACTCATCTCACGACCTCTAAAGCAGCTTGCGCAATGCAGTTGGGTTTTGATCGCCAACACTTCACCCTGCCAAGGGTTGGCATTTTTCTTGGATTGAATAAGGGCTGGCCCGTCGTGCGTCAGACGCGTTTCGACAAATCCTGGGCTAGCGTTGAGTTCTTATTCGAATTCGTGGTCAAAGGCCTTGTTACAGACCAATTCCATTTGGTGCGGATAGTTGGAGGCACCGACACCAGGGGGTCGCATGAAGCCACCCGGCCTCTCGACACCCGGTTTCTGCTCATGCAACTGAGTGAGAGCGAGCAGAGTCGGGAATTCAGTGCGGGCGATTGTAGATATGTAGCGTTTTATAAACCATGTCTTATCCCGAAATAATTTTTATCCGAACTGGCAACAATGCTTACCGATTTTCGCAAAAGTGGCGCATCTTATCGAAATCGATTCTCAACAAAAACACCAAAAATAGTAGGCCTACCATCCGCAATTCAGACAGCATCGAAGGCTCGACAGCCGTCCCCCACCCGGCCCAAGCCCCGATATGACAAGGGCTCTGGCAAATTGCCAACACCTGTTAAAACTGCCTGCTCCAGCCTTGCAAGTGAAATGCTGCGCACCGCTAAACCTGACCAATTTCTTCCCATGACGTTGTGCCAATCCCGTCTTTGGAAACTCGGTGCGACACCAAAGATGTGACAACATGTCGCACACGTGTCGCACCCCTTCGCTGTCGCACATCACGTTCTTTTTACCTCGGCACTGAAATGAAAAAACGCCCCGCTCCTCTTATCGAGGATCGGGGCGTTTATGTGCACGGCAGCAGTACGGCAAATAGCTTCAGCGCAGCGCTTTGCGATTACGCACAGTGAGCAGCGGCACCAGCACCACAACCAATACGAAGGCCACCAGCGCCCATTGCGCCAGGGACAAACCGAGGATCGGCGGGTATGGCGTCGAGCAGAATCCATCGACCTGGAAACCCAGCGGGAAGATCTTCGCCAGCGGCAGGCCATCGACAATCGGTTGCAGCACATCGATGCCGCAACTCACTGCCGGGTAGAACTGCGTGTAGACGTGATGCCCGGCCACGCCGACGCCTGCCAGCGCGCAGATCACCACCAGGGTTTCAAACACTGTGATGCTGCGGCGGGTGCGCATGGCCGCGCCGATGAAGGCGAAAATCGCGATCAACAACAAGGCATAACGTTGCAGGATGCACAGCGGGCACGGCGCCTCGCCCAGGACGATTTGCATGTACAGGGCGCCGCCGATCAGTGCCAGGCAGATGACGCCCAGCAACACCAGATAGCGTCGTTCACGCCCCAACCGCATTGTTTCCTCGCTCATCGCGTTTCCCTTCAAGATATCGATTGCCTGCCAGTCTACACGCTGGCCCTGACGTTTGAGAGCCTGGCGCGTATCGGCGGGTGTCGGAGGGAATAGACGACAAGACGGTTAAGAAGGGATTAACTTTTAAACAGAAAGAGCAAAAGATCGCAGCCTCCGGCAGCTCCTACAGGGGGATGAATTGCGTCCTGTAGGAGCTGCCGAAGGCTGCGATCTTTTATGAAGTGTTACTCCAGCGCCGCCGCCGGCCCGAAGAACTCGTAACGGCTTTGCTTCTCTGGCACACCCAAGGCTTTGAGGTGACGCTTGATCGCCGCCATGAAGCCTTTAGGCCCCAGGAAGTAAGCATCCACATCGCGCTCTGCCGGCAACCATTCGCCCAATTGCTCCTGGCTCAACAGACCAACCTTGTGCGCCGCCGGGCTGACACCGTCATCTTCGGCATAACAGTAGAAGCGCTTGAGTTGCGGGTGACGCTCGGCCAAGCCGTCGATCCAGTCGCGGAAGGCGTGAACGCTGCCGTTGCGGGCGCAGTGGATAAAGTGCACCGGGCGCTCGGTTTCCAGCGCCGCTTCGAGCATCGCCAAGGTCGGGGTGATGCCGACGCCGCCACTGATCAGCACCAGCGGTTTTTCGCTGGCGGTCAGGGTGAACTCGCCCGATGGCGGAAACAGCTGGATGCTCGAACCTACGTGCAACTCGTCGTGCAGGTGATTGGAGGCGCGACCGCCCGCTTCACGTTTGACGCTGATGCGGTACTGGCCCTTGTTGGCCAAGGCCGACAGCGAGTAGTTACGACGAATTTCTTCGCCATCGAGGATCAGTTTCATGCCGATGTACTGGCCTGGCTCTGCCGCCAGAATTGGACCTTTGTCAGCCGGTTCGAAGTAGAACGAGGTGATTTCCGCGCTTTCCTCGACCTTGGCCGCGACGATGAATTCCCGCGCCCCGCGCCAGCCGCCGGGTGCTTGTTCTTTCTGGTCGTAGATGCTTTTTTCGGCGCCGATCAGAATGTCCGCCAGTTGACCATAAGCTGCACCCCACGCCACGATGACTTCCGGGGTGGCGATTTCTTCGCCCAACACTTCGGCGATGGCACGCAGCAGGCAAGTGCCGACAATCGGGTAGTGCTCCGGCAGAATCTGCAGGGCGACGTGTTTGTTGATGATCTTGGCCACCAGGTCGCCCAACTGGTCGAGCTGGTCGATGTGGCGCGCATACATCAGTACGCCGTTGGCCAGGGCACGTGGTTGGTCACCCGTGGCCTGGTGAGCCTGGTTGAACAGCGGGCGAACTTGCGGATACTCGGAGAGCATCATGCGGTAGAAGTGAGTGATCAGGGCTTCGCCACCGCTTTCCAGCAGCGGCACAGTGGATTTGACGATGGCACGGTCTTGGACGCTAAGCATAAAGTGACTCCTGAGCAACGAGGGTTTCTTAACTATTGCCCTATGCTTATCAGGTTCCGTGCCAGTTTTAATATTCTTATAAATCAATAACCTAAAACACAGATAGTCATATCGACACAGGCTGCTTTATAGTCACACCGACTACATGGAGTCACTATGACTGCAAAATCCCTGCTCACCGCTCTGTTGCCACTGGTCTCCGACCTGTCCCGCGAACTCCCTGAAGGCGAGCGCTACCGCCGTCTGCTGGAAGCCATGCGCGCCCTGCTCCCCTGCGATGCCGCCGCCCTGCTGCGCCTCGACGGCGAATGGCTGGTGCCGCTGGCCGTCGACGGGTTGAGTACCGACACCCTCGGACGACGTTTCAAGGTCAGTGAACACCCGCGTTTTGAAGCGTTGCTCAGCAGCACCGGCCCGACCCGGTTCGCCGCCGACAGTGACATGCCCGATCCTTATGACGGCTTGGTCGATGGCCTGGATGACCATCTGGAAGTCCACGACTGCATGGGTTGCCCTCTGTTTATAGATGAGCGTCCATGGGGCCTTTTAACCCTCGATGCCCTGGATCCGGAGCAGTTTGAACCGATCGAACTGGATGCCCTGGAAGCCTTCGCCAGCCTCGCCGCCGCCACTGTTAATGCCGCCGAGCGCATCGAACGCCTGAACAATCGCGTCGAAGACGAGCATCAGCGTGCCGAGGTCTACCGCCAGGCCAGCGGTCAGCAGAACCGCGAAATGATCGGCCAGAGCAAGGCGCACAAACGCCTGGTGGAAGAAGTCAATCTGGTGGGCGGCAGCGACCTGACCGTGTTGATCACCGGGGAAACCGGGGTCGGCAAGGAACTGGTGGCCCAGGCCATCCACGCCGCTTCGCCCCGCGCCGACAAGCCGATCATCAGCCTCAATTGCGCCGCGTTGCCGGACACGCTGGTGGAGAGCGAGCTATTCGGTCATGTGCGCGGCGCCTTCACCGGGGCGATGAATGATCGACGCGGCAAGTTTGAGCTGGCCAATGGCGGCACGCTGTTTCTCGATGAAGTGGGTGAACTGTCGCTGACCGTGCAGGCCAAATTGTTGCGTGTCCTGCAGAGCGGCCAACTGCAGCGCCTGGGTTCGGACAAGGAGCATCAGGTGGACGTAAGACTGATCGCCGCGACCAACCGAGACCTGGCCGAGGAAGTGCGCAGCGGCCGCTACCGTGCTGACTTTTATCACCGCCTCAGCGTTTATCCGTTATTGGTGCCGGCCCTGCGTGATCGAGGGCGGGATGTGCTGTTGCTCAGCGGCTACTTTCTGGAGCAGAACCGTTCGCGCATGGGCCTCAACAGCCTGCGCCTGAACGCCGACGCCCAGGCTGCGCTGTTGAGTTACGACTGGCCCGGCAACGTCCGGGAACTGGAACACTTGATCGGCCGCAGCGCCCTCAAGGCACTGGGCAATTGCAAGGAACGCCCGAAGATTCTCAGCTTGAGTGCCGCCGACCTCGATCTGCCCAATGGCAGCATCGAAGTCACCGCCGAACAACCGGCCGCCACCGCAATGGCATTGGTAACAGGTGATTTGCGCGAGGCGACCGAAAACTATCAGCGCCACTTGATCGGTGCGTGCCTGGAACGGCACCACAACAACTGGGCGAGCGCGGCCCGTGAGCTAGGCTTGGATCGGGCGAATCTTGGGCGGATGGCCAAGCGGTTGGGCATGAAGTAAGAAAAGATCGCAGCCTTCGGCAGCTCCTACAGGTTCGGTTGTCGATGGGTAATTGACCTAAAGCCTGCCCCCGACAAGTCGATAACCCGGCATTGATAGCTGTTGGCGATCCTTGCGGTCGACCATCACCTTTTTCCATAGAAGGTTTTTATGTCCTCCACCAAAGCCCGCGCAGATTCACTTTCGCTTCTGCTGTTCACCTTGCGCAGTGGCAAGTTGATGGCGATCAACCTGCTCAAGGTCAGTGAAATCATCCCCTGCCCGCCGCTGACCAAACTCCCGGAGTCGCACCCTCACGTCAAAGGCATCGCCACGTTGCGCGGAACCTCCTTGTCGGTGATCGACCTCAGCCGCGCCATCGGCGAGCGTCCTCTGGAAGACCCGAACGGTGGCTGCCTGATCGTCACCGATGTCAGTCGCTCCAAGCAGGGCTTGCACGTTCAAGCGGTAAGCAAGATCGTCCACTGCCTGACCACCGACATCCGCCCGCCGCCCTTCGGCTCGGGCGGCGGGCGCTCGTACATCACCGGCGTGACGTCGGTCGATGGCACGCTGGTGCAAGTGCTGGACATCGAAAAAGTCATCCACGGCATCGCCCCGGCGCAGATTGAAACGGCCCCGACCGAACTCAGCATGGAAGATGCCGAAATACTGGGCAGCGCGCGAATTCTGGTGGTCGATGACAGCCAGGTCGCCCTGCAACAATCGGTGCACACCCTGCGCAATCTCGGCCTGCAATGCCACACCGCGCGCAGCGCCAAGGAAGCCATCGATTGCTTGCTGGATCTGCAAGGCACGGCCCAGCAGATCAACCTGATCGTCTCCGACATCGAAATGTCCGAGATGGATGGCTACGCCTTCACTCGTACCCTGCGTGAAACCCCGGACTTCGCGCACCTCTATGTGTTGCTGCACACCTCTCTGGACAGCGCAATGAACAGCGAAAAGGCCCGCCTGGCCGGCGCGAACGCGGTGCTGACCAAATTCTCTTCGCCCGAGCTGACCCAGTGCCTGATCACAGCAGCCAAGGCTGTTACCGAACAAGGTTACTGAGTTTTGGCCGCGGACTTTTGCTTTCTGATGCGGCGCAACCTGGCTGAGGTTGTGCCGCCAATCACTTGGCCAACCGGCATTCAATTGTCCGAATACCGACCTGAACTTGCGGCTTCGGTGCACCACCTGATGGAAATGGGTTACCGGGAGGGCGGCGGTCGGGTATCGGAGCTGGATGTCTGGCAGCAGCGTTTTGAAACCGATCCGGAGTACGATCCTGGCCTGTGCTTCATCGCCCTGGATGCCGAAGGCATCGTTGCCGTGTGTCAGTGCTGGACCAGTGCCTACATCAAGAACCTGGTGGTGCATCCTCGCGCCCAAGGGCAAGGCCTGGGACGCGCGCTGCTGTTGAATGCATTCAAGGTGTTTCAACAACGCCGGGAAGGATTTGTGGATTTGAAGGTGCTGGAGGACAACGAGCGGGCGCGGCGATTGTATGAAAGTGTCGGGATGTATGCAGTCCGCCGGGAGCTGGTTCCGACCCGCTAAAAGATCGCAGTCTTCGGCAGCTCCTGCGTTGGAATGCATTCTCCTGTAGGCGCTACCGAAGGATGCGATCTTGGCGATGGCCCTCAGAAAATATCCCCTGAGGCATACTCCAACCTTGGCCATTACCCTCCAAGGATGCCTGATCAATGAAAGCCGCAACCCTTACCTTCCTTTGCCTCATCGCCCCCCTGGCCCACGCCTCCAGCCCCGACGCCTGGGCGGCCTACGACAAAACCGTGCTCGCCAGTTGCACCAAGGCCAGTGGCCTGAAGAATGTGAAACCCGTTGGCGACGCCGCTCAGTTCGATGACCGGGTCGGTTACACCGCACTCCTGCTGCAAGGGCAGTACCCGCAAAAACACATGAAAGGCCAGCAAGGCACCGAGCTGTGCCTCTACAACAAGAAAAGCAAAACCGCTTTTATCACCGAGTGGGACTCCATCCGCCCAACTGCCAAGGCGCAATGACTGGCGCATAAGTTGCTTCAACAGCCACCTTCGCGGTGGAATTCTGTCGCCGTTTAATGCCTTTGAAAGCGACTGACTGCTCAATGAATACAAGGTTTTCCTGCGTTGGCTGTGGCAAATGCTGCAATGATCACCATGTGCCCCTGACCCTGCCTGAAGTCCGGATGTGGGCGGCCGATGGTGGCCAGGTGATCGTGCTGGTGGAGGGTTTTCTGGGCACCGGACTGGGGCTGCCGGCACAACAACGAGAACATGCGCTACGCCGTTCGGCGCGGGTTCGCAGCGCCAATGCGGATGCCTACGTCGCTATCACCTTTGCCGCCTACAACGTCGGTGCCTGTCGGAATCTTGACGAAGACAACCTCTGCCGCATCTACGAACGCCGCCCCCTGGTGTGCCGCATTTACCCGATGGAAATCAATCCGCACATCCCCCTCAACCCGGACATCAAGGAATGCCCGTCCGAGTCGTGGGAAAAAGGACCGGAGCTGATTGTTGGCGGCGAGCTAGTGGACCGGGAACTGTCGGAGCTGATCCAGCGCTCGCGTCAAGCGGATCGCGATGATATTCAAGCGAAGGTGGCGATTTGCGCGTCGCTGGGGATTAGGACGACGGCGCTGAAGGGCGATGGGTTTACCGCTTATCTGCCGGATATGAGCAAGTTTGCCAAGATCATCGACGACTTGGCCGGGCAGCCATTACCGCAGTGGGACAACGAATGGCTGTTCCATGTCTCGGGTGGCGATATCGCTGGGCAATTACTGGCAGCCGGCGCGCAAGTGGCGACGGATGTGCCGGTGAACTACGCGTTTATTTCGTTGCGGGCGGTTTGAGCCCGAGGGATTTATCGCCTGTGATGGCTTCATCGCGGGCAAGCCCGGCTCCTACAAGGGTTCGTCGGTGAGCACAGATGTTGTGTACAACCACGATCCCCTGTGGGAGCGGGCTTGCCCGCGATGACGGCAGCACCATCACCGCACAATTTGAACTTTAGCGCTTACCCATCGAACGACGAGTCCCCGGAGGCGCCATACCCGGGGTCTTGGTGTGGCCGTTCTTGGCGCCGTTCTTGTACCACGGCTGATTGGAGTTCTTGCCAGCGGCCAGTTCGCCCGGTTTGAACGGGAACTTGAATGCCGGGATTTCGGCTTTGGTTTCGCTGTCGGCGCTGGAGTCGACGCTGTCTGGCAGCTCTGCCTGCTCGTCGCTCAAGGTGTCGGCGACCGGCGGTTGTTTCGGGGAAGTCATGAAAGCTCCGGGTGATACGTAAAGTGTCGGGCCCGGTCAGCGAGCCACGAAAGGCGGACAGTATAGCGGAACGGCAGCTACAAGCTTCAAGCAGCAAGCTTCTGGTTAAAAGCGATGAGGGACGGCTTTTAACTTGCAGCTTGCCGCTTGAAGCTAGTAGCTTGCTAAGCAATCTCCACCGCCCGACGAGCCCTGCCTCCCATGAAAAAGACTGTCCTCGCCTTCAGCCGCGTCACGCCTGAAATGGTCGAACGCCTGCAACAAGACTTCGACGTCATCGTGCCGAATCCGAAAAACGGTGACATCAGCGCCCAGTTCAACGAAGCCTTGCCCCACGCGCACGGCTTGATCGGCGTCGGCCGCAAACTCGGCCGTGCGCAACTGGAGAACGCATCCAATCTGGAAGTGGTGTCGAGCGTTTCGGTGGGCTACGACAACTATGACGTCGCGTACCTCAGTGAACGCGGAATCATGCTGACCAACACGCCCGATGTGCTCACCGAAAGCACCGCCGACCTGGCCTTCGCCTTGCTGATGAGCAGCGCCCGACGTGTGGCCGAACTCGACGCCTGGACCAAGGCTGGTCAATGGCAAGCCACCGTCGGTGCGCCTTTGTTCGGTAGCGATGTACACGGCAAAACCCTGGGCATCGTCGGCATGGGCAACATCGGCGCGGCTATCGCCCGTCGTGGTCGCCTGGGTTTCAACATGCCGATCATCTACAGCGGCAACAGCCGCAAGACTGCACTGGAACAGGAGTTGGGCGCGCAGTTCCGCAGCCTGGATCAACTGTTGGCCGAAGCCGATTTCGTCTGCCTGGTGGTGCCACTCAGCGAAAAAACCAAACACCTGATCAGCCATCGCGAACTGGCGTTGATGAAGCCCAGTGCCATTCTGGTGAACATTGCCCGAGGCCCGGTGGTAGACGAACCAGCGCTGATCGAAGCACTGCAAAACAACCGAATTCGCGGCGCTGGCCTGGACGTTTACGAAAAGGAACCGCTGGCCGAGTCTCCATTGTTCCAACTGAAAAACGCCGTGACCTTGCCACACATCGGTTCGGCCACCCATGAAACTCGCGACGCAATGGCAAACCGTGCCCTTGCCAACTTGCGAAGTGCCTTGCTGGGTCAACGACCGCAGGATCTGGTCAATCCGCAAGTCTGGAAAGGCTAAAATAAAAACGGGCAGGCGTTATATACGCCTGCCCGTTAACCAAGAATCCATCCTTACCAAATTTTATATATCCCCTACATACCTTGCAACTCAGTTCAGCACCTGACAAACAACCCGCGATATAAACTCTCCAGACTAATCACTCCGATATTAATCGGCTTTGGAGAACAACACGTTGAACAAACTTACTACCAGCCAGGCCATCAAGATCAGTAAGGCCAGCATAATGTTGTTTATCAGTTTCTTCGGCATATTGATGATGTACAGCAACGTTACCGATTACGCTACCAACTATGAGTATCTGGCTCACATCCTGAGCATGGACACGACACGCGACGGTCATAAATACGCTCATCGCGCAATCAACTCGCCAATGATGCATCATCGCATCTACTGGCTCATCATTACACTTGAAGTCATGTTTACAGTATTTTGCACAATGGGAACCATCCAACTATTCAAGAACATGAACACTAACGCGACAGCGTTCCACGAAGCCAAAAAATTCGCGATCATTGGATTATTGATTGCGCTATTTCTCTATTACGTCTGCTTTCAAGTTATCGGGATTGAATGGTTCAACATGGACGAATCGCTACAGTGGAGTTACAAGGATTGGGCCAGACATATAGTTGGCTTCATATTGCCTGCACTGATATATCTGGCGATCAGGATCGAAAACTGAAGGCGAACACTTTCGACCCTGACGCGGTTTCAAGCCAGCTTGCCAGTACCTGCCACTATGGGTGCCTTGGGCTTACGAAACACCAGCACGTTCCCCATCATCACCAGTACCAGCCCCACCAGCGCCGGAGCAGTCCACTGATAGCCCTCGGCAAACGCCGACACATTGAGCGCCACCACCGGGAACAACACGGTGCAGTAGGCGGCACGCTCCGGCCCCATGCGCCCGACGAGGGTCAGGTAGGCGGTAAAACCGATGACTGAGCCCGGGATGACCAGATACAGCAGTGAGCCGATGTAGCGGGCATTCCATTCCATGTCGAACGGAATCCCTTTGACCAGGCACCACACCGACAGCATTGCCGCGCCGTAGGCCATGCCCCAGGCGTTGGTCGTCAGCGGCTTAAGCCCGGCTTTCTGTTGCAGGCTCGAGAGCATGTTGCCCGCCGAGAAACACAAGGTGCCGAGCAACGCCAGGCCCAGACCGAGCAGGGTTTCCGGGCTGGCCGTGTGGCCCGCGAGTTCAGGCCAGAACAGCAGACCCAAGCCCGACAGGCCCAACGCGCCGCCCATTAGCACATTGCGGGCGATTTTCTGGCCGAAGAATACCCGCGCATTGAGCGCGTTCCACAGGGTCGCGGTGGAAAACACCACGGCCACCAAACCACTGGGAATCCACTGGCTGGCCGTCAGGAAGCACATGAAGTTGATGCAGAACAGGCACAAACCCTGCGCCAGGCAGATCAGATGCCCACGGCGGTTCATCACTTGCAGCTTGCGGCTGAGCAGCAACATCACGAACAGCACCAGCGCGGCGAGGCCGAAGCGATAAACGATCGACACGGGAATCGCCACCACGCCCAGTTGCCATTTCAGGGCGATCCAGGTGGTACCCCAGATCAGCACGGTCAGCAGGTACAAAGAAAGGTTCATGGCATGGGCTCCCAAAATGAGGCATGGCAGATTGCTTTTGTGGCGAGCGAGCTTGCTTGCGTTGGGCTGCGCTGCGGCCCTTTTGTGAGCGCTACGCACTCAAGCGGGAGCAAGCTCCCTCGCCACAAAGCCCTGCCTGGTCGAGGATCCAGTGTGCTGCGCCAAACGCGCACGCACTTGCATAAACTTGCGCTTTTGTCAGGCGACGGGCTGGCACGCAGAGGTCTACGGAGTAGGATGCAAGGCGTTGGATGCAGGTGTTAGAGAGCAACAATCATGGCCGCACTGGAAACGCTACAAGTCTTTCAAGCACTTAACCGCTCGCCCAATGCTCGCCTCGAGCACAGCGCCGAGCTTGGTGACGGCTTGTCCGCAGCTTTGTGGAGCAACCATCACGACGCGCAGGATTACGAAGCGCCAAGCCACCATACCCTGTCCTGCTACATCGCCGGCGGCACCGGGACTTTCCGTCGCGACCAGCCCGGCAACAAGGGCGGCCCGGACAAACTGTGCATCCTGCCGGCCGACCATCAGTCCGGCTGGGTGATCAACGGCGACATTCGCCTGGCGCACCTGTATTTCAGCCCCGAACAATTTGCCCTTGGCTGCGTCACGCTGCTCGATCGCGAACCACGAGAAGTGCAGCTACGTGAGCAAACCTTTCTGGATGACCCGCAGCAAGCATCACGCTTCAGGCAGTTGATCAGCCTCAACTGGGACGAGCCGGGTGAGCGTGTGCTGACCAGCAGCCTGGCCCATGAGATGCTCAGCCATGCCTTGCTGAGTCAGGTCAGCAGCCGTCAGGGCCTGCGCCTAAAGGGTGGCCTGGCCGCGCATCAACGAAGGCTGTTGGTGGAGTACATCGACAGCCAATTGGCTGAGGCCATCAGCTTGGGACAATTGGCGGCGTTGTGTTCACTGTCGGAATACCACTTCGCGCGGATGTTCCGGGAGAGCTTCGGCTTGCCGCCGCATCAGTATGTATTGGCGCGGCGTCTGAGCCGGGCGCGGGAGTTGTTGCGCTCGACATCGCAGCCGTTGGGAGAGATTGCGCTGGCCTGCGGGTTTGCCAGTGCCAGTCACTTTACCAATCGGTTCCGGCAGGCGTTGGGTGGGACGCCGGGGGAATATCGGCAGGCGTTTTTGCGCTAGCGCTGAGATTTTCAGTGCCTGCAAGGCCGCCATCGCTGGCAAGCCAGCTCCCACAGGTTTTTGTGTCGACGCAAACCCTGTGGGAGCTGGCTTGCCAGCGATGAACGATGACGCGGTTTAAAGTCAAAACTCCAACGTGCTGGACAACGTCACCTGCCGCGAATCCCCCATCGACACAAAGAACCGGCTCGCCGCCGAGGTGTAGTACGTGCGGTCGAACAGGTTCTTCACATTGAGTTGGAACTTGACCCGCTGCCCGTCGAGTTGAGTGTCGTACGTGGCGAACGCATCGGCGACGGTGTAGCTCGGCAGCTCGAAATCGTTCACCGCATTACCCGCCCGCTCCCCGACATAACGCGCGCCCGCGCCGACCCGCAACTGATCGCCACCGATGACCGAGCCGAAGTCGTACACCACCGACAATGAGCCGCTGTTCTTCGCAACGTTTTGCAGTTTCTTGCCTTTGTAGTCCGGGTCTTCTGTCACTTCGGCATCGGTATAGGCGTAGCTGCCGATCATGCTCCAGCGCTCGCTGAGCTGGCCGCTCAAATCCAGTTCCAGACCTCGGGAGCGCACCTCGCCCGCGGCACTGTAGAGCGTCACCGGGCCTTCCGAATTAGCTACCAACACGTTGCGTTTCTTGATGTCGAACAAGGCGACGTTGCCGGTGACGCGACCCGGCATATCGAGCCTGGCGCCGACTTCCCAGGACTTGGCTTCTTCCGGCGCAACGCTGCCGTCGAGCACCGTGCTGCTGCCACTCAATGGCGCGATGGTCGAGTTGGGTTTGAACGATTCGGTGTAGCTGCCGTAGAACGACAACTCATCGGTGTAGCGATAAACGAGCCCCGCGCGCGGCACCCATTTCTGGCCGTTGCTGTCGGTGTTGGCCTTGAACGGCACACCTTTACCCGCGTACTGGTCGTACTCCTGGAAACGTCCACCGGCCACCAGGATCCATTGGTCGGTGAGATGGATCGAGTCCTGCAGAAAGACCGAATCGCTACGCAGTTTGTCAGTCTGCGCGCTGTCGGCCGGGCTGACCGTGGTGCCGGCGACTTCACGGCCATACACCGGATTGAGATAACTGAACGTGGTCAGGCTTTTCTGGCGGATCAGGTCTTCGCGGTAAATCTTGCGGTACTCGTCATCGATGCCGAACACAACGTCATGGCGCATGCCCGCGACATCGACGTTGCCTTCAAGGCTGGCCGTGGTGAAGCGGTCGGTGCTGAGCGCATTCTGGGTGCCGTCCATGCTGCGGGTCAGGGTGCCTTTATTGGTGTCGATGGCTGTCACGCGCACTTGGCTGGCGTCGTAGGTTTCGCGGTTCCAGCTGTAGCCGAAGTGCGCATTCCAGTTGTCGTTGAGTTGGTGATCGGCTTCGAAGTGATACAGGTCGGAACGCCCTTCCATGTTGTTGAAGGGTTCGTCGAGCCGGCGATCGCGGGGGATGTCCAGCGGATGATTGTCGCGCGGGTCTATCACCGTGCCACGGTCGAACGGGGTCAGGAATTCACGGTGCTCATAGGCGAATAACAGCTTGGTGTTTTCGCCGAACCAAGCCAACGACGGCGCCACCAAAGTCTCGCGATGCACACCGTAGTTACGCCAGTAATCTTCGTCTTCGTGGTCCAGCACCATGCGATAGGCCAGCCCGGATTCCCCCAATGCGCCGGTGCTGTCGAAGGTGCCCCCGCTGCCATTCTTGCCTTCGCCATAGGTCGAGCCGCGCACGGTCAACGCGTTGTATTGCTCAAGCTCAGGCTTCTTGCTGACCATATTGACCACGCCGCCCGGGTCCTGAATCCCGTAGAGCAACGAGGCCGGGCCCTTGAGCACTTCGACCCGGTCCACCGTGGCGTTCATGCCACGGCCCTGCACGATCGGCATACCGTCGCGCATGATCGAACCGTTGCGATTGTCGCCGAAGCCGCGGGTCATCACCGAATCCTGAGTGCTGCCCAGTGTGTTGCCTTGGGTGATGCCACTGACGTTGGCCAGCGCATCGTCGAGGTTGCGCGGCGTCTGATCGCGGATGACCTGGGCCGGGACAATGTTGACGGTCTGCGGAATTTCCTGAAGCGATGCCGAAGTGCGCATCACCGAACTGGTGTCGGGCGGCTGGTAGCTCGTCGACTGATCCATCACTGAAGTAATGGTGGTCGCGCCCAGGTTCAAGGCGCCTTCGGTGGGCAGCGGTTCCAGCACCAACGTGTGGCCGTCGGTACGACGGAAGGTGAAACCTGAACCGGCGAGCAAACGCTGCATCGCCTGTTCGGCGCTGAACTGCCCGCTGACGGCCGGGGCAGTGATGCCGTAAGGCGCTTCATCGGTGTAGACCACGCTGATGCCGGTGATGCGGCTGAAGTCACTCAGGGCCTGGGGCAGCGGTTTGGCAGCCATCGAAAAGCTGAACTGTGTGCGTTCCTGGGCACTGGTTTCTGCCGCCATCGCCACATTCAGCGGCAGCAACGCCAACGCCGAGAAGCTCAACGCAGAAACACCCAACCATTGTTTGACCGAACCCGATTTTGCCCTGGACTTCATCACTCATGACCTGTGTAGAACCGCAACGGATGCGAATGACTCGCAGTTTCAGTCACTACACGGATGGCGCCCGGTTTTACCTCAGCAGAAAGTTGAAAATATTTTGGGAGGATCAAAAGATCGCAGCCTTCGGCAGCTTCTACAGGGGACGTGATCCATGTAGGAGCTGCCGAAGGCTGCGATCTTTTGATTTTGCCTCAGCGCAGAATAATCAGACGCCCCAACACCTGATGCTGTTCAAACCCCAATACCCCCTGCAAAGAATTCAGCACCGCTTGCGGGTCCTTGCTCGGAAAGCTGCCGCTGACCCGGCGCTGGGCCAGTTCATCGTCAAGCAACACGATCCGCCCCGGGTGATAGCGGCGTAAATCCTCCACCACATCGGCCAGTGTCGCCTTGTAGTAATTGAGCCACCCTTGACGCCATGCCAACTGCGCTTCGCTGTCCACCGCGTGAAGCTTTTCCGCTGAGCCTTCGCCGTACGCCACTTGCTGGCCAGCGGTGAGAATTTGCTGCTCGGCATTCTTGCCAGCCGTTACGCCAACCCGACCAGACAACACCGTGACCTGCGCCCCATGGGGCCGCAGGCGCACCTCAAACTGCGTGCCCAACACCCGCGCCTGGCCGTTCTCGGCATCCACCACAAACGGCTCGCCAGTATGGGTCACGCTGAAAAATCCGGCACCGCGACGCACCTGCACATGCCGCTCACCACGACTGAAATCCACGGCAATTGCACTATCGGCATCAAGAGTAACTTGCGACTGATCGGCCAAAATGACGGTGCGGATTTCCCCCGGCGCCGACACATAATCGGCGCCCAGATCGTCGATCCAGCGCGATGGCTGCCAACCGCTGCCGAGGCTGACCATCAGCAGCAAACACGCAGCCATAACCAGCGCTGCGGACCAACGCCGGACACTGCCGCGGCGTGAGCGGTTCATCGCATTGAGGTAACCCTGCAGAGCCAATGCGTCTTCATCGGCGAGCGTGCGCGCCGGCCCTTCGCTCAATTCCCATAGCACCTGCGCACGGGCATACGCCTCGGCATGGGCCGGGTCAGCCTGCAACCACTGGCTGAACGTGGCCTGATCGCCGCTGCTCGGCTGGTCATGCAAGAGACTCAGCCAGGCCAGCGCAGCCTGCTCCTGAGCCGGCGTCGGGGTGACGCGTTCCAAGTTGTTCACAGTGCTTTCCCTGGCATGCGCGGGTCGGGTTCCCGCAGGCTGGCCTTGCAGGCCTCGAGCGCGCGCATCATATGTTTTTCCACGGCACTTTGTGACAGGTCCATGGCCTTGGCGATTTCAGCGTATTTGCGGCCATGGATGCGATTGAGCAAAAAGATCTGCCGCGTGCGCTCGGGCAATGCACGCAATGCCGCTTCGACATGACGTAAATCGTTGCCCGCCTCCAACGCCGCTTGCGGTTCGCCGCCCACGCTGTCCGACGGCTCCGCCATCAAGCCTTCGTTGGCGCGGACCCGCGTGCCTTCACTGCGTAAATGATCGATCGCGATGTTGCCGGCGCAGCGCAACAGGTAGGTGCTGAGCTCTTCGACCTGCACCAGCGGCCGTCGCCAGAAACGCAGGAACAAGTCCTGCACCAGGTCCGCGGCGGTCGCCCGGCACCCCACGCGGCGACTCACCAGCGCTTCCATTTGCGACCGCTGCGAGAGGAACACTTGGAGAAAATGCGCACGGTCGCCGCGCGGTTCATCGCGCTCACCTTCACAGGGCTCTTTTTCACAGAGTCGGGGCGGACGACTGATCATCGATTCAAAACTGCGCCAACGCGGCAATCGGGCTGGCCACCAGGCTCAACCCGGCCAGCGACAACGCCAGACGCGGGCGATAGGGCATCAGCAACACCAGAAGCAAGGCGCTGAGCATCAACACCGCGCACCACTCCACCAGTCCCAGCCCCCAACCGGTGCTCGACACTGCCGCCCACAACGACAAGGCAAGCAGCAACCAGCCCGCGAGCTTCAGCCATGGGCGCAGGCGCGGTGAAAGTTTGCGCCCCAGCAGATCAGCATGATGTCGATCCATGGATAAGCAGAGCGCAGTGAACGCGCCGTAGCAGAGCAAACAGGCGAGCAGCATTCAGTTCGCCTCCTGCTCTGGGATGACGGCGCGCGCACGTTGCTGGCCGGTGAGTTCAGGCTGTCCGGCGCGCTGCATTTTCCACGCCGCCCAACCGAGGAACAGACCGCTTCCCAGGCACGCCAGATCGAAACCGGCCATGGCCCAATCGCCCTGGACCAGCGTCACGCCCAAGTGATACGGCGTGGTCACGGCGTTCAACAACGGCACCGCAGCAAACAGCAACGCCGCCAGCGCCAGTTGCTCCACCCACGCGGTACGACCGCGCCGGAGCATGGCATGCAGCAGGCACAGGCCCCAGACGATAAAGAAGCTGTTGACCTCCCAATCCGCCCGGCCGTCCAGGTCGACCGGCAGCAAACGGTTAGCCCAGAAGAACACCGCCACCGCGACCACCAGACCCGACATGCTGGCGATGTTCAGCACTTCCACCAATCGCAGTTCGAACGGCATCACGCCGCTCTTGGCGTGCTTGAGTTGACGCTTGCCGAGCCAGATCACCAGCCCGGTGCCGATCATCGCCGTGCTCGCCAGCCCGCAAATAAAGTACAGCCAGCGCAACACCGGCCCGGCGAAATGGCCCATGTGCAAGCCGTAGAAACTGCCGGCAATCGCCATCGGTAACGCTTGTTCAGGTGTCGCACCCAGCAATTGACCAGTCACACCGTTGAAGGTCACGGCGCTACCAAGGTCGTGAACCACGCGATCCGCGCCATCGCGGGCCAGCACCACCGTGGCATTCGCATCGCCCGGATTGTTCACGGTCAATCGTCCGACTCGCCCGCCCGACCACTGCTCGCGAGCCTTTTCCAGCAACGGCGCCAATGGCAACAACGGCGCAACGTCGCCGGAGGCTTTTGCGGTATTGCCCGCGGGAAACACCTCGCTGAAGAACGCCTGCGCATCACCTTTGTACGAGGCCAGGATGCTTGCCGGCATGACCATGGACATGAAAATCACGAGGCTGCTATAGGTGATCATCAGGTGAAACGGCAGCACCAGCACGCCTACCGCGTTGTGCCCGTCGAGCCAGGAGCGCTGGCCCTTGCGTGGACGGAAGGTGAAAAAGTCCTTGAAGATTTTCTTATGGGTGATGATCCCGCTGATCAGCGCGACGAACATCACCATGGCTGCGATAGTCGACAGCCAGCGGCCCCACGGATAAGGCATTTGCAGCTGAAAGTGGAAGCGGTAGAAGAACTCGCCGCCGCGCGTATCCCTGCCGTGCACTTCACTGCCGGTTTGTGGGTCGAGGAGTTTTTCCGTGAGCTGGCCGCGCTCGCCGGGTTTGGCCGGGGTTTGCTGCCAGCGCACCGAAAGACCGGGCTCACGGGAGTCGGGCAAATCGATGATCCAGCGCGAGGCATTTGGGGCGTTTTGCTGGAGATAGCCTTGAGCCAGCGTCAGGCTGGCTTCGGAAGTCACCGAACGCGCAGGGATTTCCGGCTGCATCCAGTGATTGGTCTCGTCCTTGAAATAGGCGAGCGTGCCAGTCAGAAAAATCGCAAACAGCAACCAGCCGAAGGTCAAACCGGCCCAGGTGTGCAACCAGGCCATCGCCTGGCGAAAGCCCTCTTTCATGACCGTTCCATCCAGTACGCCAGCCCCGCTGCCGCCGTCAATACCAGGCTCGTCGCGATCAACCCGAACCAGGCCCGCCAAGCCGTGCGACAGGCGAAACACCAGATCACCGCCACCAGATAGACCAAGAACGAGCTCATCATTCCGGTCACTACCGCTTCGGTGCGGGCCATGGGTACCCAAAGCGTCAGGCAAACGCTGGCCAACGCCGTCACGAAGTACCCGCCGAACACAGCCGCCAGCACCCGCGAAGTGACCGCCAGTCGATAGGAAACGGGGAGCGTGGCGCTTTTGGCTTTCATGTCGCGACCTTGAAACCGGGTGAGGCCGCATGAACGTCACGGGCCAGCAAGGCGCAATATTAATGATAAATATTCTCATACGCAAAAGAAGCGGATGATTGATCGCTAAATCAGTGGTGAGGGAGCTCGCTCCCGCTGGGGGTGCGAGCGCCCCCCAAAAACATCCAGCGCGTTGTGTCAGGTAAATCTGATTAGCCGGGCTTGCGACTGCTGCGCAGTCGAGCGGGAGCAAGCTCCCTCAGGGGTATCAACGAACTTCAGAAACAAAACGGGCCTGCAATGCAGGCCCGTTTGAGTGGGAAGGTAAAAAGTGAATCAGGCTTCAGCCGTTTTGCGCAGCCTGTTCGTTTTCAAGAAACTCTTCTTCCAGTAGCACATCGGCATGAGCCCTGCGCTCGAACGGCACCACGGCGGCGCGTGGTTTGCCTCGCAATTTGCCGAACAGATGTTCCAGCGCATGCTCGAGTTTCTCGGCGGCTCCATCGATCGCCAGTTCCAGGCTGGCGGCTTTATGGGTGACAGAAATCGGTTGGTGGCCTTTTGGCCGCGCTTCCAGTTGGCAGCGCAAATCGTGGGGACCGGGCTTGTCGCCGTTCTCGTCCCTCAGGTGTACCTCGACACGAGTCAGGTCTTCTTCGTATCGTTCGAGCGTGCTCTCAATGGTAGTACGTACCCACTCCTCCAGTCGGATGCTGCTTTGAATATGGTTATCGCTATTGACTTGGATTTGCATAGTTCATCCCTTATTTCAGCTAGCTCGCGAGAGGCCGGTCAGCTAAGCCCTTGGGCGTCATCACCGTGACCTCTTGTTTACACAATCGGTCTGTACGCTGAACAATTCAACCCCTAAAAAAAGATAAATTTGTAATCGCAAAAAAAGCCGGACAACCGGCAAAAGCGCTGTTAAGGTCGGGAGTTGAGTCGCCCAGCTTCTCTGTCACAAATTCTCACATCTGCTGGTCCGCCAGCGGGTGCAAGCCACGAAAAATCCCCGCTTCTTCCACCAGCCAGTCATGCACCGCACGCACGCCCGGATGGCTCAGCGCACCCGGCGCATAAAGCACCATGTAGCGCTTGTGATTGGGTACCGCCAAACCAAACGGCACGATCAACGCCCCGCGCTCCAGCTCATCGTTGAGCAGCGTTCGCCGCGCAATCGCCACGCCCATCCCGGCGATGGCCGCTTCGATGGTCAAGTGATTGCGATTGAAGGTGTGTCCACGCCGAACATCCGCGCCTTCGAAGCCGATGGCATTCAGATAGAACTCCCATTCCGCGTATTCGTAACTGCCGCGCCAGGCGGTGATGTCGTGCAGCAGCGGGAAATGCATCAGGTCCGCCGGCCCATGCAAGGGCGGACGACCGCGCAACAGCCCCGGCGCACACACTGGGAAAATCTGCTCGTCGAGCAAGGCTGTGGATAACAATCCGGGGTAGCTGCCGTCGTTCAGGTCGATGGCCAGATCGAAGTCGCCCTCGTGCAACGGCACGCTGCTGTCCTCGGCCACCAGGCGCAGTTGAATGTCCGGGAAACGCTGCTGCAAACGCGGCAGGCGCGGAGTCAGCCACTTGCTCAGGAACGACGGAATCGACCGCACCCGCAACGTGCCGCTGATCATGCCGGCATCCAGCCGGCGCAACTCCGCATCGATGCTGCCATAGGCCTCGTTGACGGTAACGGCCAACCGCTGGCCTTCGGCACTCAGCTCCACTCCCCGCGCCCGCCGATGAAACAAGCGAAAACCCAAGCGCTCTTCCAGTTGGCGGATCTGCTGGCTGACCGCTCCGGGCGTGATGTGCAGCTCTTCAGCGCAACGGGTGAACGACAAGTGCCGCGCGGCGCAGGAAAACACCTGCAGCCACACATAAGTCTGGGCGTGCAATTGACGGCTCATCGTTTAGTCCTGCTAAAGGCTGTCTTAGGAAGTTTCGTTGGTCACGTAGGACCGAGAGAGGCAGTATCGCTGAAAGTGCGCTTGTCCTACAGAAATGGCAGCGATTTATCTTCCATTGCAGGAATAGGCTTTAGCATGGCTATCAGTGTTTTCGATCTCTTCAAAGTCGGCATCGGTCCATCCAGCTCCCATACAGTTGGTCCGATGCGTGCCGCTGCGACCTTCGCCCAAGCGCTGGTTGACCAGCGGTTGGTCATTGACGTTCGACGAGTAGAAATCCGCCTCTACGGCTCCCTGTCGGCCACGGGTGTCGGTCACGCCACCGACCGCGCCTGTGTCATGGGCTTGATGGGCGAATGGCCGGATCGTATCGATCCAAGCACCATCGACAGCCGTATCCAAACCCTGCGTGAAACCGGTGAACTGTCTCTGGCAGGCCAAGTAACCATTGCCTTCAACTGGTCGCGCGATCTCCTGCTGCTCGACGAGAGTTTGCCCTACCACCCCAACGCCATGTCCCTGACGGCCTTTGGCGAAACCGGCGAACTGTTCGAGCAGACGTACTACTCGGTCGGCGGGGGTTTCATCATCGAAGCCGCCGAGGCCGAATCCGGTGTTGCACCCGCCAGCGACGTTGTGCTGCCGTACGATTTTTCCAGCGCCGCCGAACTCCTCAAGCTCTGCAATCAGCACGGACTACGGGTTTCCGAACTGATGATGGCCAACGAACGGGCCTGGCGCAGTGACGAAGAAATCCGCCAGGGCCTGCTGAACATCTGGTCGGTAATGCGCGAATGCGTCGAGCAAGGACTGGAACACGAAGGGATCTTGCCCGGCGGTCTGAATGTGCCGCGCCGCGCGGCGAAATTGCACCGCAGCCTGTTGGAAATCGGCAAGCCGAACGTCATCACATCGACCCTGTCGGCCATGGAGTGGGTGAACTTGTTCGCCCTCGCCGTCAACGAAGAAAACGCCGCCGGCGGGCGCATGGTGACGGCACCGACCAACGGCGCGGCAGGGATCATTCCGGCGGTGCTGCACTACTACATGAAATTCAACCCGGACGCGTCGGACGATGACGTCGTGGCGTTCTTCCTCGGCGCGGCAGCCGTCGGCATTCTCTGTAAGAAAAATGCTTCGATCTCCGGTGCTGAAGTCGGCTGCCAGGGCGAGGTTGGCTCGGCCTGCGCCATGGCCGCCGCCGGATTGGCCGATGTGCTCGGCGCAACGCCGGAGCAGTTGGAGAACGCCGCTGAAATCGGACTTGAACACAACCTCGGCCTGACCTGCGACCCTGTCGGCGGCCTGGTGCAAGTGCCCTGCATCGAGCGCAACGCGATTGCCGCCGTGAAGGCGATCAATGCCACGCAAATGGCCCTGCGTGGCGACGGCAAACACTTTATTTCGCTGGATCGGGTGATCCGCACCATGCGCGATACCGGCGACGACATGCACGACAAATATAAGGAAACGTCACGGGGCGGCCTGGCAGTGAACTGGGTGGAGTGCTGATCGCTTAGGAGGCACGGCCAAGCGAATTGCCCTGGAACGGGCAAAAAACTGTAGGAGCCGGCTTGCTGGCGATAGCGGTTCATCGGTCGCCATTTGTGGCGGTTGTTAGCACGCTATCGCCAGCAAGCCGGCTCCTACAGGGTAAGCGCACGCGAATCCGATATAGCGCCCACGTTATTTTCACGCCCTTGATTGTCCGACAATCTTTCCGGCATGCCCCTTGCTACACCTCCTGCAGGGGCTGCCGCAGGCTGCGGCAGCCCCTGCAGGAAATCGATTGCGCAAAAACGATGATGGCGATGTGGCCAGGAAAAGGCCGATGGTCTGGAGTTGCGAACTAATCCCGATCACGGCCGTCAACAACTGCACGTTCAATCAGGCGGTGACGCATCATGGACAACCCTTTTCAGCTCATTACCGATGCTTTTGCAGCGGATTATCAGATCAACCTGAGCATTCAGGGTCTGGATGGCAGCATCATGCTGACCCTTTCCAACAGTGGCCGCGTAGTAGCCAAGCGGATGATCAGCAGCGAACAACGTAATGACCCCGAGCGCCTCAAACGTCTGGTGCAAAGCATTCAGTTCGGCATTGCCATCGAACAGGGCCACAGCGCCGTGGCCATCCTTGAAGCCATGACCGATGGCAGCACCCGCAACCTGCCGCCACCTGTCAAAGGCCGGCCACGACCGGCCATGGGGCTTTAAAGCTCGCCCTTCTCCACTTCCGGATGTTCACCTGAACCCGCGCCAGTCTTACGGTGCGGGTGTTCGATCTTCACCGAGGGGAATTGCGACGAGGCGTAACGCACCACCAGGATTGCAAACGCCAACAGCAAGATTCCGCCGCACAGGTAGATGATCCCCAAGTCAGGCGGATTGTGGTGCGATACGTTGGAGATCAGCAGGCGTGTCAGCGCGGTGATCGCTACGTAGATCAGGAACCGCACCGGCATGTGGTTGGTCTTGAAATAAATCCCGACCATCGCACCCAGTTCCAGGTAGATGAACAGCAACAAGATGTCATCGATCTTGATGTGTCCCTGTTCGAGCATCCCGAGAAACTCCATCACCGCCGCCCATGCGGTCACCGCACCAATGGCGAAGAGCGCCAGGTAGTGGAAGGTTTCGACGAACAGGTTGCCGAGGGATTCAGCCAGCTCATGCACGTTCTGCCGCAGCTTTTCGGCCCAGTTGATTTTCACGATGATGCTTCCTTAGGTCGGCTCGACCGGATAATGCAGGGTGGACGTGACGATTGTTCTGCATGCAGAAACAAGGCCACGCCATGATGGCGAGCCGCCGTAAAATGCGCTCCGTGGCGTTTGGTCGCACCCGAGCGAACCTGCTCGCGATGGATTCACCTGACAAACCCTGAATCCGGTCTACATTAAAAAGCCACTACCCAAACCCCGAGGATTCGCTTATCCTTTTCGCTGTATATAAATACAGTAGTCGAAAACGACAACCAAATGTGAAGGCATGTGAGGTGGTGAATGGCCGTCGAAGTGGTATACCGCAGCAGCCGAGATCTGGAGCGCTTGTTCATGGATAAAGCCGAAGCTGACCGTCATGACAAAATGCTCGAACTGGCCGAGTTGCTGGCTGAAGTGTTGCAAAAAGCCGTTCCGTCCCTGACCGAGCAGCAAGTGGAAGAAGCCGGGATCTACATGGCGAAAAACCGTGATGTGTTTGCCAAGGCATTCAAGAGCCAGCCGGACGCCTTGTCCGAATTGCTCGCCGCCCCTGTTGAGGTCGCGGAGCCGGTTGCAGTAGCCGCACCTGTGGAAGAGGCAAACGTTGAGCCAGTTGCTCCGGCCAAGCCTGCGAAGGCCGCCAAAGCAGCAAAGTAGGCAACGCCCGAATTGAATAGGCCCTGAGTCCATTGGACTCAGGGCCTTTTTCATTTATGGAATTCACAAGATCCCAGCCTCTGTAGGAGCTGCCGCAGGCTGCGATCTTTTGATCTCGCTATCGGTACAACACTTTCTCCGCCAACTCATCCGCCACCCGCGCCGGCGACCGTTTTTCCGCCTGGGCGTGGGCGAAAACCTCGGTGAGTCGCGAACTGATTTTCGACAGGTGCGCGGTGATAGTCCCCAGCTCTTCGCCCCGGTGCTTGAGCGAAACGTAGATCAACCCGCCGGCATTGATCACGTAGTCCGGCGCATAAAGGATGCCCCGCCGTTCCAACTGATCGGCAACGTCCAGATGAGTCAGCTGATTGTTCGCCGAACCGGCCACTGCCGAGCAGCGCAGTTGCGTCACGCTGTGGCTGTTCAGCACCCCGCCCAGACCGCATGGCGCGAGAATGTCACAAGGCGTGCTGAGCAGAGCGTCGTTGGCAATCGGGTGCGCGCCGAGTTGCTCCATCGCCAATTGCACCTTGCCGTGATCGATATCGCTGACCAGCAGTTCAGCGCCCGCGGCGTGCAACTGTTCGGCCAAGGCAAAACCGACATTGCCCAGGCCCTGGATGGCCACACGCAAGCCTTCGAGGTTATCGCTGCCCAGTCGCGCCATCGCCGTGGCGCGAATGCCGGTGAACACGCCCATCGCCGCATGCGGCGCAGGGTCGCCCGCCGAGGTGGTGCTGGTGACGTGTTGGGTCTGTTGGGCGATGCAATCCATGTCCGCCACCGAGGTGCCACTGTCGATAGCGGTGATGTAGCGCCCGTCGAGCTGATTGATGCAGCGCCCGAAGGCTTCGAACAACGCAGCACGATTGGCCACGTGAACGGGTCGAACAATCACCGCCACACCGCCACCCTGGGCCAGACCGGCCAGTGCCGCCTTGTAACTCATGCCTTGGGCAAGGCGCACTGCATCCTCGACCGCGGACTCGTCGCTGGGATAGGCAAGGTAACGACACCCGCCCAGGGCAGGCCCCAAACGGCTGTTATGAATGGCAATGACCGCCTTCAACCCGGTGACCGGGTCGACGCTCAGATGCAGCGATTCAAGGCGAGTGCTTTGCATGAGAGCGAACATCGTAAGGCTCCCGAATCACTTCTTGTAGTCGCCAGTATAGGCTTGCGCCCGAAAATTGCAGAAGCACACCGGAATAAGCGGCGCCGCCAATCAGGCTTTCGGAAATAACTCCGGTACTCGCCTTTATGGCACTGGACGAATGCTGGAGACGGGGCTAAAACGAGGCATTGCCCGGAGATTTTGATGACACCGCGCCAATCGTTTTTCGCTTGCCTGCAACGTTCACCGTCCGCGCTGTTCGAGGCGGCGCTATGGATTGCAGTCGAGCATGACAAAGAGGTGAACCCGGAAGCGGTATTGAAAGATTTCAAGGAACTGCAACAGCGGGTCAGTTACGGTTTGCCAATGCTGCCGGTGAGCGAATTGGCGCAACCGTTGTTACGGCGCTTGAATGATCTGGGTTTCGCCCAGGACGACTTCACGCCCTTGCGCCCGCAAGCGGCGTTAATCGATAAAGTCCTTGAACGCCGGCGTGGTCAGCCACTGGCGTTGGGGATGATTGCACTGGAGTTGGCCAAAGGCCTGGAAATCCCCATGGTCGGAGTCAACTTCCCAGGCCATTTTCTGTTGCGGGTGCCGGGCGCCGATCACCTGCTTGACCCGTGCGGCGGCAGGCGGCTGTACCCCAATGATTGCCGGGAATTGCTGCATCGGCAGTACGGCCCGAACATGAAGCTCAGCGCCGAACACCTGGTCACCGCCGAGCCTGTGCAAATGCTCCAACGCCTGTCGCGCAACCTGCGTCAGCTGCACCTGTCCCATGACGACTACATCGGCGCCTTGATCGACGCCGAACGCGTGCTGGAACTGGGCAACGCCAATGCCGCCGATTACCTGGCCCGGGCCAGCCTCTACCAACGACTGGAATGCCCCAATGCCGAGCGTTTCGACCTGGAACATGCCCTGCTGCTGAGCGACGACCCGATCCAGCGGCTTCGGTTGACGGAACGACTGGGGCATTTGCCGCCCAATTCCATCGTCCATTAAAAGCAAAAGATCGCAGCCTGCGGTAGCTCCTACATTGATTCCCTGTAGGAGCTGCCGCAGGCTGCGATTTTTGATCCTGCTCTTATCAAGGCGTATCTGGCTGATTCGCCGGATGCGCCTCGATGAACGCCGGATGCGTCGCCGCCAGCGCCGCCACCCGCCGGATTCGCGGATAGCCCTCAAGAGAAATATTGAAACGCTCGGCCGCGTACAACTGCGGGATCAAGTAGACATCCGCCAAACCTGGCTCAGGTCCGAAGCAATATCCTTCATCACCAATCAACTGTTCAACGGTCGCCAGACCCTGGCCGATCCAGTGCCCGATCCACTCCACCACCTGTGCCTCATCGTGACCCAGCGCACGCAGTTTGTTTAGCACACTGACGTTGTGCAGCGGGTGCACATCGCAGCCAATCACCGCCGCTACGCCACGCTCATGGGCGCGAGCAGCGAAGTCTTTGGACAGCAGCGGCACCTGTGGATAACGCTCCTCCAGGTACTCGATGATCGCCGGTGACTGGATCAGCAGCTCGCCGTCCTCGGTGCGCAAGGCCGGTACGCGACCTTGCGGGTTGATCGCCAGGTACGGCGGCTGACGATGTTCACCACTTGGCGGCGCAATCAGGTTGATCGGCAGCGCCTGGCAATCCAGCCCCTTCAACGCCAACGCGATCCGCACCCGATAGGACGAGGTCGAACGGTAATAGGTATAGAGCTCCATGACCCGGATCCTCTTAACGCGCCGACACGACTTTGCCACGGCATTCGCCGAAACCGATGGAGGCAAAACCGTCGCGGCTGCAACGGCCACGCAGAATGATTTCATCACCGTCTTCGAGGAATTTGCGCACCTCGCCCGATGCCAGTTCAATCGGTTTTTTACCGCCCTCGGTGATTTCCAGCAGGCTGCCGAACTGACCGTTTTCCGGCCCGGACAAGGTACCCGAACCGAACAGATCACCGGCCTGCAGCTGGCAGCCGTTGACGCTGTGGTGCGCGACCATTTGCGCCACGGTCCAGTACATGTGTTTCGAGTTGCTCAGGGTCAGGCGATGGGCTGGCAGGTTCTGCTCGCGCATCGTTTCGGTGAGCAGCAGCACTTCCAGTTCGATATCGAATGCGCCCGCAGCTTGATCGCGTTTATCAAACAGGTACGGCAGCGGCTGTGGATCGCCTTCCGGGCGTACAGGCTGGGCGCGACGGAACGGCTCCAACGCTTCAGCCGTTACCACCCAAGGCGAAATGCTGGTGATGAAACTCTTCGACAGGAACGGCCCCAGTGGCTGGTATTCCCAGGCCTGGATATCGCGCGCCGACCAGTCATTGAGCAGGCAGAAACCGGCGATATGATCGGCGGCGTCGCCAATGGCGATGGAGTCGCCCATGTCATTGCCCTGACCGATCCAGATGCCCAGTTCCAGTTCGTAGTCCAGGCGTGCGCACGGCCCGAACGTCGGCTCGGTCTGACCGGCCGGCAGGGTCTGGCCTTTCGGGCGGCGCACGTCGGTGCCGGACGGGCGAATGGTCGAAGCGCGGCCGTGGTAGCCAATCGGCACGTACTTATAGTTCGGCAGCAGCGGATTGTCCGGGCGGAACAGTTTGCCGACGTTTTGCGCGTGCTCGATGCCGACGTAGAAGTCGGTGTAGTCGTTGATTTTCGCCGGCAGGTGCATTTCACAATCCGCCGCCAGTGGCAGCAATTTTGCGCCTTGGGCTTCGATCTTGCCGTGCAGGGTGCTGCCTTCCTTGAGCAGTTCGATCAAACGTTCACGCAGGGCCACGCGAGCCTCGCGGCCCAGTTCGAAGAACGCGTTCAACTGGCCGTTACGGGTGGCTTGGACGGCGGTTTTTGCAGCGCCATCGAACAGGCCGGCCTCAAGCGCCGCTTCAAGATCAAAGATATGTTCGCCAATCGCCACGCCACTGCGAGGTGCGCAACCCTTCATGCTGAACACGCCCAGCGGCAGGTTTTGCAGCGGGAAATCCGCGTGGTCGTTGGCGCAAGCAACCCAGCTGCGAGGGATGGAAGTCTGCGTCATGGGTTATCTCCGGGTCGGGTCGAAAGTGGCGGGCAGCGTGGCCCAGCAAGCATCGTAGTTGGTTTGCAGCTGCGGGCAATCGAGGGCGTAGCGGCTCGGTCGCAGCACTTGGCTGGTCTCGAACATGAAGGCCATGGTGTTGTCGATTTTCGCCGGTTTGAGCTCGGCGTTGATCGCTTTGGTGCAAGTCTCGCCGTCCGGCCCGTGAGCGCTCATGCAGCTGTGCAAGGACGCGCCGCCGGGCACAAAGCCTTCGGCCTTGGCGTCGTATTCGCCCTGGATCAGGCCCATGAATTCGTTCATCAGGTTGCGGTGGAACCACGGTGGACGGAAAGTGTTCTCGGCCACCATCCAGCGTGGCGGGAAGATCACGAAGTCGAGGTTGGCCAGGCCGTGGACGCTGGTCGGCGAGGTCAGAACAGTAAAGATCGATGGGTCCGGGTGATCGAAGCTGACCGTGCCGATGGTGTTGAAACGGCGCAGATCATACTTGTAGGGCACGTTATTACCGTGCCAGGCGACCACGTTCAATGGCGAATGGTTGAGCTCGCAGCCCCACAATTGGCCAAGGAATTTCTGCACCAGGGTCGTCGGTTGCTGGAGGTTTTCGTAAGACGCCACCGGGGTCAGGAAGTCCCGCGGATTAGCCAGGCCGTTGCTGCCAATCGGCCCCAGGTCCGGCAGCCGCAATGGCGCACCATGGTTCTCGGCGATGTAACCGCGGGCTTGCGAGTCGAGCAGTTCAACGCGGAATTTCAGCCCGCGAGGTAACACGACAATCTCCAGCGGCGCGACTTCCAGCACGCCCAGTTCGGTGGCGATGCGCAGACGGCCCTGTTGCGGCACCAGCAGCATTTCGCCGTCAGCGTTGAAAAGCACGCGCTCCATGGAGCGATTGGCGCGGTATTGGTAGATGCTGATCCCCGCCGGCTTATCCGCGCCGGAGTTAGCCGCCATGCTCACCAGGCCGTCGATGAAATCAGTCGGTTCGGCGGGAATATCCAGCGCGTTCCAGCGCAGGCGATTGGGGGTCACTTCACCCAATGGACCGCCGGCCAATTGCCGATCGAGTTTGACGAACGCCGGGTGATTGGCCGACGGCTGAATGCGGTACATCCACGTCCGCCGCGCTTCACTGCGGGCCATTGTGAACGCTGTGCCGGAGAACAGTTCGGTGTAGAGACCGTAAGGGGCTTTTTGCGGGGAGTTCTGGCCGATGGGCAATGCGCCAGGCAGCGCTTCACTGCTGAATTCATTGCCGAAGCCTGACTGATAGGCCAGTGCTGGCGTCGTTGAATCGGAGTTCATGGAGCCTCCTGAACAGGGAGTCGACAGTGGCCCGTCGCTCTGTTGCAGAGTTCGTGGCACGCCGGGGTTATTTTTATCGTAATTCGATTACGCATAACGTAATTTGATTGGTATTGACCGTCAAGCTATAAAGACGCCCATTCGTCCCGGGATCACACTGCCTCCATGGAAAAGCCTGAAAGCAACGGTAAACAGAAAGTCCGCTCGGCCGAGGTGGGTACTGACATCCTCAAGGCTTTGGCGCAGTTGTCACCCTCGACTTCGCTCTCGCGCCTGGCCGAACACGTGCAGATGCCGGCGAGCAAGGTTCACCGCTATTTGCAGGCGCTGATCGCCAGTGGTTTTGCCGAACAAAATGCCGCGACCAACCATTACGGCCTGGGTCGCGAGGCCTTGCGCGTGGGCCTGGCAGCACTCAACAGTATGGACGTGCTGAAAGTATCCGCCCTGCCGCTGGCCGAACTACGCGACGATTTGAACGAAACCTGTTTTTTGGCGGTGTGGGGTAACCAGGGTGCGACCGTAGTGCATATCGAACCGGCGGTGCGAGCGGTGACGGTGGTCACGCAATTGGGCTCGGTGTTGCCGTTGCTCAGTTCCTCGACCGGGCTGGTCTTTGGTGCGTACCTTCCCAAGCGCGAAACCGTGGATCTGCGCGAGCAGGAATTACAAGGTCATGCAGCCCACGCGCTGGCGGACGATCAAGTCTATGCGGCCATCTGCGAGCAAATCCGCGCACGGGGCCTGCATCATGTGCATGGTTTGCTGATGCCCGGCGTTGATGCGTTGTCGGCACCGGTGTTCAACGCCATGGGCAATGTGGTGGCCGTGCTGACGGTGGTCGGCCCGACATCGTTGTTTCATGCCGATGAAGACGGCCCGGCGGCGCAGCGATTACTCGCGGCAACGCGGGCCGTCAGTTGGCGGATGGGCTACGAGGAACAGTGAAGATCAGATCAGGAAATCCGGAACAATTTCGATCACTAGATGAGTGATATCCCGTGCCATGAGCTGCGGATGCAGATGATCTTCCTCAACGCTGTGAGCGACCGTATAAACGCCAAAATCGCCATAGTAGTAAGGAATTTCATCGTGTTGCAGAGACTCAAATAAATCTTCCGCCAAACGTCGAGACTTGTATATTTTGCGCTCACCGCGCTCCATGAAAAAACTGGTGAGATACACTTCATCAAAGTTAATATCGGCCACACTTTTCTGTAGCGCAGCACGCACATCTTCAAGATCAAGCGAACCAATCGAGCGTTTGGCAAGATTGATTGACGGCTCAGCCGTCAGCAGCTTTACCAGATCAATGACAATTCGCTCAAACTCCACCATTCCCAGTCCGCTTACTTTATCTTTCGGATCAAATGAAAATCGGCGAATGAAGACATCAGTGAGGCGCTGTACGTAATTAGGCACGGCCTCACTCTCCACCCACTCCAGGGTTTCTTCAAACAACGTCCTGGAAGTTTCAACTTCGTAGTCCACAATATCAACCACGGTATTGATATAGGTTTTAAAAGGATTAACTCCAAACTTTTGCAGGCGCTCCGTCAGTAGTACCTCTACCGCAAAGTCTGCACGAATACTCTTCAGCAATTGAATCTTGCCGTGATTAAAAAAACTGTCACTCATAAAAACTTCCTGTCAAAAAATAAGACTCGAACATCCTGTGCGAGCCGTCGATTAAATTCATAAAACCTGGATTACTCCATACCACCCACTCAATCGACACTATTAAAAACTATTTAATACTGCAGCATCGCGAGCCAATGCAACTGTACAGCGTTTAACTAAAAATAAAACAACAAACATGTATTCAATCGTAAAGCCATAAACACACCAACAAATTAATTAACCACTCCCATTGCTTTAGCTTTAGCCACGGCCTGGGTACGGCGCTCCACACCCAACTTGCTATGAATTCGCCGGGCGTGGGTTTTTACCGTATGCAATGAAATAAACAGTTGTTCGGCGATTTGTTGATTTGAGTTGCCTTGGGCGATCAGGCTGAGCACCTCCAACTCTCGAGCACTCAACGGGTTGGCCTCCAGGGTCGACGGCGTCAGGTGGTGCTCTTCACCCAAACGACTGAGCAATGTCGGCTGGCGCAGGCGCAGTTCGCTCAAGGCTTGTTGCAAATGGCAACGCCGCACCAACTCCAGCCCCGCCTGCAAGGCCGACTTTGCCAGTGCTGGATCGCCGGTCAGGTCTGCCACTTCGCAGATGGCCAACTGAAGCTCCGCTTCCAACGCCAGCATCCCGTGCTGTTGCGCGTGATCGAGCAAGGCATTGAGTCGTTCCAGCGGTTGTTTCGCCTGTTGCAGATGAGTCTCTGCGAGCACCAACAAGTATTCGATCCGTGCGATCAGTTCCAGCGTGGCCGGGGGTGCTTGACGGGCATTTGGCCCGCGGTAATGACGCAGCACACGGGTCAGCGCTTCACGGGCGAGTTGCGGCCGACCTTGTTGCAACCAGAAATGACTGCTGACTTGCAGCAGTACACCGCGATAAACCGTGTCGGGAATTTGCCGCTGCTGCATCAGCCGCTCGGCGTCGCGCAGCCGGTCGAACGCGAGTGCGTAATCATGCTGATTGGCCGCCACCTGCGCCTGTCCGAGAAAACCATACAACGCACGTTTGTCCTGACTGTGCAGGCAATCGCGCAGGCCGCTCTGAAAGAATTCGCTGGCCGCCTCATCCTGTCCCTGCCAGAGCGCCAGACGTCCACGCCGCAAGGCAATTCGCCCCAGCAGCGGCGTCGGGCGATCCGCCTGCCGACACAGCAACTCATGGATATCGGCCAGCAAACTCTCGGCGCGCCGGGGCGCGCCGCGCTGCTCCAGCAACTGCGCATGATCGAGTTCGAGCAATCCTTCGAACAGCAGCGAACCTTGCGCGCGCGCCAGGCACAGCGCCTCGCGATTGAGGGCCAGCGCGGCGTCGCAATCGGCAGTAAGCAGCGCTTGTTGCGTCAGGCCGGACAGACACAACAAGCGCGCTGCCCAAGCGTCGTTCCCCAGTTCGGCCAGCGCTTCGAGAAAGTGCGCTCGTGCCGCTTCCATGCGCCCCTGCAGATGCAGCAGCCAACCTTGCTGCGCCTGCCAGCGAGCCAGCAGTTGACGCTGCAGGATCGCCGTCGGCTGCGGGGTGAACCGGACCATTTGCTCAATGCACACGGCGGCCTGATCGAAACGTCCGGCAAATAATAAAGCCGCGGTAATTAACCCCACCAATTGCGGCGATCCGAGGGTCAACTCTTCACCCTGGCGCTCATGCAGGTTCAGCAACAAGCGCACGTTCTCCCGACGGAACAAATGCTCAAAGCTGAAGTGCTGCAACAAACTGACCGCAACCTCGAACTCTTCGGCTAACAACGCCTGCTCGAACGCGCCCTGCCAGTCCTCCTCGGCGGTGAACCATTGGCAGGCGCGGCGGTGCCAGGAACGCCCCGCCGAACCTTGTTCATCACGCATGGCGCGGGCCAGTGGCACGAAGACTCGCAACCAATCGGCGGAGTCCTCCCACGGTTCGATGAAACACCCCATGTCCTGCAAGTCGTGCAAGCACTTCGCGCCTTCGCCAGCACCGAAAAGATGCTCGCACAGGCTGGCATTGAATCGCGGAAGATGGGCCAGTACCTGCCAGGCTTCAACCAATTCCGGCGACAACGTGTTGAACAGTTCATGCTGCAAATAATCGAGCAGCGTCGCCGAACGTTCCTGTTTGTCTTCCCCGGCCGCCCACTGACATCCATCGAGCAAGGCAATACGCACACCGGCGCACCAACCACCGCTGCGCTGAATGATCCGCCGGGCCGTACCCGCGGCCTGCGACGGCGCGACATGGACGAGCAGCAGTTCGATGTCGTGTTCATTAAACGCCAGCGAACGCCCCTCGCATTCGTACAACTCATCATCGAGCAACAACCGGGGCCAGTTGCATTGCGGGCGCCGACGCGTACCCAGCCACCAATTCAACAACGGGTTTCTGACAGCCAGTAAACGGTCCAGCAAGCGATCGAGTTCAGGATTGGGCACGCGACAGTAATCATCGAGAAACAGCCAGGTCGGCACCTGTAACAGGGCCAGTGATTCCAGCAACGTTTGCTCATCCGATGAAGACAACCCGAGCGTATGCGCCAGTCGCCGCTGGAATTCAGCCACACCCAACGACTCACCCAACAAGGGCAGCCAGTACGCCCGACAGTCCGTGGGCGCACGCAACAGGCACTCAGTGAGCAACGCACTTTTGCCGCTGCCGGCCGGCGCACAAAGCAACTTCACCCGCGCCGTCGAGGCCAGCAATGGCTCGATCAAGCGCTCGCGGGACAGGTGATGGGACGACAAACGAGGCAGGAGTCCAGGACGGTCCAGACACAGCGTCATGGCAGTCATAGTGATGCGCCTTTTTATAGTTGTGGCGCCACCCTAGTCCTCTCTTGAGCGCTTGTTGAAGAAGTATTCAGCACGCTGATCTGCAGCCATAAAAAAGGTGACCGCGAAGTCACCTTTATGTGTAAGAGCCTGTAGGACGATTACCTCACACCCGTACTCCGCAGGGCTGCTGGCGTGTAGTCCCCGGCTTTTGCCGCGATGTTGAATTCGAAGCTGCGCTTCTCTTCGTTCTTCATACCCAGTGCGATGTAACGACCGGCAATCAGGTCGTACAGCGCTTCGACGGTATAGGCCGGCACCTGGTGATCGTAGTAGAACTGCGCATGCCCTTCGGCCACACGCCAGAGTTGGCCGCGACCGTCATAGTGATCGGCCAGCGCCACCTGCCAGGTGTCTTCGTCGATGTACATGTGGCGCTTTGCGTACACGTGCCGCTCGTTGGGCTTGACCGTGGCGACAACCTCCCAGACCCGGTGCAACTCATAGCGTGTCAGGTCCTGATTGATGTGCCCGGCCTTGATCACGTCGGTGTACTTCAGGTCGGGCGAATCGAGTTTGTAGCTGTTGTACGGGATGTACATTTCCTTCTTGCCGATCAGTTTCCAGTCGTAGCGATCCGGTGCGCCGGAAAACATGTCGAAGTTGTCGGTGGTGCGCAGACCATCGGACGAAGTGCCGACGCCGTCGTACGCTACTTGCGGAGCACGCCGCACACGGCGCTGGCCGGCGTTGTATATCCAGGCCTTGCGCGGTTCCTGGACCTGGTCGAGGGTCTCGTGCACCAGCAGCACGTTGCCCGCCAGTCGCGCCGGCGCCGTCACTTCCTGTTTGAAATAGCTGAGGACGTTGTCATCGCTGCCCGGTTTCAAATCCCCCAGCAGGGACGGCACGGCCACCTCATCCTTGAAGCGGATGACGGTGAAATCGCCATTGGATTGAGGGGTTGCCTGGGTGATGGTGCGCCGCAGATTGCCGCCGTGGTAACGGGTGATGTGGTTCCAGATCACCTCGACACCGTTCTTCGGAATCGGAAAAGCGTAGTAACGATTGCCGGTGAAATTGGCCAGACCGTTACCGTCGTTGATCGGTGTTACGTTCAGCGCACTGCGTTTGGCCGACTCATAGATTTCCGCCGGCAGAGCCGCGGTGCGGTGCGTCGGATAGACCGGGATTTTGTAGGTCTCCGGGTAACGCTTGAACATCGCCAGCTGTCCGTCGGAGAGCTTGTCCTTGTACTTGTCGACGTTTGCCGCCGTGATGATGAACAGCGGTTTTTCATTGGCGAACGGATCGGCCAGGAAGCCTTTGCTGTCCACCGCCCCGGCATTTTTCGGGATACCACCGGTCCAGGCCGGTATCGAGCCATCGGCGTTACCGGCCTTCTCCCCGCCCAAAGGCGTGAGGCTGGTGCCGAGCTTGTTCGCCTCTTCCGCCGAAACAGCTGCCATCACGTTGACAGCGAGCAGACTCAGGGCCAGGGCGGTGCCAAATTGCAGAATCATCTTGCGCATTGAATTCATCCTTTTCAGCCAGATCAGAAGTTCACGCCGAAGCTCAGCGCCACGAAGTCACGGTCTTCGAGCACGTTGTAGTCACCGCCGAAGAAATCGGTGTAACTGAGACTGGCGGTGTAGGTGTTGCGATAGTCCGCATCGACGCCGAGGCTGACGGCCTTGGCGCCTTCGTTGAACAGCCCGTTGGGGCCATAACCGGCGACGTCGTGGGACCACGACAGGTTGGGTTTGAAGTTGATCCCGGCGATGACGTTGTTGTAATCGAGGATCGCCCGGGCGCGATAACCCCACGAAGTCGAGGTTACGAAACCGTCGGTATCGCCAGCAAAGCCATACTGCCCGTACACCGAGTCGCGGCCATAACGCAGCTTGCTGCGAGACTCCAGGCCACCGACGCGAACCACACCGGCTTCGCCCACCAGGGTCAGGCGATCAGCGCCGGCGACCTGATCGAAGAAGTGCGTCAGGGTGCTCTGGATCTGGGTCACTTCCTTGCGCCGATAGCCTTTGTTGTCCGCGCCGGGTGAGGTCGCAATTGGCGATGCTGCGCCACCGGCAATCGGGTTGAGCAGCGCCAGCGTCAGGTCGTTGGTGTTGACCTGCACCGGTGCGTTGGGGCGGTAGCTGATCTCACCGGTCCACGCGGTGCCGGTGGACAACGTGGTGGAGAAACTGGCGCCGTAGAGACGAATGTCTTCCGGGTACTCGAGGTAATACTGACCACGCCCGAGCATCACACTTTGCGCCAGACCTGCGCCGCTACCCGGTGCGATGCGGTTGGCCGTGGTCACGATTCCCGGAATGCTCGCCAGCGTACTGAGACCGGCAGTGGTGGTGCCGACCGTCGGCGTGCGGCTGTGGTAATTCATGAAATACAGGCCGTACTCGGTATCGTCCCCCAGCCAGCGCAGCGCGGTGCCCCACTGGCCCGAATCCCGGGCATCGCGGTCGCCACCACGGGGAACCACCACACCTTCGCTGGTGACTTCGAAACCCTGGCCGAACGCAGCGGCAATCGGCTGCAACGGTGCGATGGCCGGGTTGGCAACGGTGTAACCCTTGTTGCAACCGTCCGCCACTACGTCGACACCGAAAAAGGTGCCGCAGTTATCGACGACGGTCTGATCCCACTCCAGTTGATAGAAGCCTTCCACGGTCAACTTGTCGGTCAGCCCTTGGGAAGCAAACAGCATGTTCACCGGAATCAGGCCTTCCTTGATCTCGGCACCAGGACGGCGGAACGCGGAAACGTCGACCGGGTTGATGCTGTTGATCGAGTTGCCGATGAAGGTACTTTCACCCCAGCTCACGACTTGTTTACCGGCGCGCGCGGTCCCTGGCAGATCGGCAATGGAATAGTTGTGATAGACGAAGGCATCGAGGATCTGCCCGCCGGATGACTTGGCGCCCTCCTTGCGATTGTGATCGCTGATCGGCTTGAACGGCCGGTCTTCGTCCTTCAATTCGAAGTCGTACCAATATTTGCCACGGACAAACACACCGGTATCGCCGTACTTCAGTTCGAGGTCGTGAATGCCCTTAAAGATCTTCGAGAAGGTTTCGCCCTTCTTGAAATTCTGACGCCCGTCGTCACCGGTCGAAGCCTGCCCGCTACCGCCGTTGACGGTGCCTACCAGTGCATCATCGGCATCGCGCATGCCCCAACTTGCGCCCACTGAAAGCGATGAATCGAACGTCCCCTCGATCTCGCCAATGTTGAATGAAACAGCCTGCGCCTGGGCACAGCAGCCCAAGGCAACCGCGGCGGCCAGCGCCTGCGGTGTGAAGATGGCGCGCATTGTTGTTTTTGTCATGCGTCTTCCCCGGTGAGTGACAGAAGGCCTCACCCTACTGCCGCCTACCGGGGGTGATAAGCGCACCAAGGAGGTATTCGTGGTGTACCTCTTAAGGATTACCGGGGACTTGGAACGGGGGATTGCGCAAGGCATGAATGGGCTGGATTGGGTGCTATCAGCGATGCGCATGTTGTGCGTGCATGATTTCAAGGACTGTTGCGCAGGCTGTAACACTGCATGTCGCGAATCACTGTTTTTCCTTTGCCGGCAACCACTTATCCTTGCCTGGCTTTCAAGGAAAACAGCTTGTAAGCACGAAGCAACGGCGCGTGATTCACCGTGCCGCTCGCGACAGATTTCAGATGAGATTGAAGACTTCGACTCGTCGCCCCGTGTACACCGACGTTGATTTGTAGCTCCTGGATCCAACGTCTACTTGGCCGCTGCGTTTGCAGCGGCCTTTTTTATGGGCGGGATATTTGTCGACTTCGCGCTCAGTTAGATGTTTAACAAAGTCCTACAAGAAGTTCCCTGTAATTTCGTAAGAAATCTCTTTCTTTTACAAAGGATAACTTTGACCCATTGCCCTCCCCGCAGAATCCTCTCTCACTCCCATATGTAAAGACCCACACGCGTTTCGGATCATTCCTTTTGCGTTTCGCTGTAACTTGAAATGGCAAGTAGCAATAGTTTGCGGCCAAATCCATGGCTGGCAATAAGCGGAAGCACTACGCAAATTCATAAGGATACGAATATGCAAAACCCTCCGAAACCACCGCAAAAAAGAACACAAGACCTGGATTTCTTGAAATAGATACGCCTATCGAGACGATAGGAGCCGCACCCGATCATTACATTCCCCCGCCTCGTACAAACCCTAACTTACAACCCGGCCCCTTTGGACGCGGAGTTTCGACTTATTATCAGAATCAAGGAACCGTAAAAAATACAATTCGGGCTCTTGAAGAGGAATACCAGGCCAGATCCATCCAATTACCCAAAACCATCGAGGAAGAACTGGCAGCGACCCGTTATGAGGGGCCAAAAAATCCAGTCCCTCCATTGCAATCAATTGCCCGTGAATTAGACGTACTTAATAAACTTACACAACGTAAAACTGCAGAACTCCATACAAAACCGCAACTGCCAATGCGTTTTATGGAGGAGACCCATTTAATCGGCATATCAACGAGTTTATGTTGAAAGCCACGAAGATGGAGAAATGGCCAGGACCCCATGGCATAGCCATGCAGGCTTTAAATGACTCACTTAGAGCCGCAATCGACACCAGATTGCTGTCTCAAACCTTACAGTCGCTCCACCAGAGAACCGTCAGTCTGCAACACTCTTTCAATGTCATGCAGGCCGCTGAACAAGCACGATTAGCAGCGGAACAGGAAGCTCAACGCGTCGCGGTTGAACAGGCACGTATCCAGGCTGAAGCTGAAGCACTAGCCCACGCGCAAGAGCAGGCCCGGTTAGCCGCAATGGCAGAAGCCGAGCGAGTGGCCGCCGAACAAATACGCGTAAAGGCAGAAGCTGAAGCTCTCGCCCACGCACAAGAGCAGGTCCGGTTAGCCGCGCTGGCAGAGGCCGAGCGAGTGGCGGCCGAGCAAGCGCGGATTGCCGCTGAAGCCGCCGCACGTTACATCGCTGCAGAACAGGCTCGTCTCGAAGCCGAGGCCGAAGTGCAGCGTCAAGCCGAGCGATTGCGCCTCGAAAATCAACGGAAAGCAGAGGAAGAAGCGCGGGAACACAAGCGCCAATTAGCGCTTTTGCAAGCCCAGGCCGAAGCCTTGTGGCAGGCAGAGCAAGCACGCCTGGACGCGCAGTTGCGGGCAGAAACTCAGGCACGGTGGCAACGTCCAGAATTTTCACATGCCGGCTCGATGGCGGCATTCGGCGTAGCAGCTTCCGGTACCCACGGAACCATCCATGTTGGACCGGCGGGCGCCCTGGCGCTGAGATCCGCGCTACGCGCGGCGATAGCCACAATCACCGGATTTGTCACGACTGCCGCCGCGCCAATCCTCGTTGGATTCGCCGCCCTGCTGGCGCCCTCGAGACTTGGCAACGGTGATCTGTATTCCCTGAGCGTTCCGTTATCGGAACTCACGACTGTCTCGAACGCCGATCTGTACGAACTCGCAGTCGTCGGTGGAGAGATCGACCTGCCAGTTACACTCGGCTCGAAGACAATAGGCAACCGGGTAGAGATCGTCGCCGTTGCTACAAACGGTATGACATCTTCCGGAAAAGTGCCCGTAAGGCTTGCCCACTTTGATTCACAGAAAAATGTTTACGCTACTGGCGGCACCGATGTTCAACCCGCCACTATCACCTGGACCCCACTGTTAGAACCGCAGAATCCGTCCATCGGTTTTCCAGTGACCGAAACGGATCTTCCAATCTACGAAGGTGCCACCCTCTCCCCCAACGAGGGGCGGATCGATACATTCCCACAACTGGATACGTATGGTTTTGATGGCTTCATCACTGTCTTCCCCATTGAGTCCGGCATTCCGCCGCTCTTCATTTTACTCAGGGATCGGCGACAAGATCCCGGTGTCGCTAGCGGTATCGGACAGGAGATTTCGGGAAACTGGTTGGGAACAGCTTCAAAGCCGGAAGGCGCGCCGATTCCCGCGGAAATTGCAGATACGCTTCGAGGGAGGGAGTTTTCGAGTTTCAGAGCGTTTCGCAGAGCATTTTGGAAGGCAGTTGCTAATGATGAATACTTTTTTGAGCAATTCAGCCGTTTAAACAAAACCAGTATTAGTCATGGATTGTCGCCAAAATCTCTCCAAAATGAGCATGTTGGCCAAAGGCGCAAATACGAAATTCACCATGTAATACCGATCGAGAAAGGAGGAGCAGTCTACGACATAGATAATCTTCGCATATTAACTCCAAAGCAGCACATTCAAACCCACTCTAAAAAAGCACAGGGGATTAAATATGAACTTAAAGACTAAATTCGAGGATTACACAGAACTTGAGTATCTCACCCTTGTAAGCTCGCTATTTGAGGGAACCTACTCATCAGAGGAAGAGCAGGACAATATTTTTGAAAATATAATCAGCACCTCTGAGCACCCCACTGCCTCCGATGTTTTATGCCACCCAGGAGACGGAATTGAGGACAGTCCGCATGGCGCAGTAAGAATATTTAAACAATGGCGAGCGGCCAACGGAAAGCCAGGCTTTAAACCCGAAAGTTAAAAAAAGGGGGCAAGCATTTCATGCTCCCTCCCTCCTTCCATTCGCTTTTACAACGAATACTTCTGCAAATTCCCCATCATTTCCTTCAGCGCTTCAATGTTGTCCTTCGGATGCGCCGCGCCCTCGAAATCACAGATCTGCTGCCAGTGCGCCGCCACGTCTTCCGGGGAGAAACCGACCCGTGGATCGAACCCGGCGCCTAAGCTGCGCTCCCAGCGCACTTTGCCCATCCAGCCGCCGCCCACTTCGAACAGGCCAGAGGTTTCCTGGCAGTTTTCGCTGGCCAGGTACACCACCAGCGGGCTGACCAGTTCCGGTTTGAGTAGTTCGAACACTTGTGGCGGGATCAGGCCTTCGGTCATGCGGGTGCCGCCGGTGGGGGCGATGGCGTTGACCAGGATGTTGTTCTTGCGACCTTCGATGGCCAGGGTGCGGGTCAAGCCGTAGAGGCCGAGTTTGGCCATGCCGTAGTTGGATTGGCCGAAGTTGCCATAGATGCCTGAAGTGGACGCGGTGAAGATCACCCGGCCGTAGTTTTGCTCGCGCATGTGCGGCCAGGCGGCGCGGGTGACTTTGTAGGCGCCTTCGACGTGGACGCGGTAAACCAGGTCCCAGTCGCCGTCCTCCATTTTGTGGAAGGTTTTGTCGCGCAGGATACCGGCGTTGTTGACCACCACATCGACACGGCCGAAGACGTCGAGGGCATGTTGAACGAGTTTGTCACCGTCGGTGACCGTGTCGTGGTTGGCCACGGCGGTGCCGCCGGCTTCACGAATTTCCGCGACCACGCGGTCTGCCGCCGATGCGTTGGCGCCTTCGCCCTGGGCGGAGCCGCCGAGGTCGTTGACCAGCACTTTAGCGCCCTGTTTGGCGAACAACAGTGCGTGCGCCCGTCCCAGGCCGCCACCTGCACCGGTGATGATCACGACTTTATCTTCGAAGCGCACAGACTCATTCATGGGGAACTCCAGCAGGCCAGGGACATTGCCTTGGAGTTTCAGGCACGGGGCTGCGGGTCACAATGAACAGGGGGGAGGCTGAATGGTGTGCGATAAGGCTGGGGGATGATGAGTGCATCGGACATCGGCGGGACTTTGTGGCGAGGGAGCTTGCTCCCGCTCGGCTGCGCAGCAGTCGTCTATCCCGGATAAATCAAGGTCCGCTTCGCGGCCCAGCGGGAGCAAGCTCCCTCGCCACAGGTGTTCAGCGCTCAGGAGATATCAGGAACAGGCCACCTTGAGCGAAGGTGATATCTGCCGGTCGCGAAATTCCAGGTAATGCTTGAGCACCTGGCACGGCGCCTCGATCTGCGGGTAATGACCGATACCGCTCAACAACACCGCATCCGGGTTGGGAATCAACTCTCTATAGCGCGCAACCATGTGCGCACCGGAGATCGGATCGACCTCGCCATCGATCACCCGCAAAGGCACTTCACCACGTTGCATCGCGCCGACCCAACGCTCGCGCTGTACGCGGCGCTCGGGAATGTAGGTGATCAACTTGTGCATGATCCGAGGCCCGTGATTGCTTTCGATCAGGCTCCAGAAATCATCCATCTCGCTTTCGGTGGGAAGGGTCTTTGGGCCGAAGATCTGGTTGAAGCTCTTCACCAGGCCATCCCGACTGAAAGCGCGCCCAATCATCCAGCCCAACGGGCTGAGCAGCAGCTTCTGGATCAGCACTGGACGGTGGGTTTCCGGGAACAACCCGCCATTGAGGAATACACAACTGGCGACCTGGATACTTGATTCGTAATGCCGGGCCAGCAGCTCCTGGGCCACGCTGTCGCCGTAGTCGTGGGCCAGCAGGTGAACCGGCTGCGTGACGTTCAGGTGTTCCAGCAACGCCTGTTGCAGATCGGCTTGCTCCAGCAAGCTGTATTCATGGTTCACCGGTTTGGCCGAGTCGCCGAAACCCAGCATGTCGCAGGCAATCACCCGGTAGCGCTGAGCCAGCGGCTGCCACAGGTAATGCCAGTCCCAACTGGCGCTCGGGAAGCCATGAATGAGCATCAGCGGCTCACCCTGCCCCGCCGTCCAGTAACGGATGGTCTGGCCACGAAAGTCGAACGTCTGGGCGCGCTTGCGCCAGATGCACAGAGGGATCTCGGCGAGTGCCATCAGAGTTTATAACCCGGGTCTTGTTTATCGAGTTTGCGCAGCAGCGCCGGCCAGGCCAGCGCTCCGCCCATGCCTTGAGCACTTTTGGTAACACCGGCGATCATCGCCTTGGCACCCGCCAGAATCTGCGGTTCGATGGCGATCAACTCGGCACCCCCGGTCTGCGCCATGACCTGGATATCGCAGGCGCGCTGGAAGGTGAACATCATCAGGAACGTGTCGGCAATGGTGCTGCCGCAGGTCAGAAGTCCGTGGTTATGCAACATCAGGAAATTGTTTTCACCGAGGTCGGCTTGCAGTCGCGTCTTTTCTTCGTGGTTCAGCGCGACGCCTTCATAGGCGTGATACGCGAGGCTGGACAGGACAAACAACGACTGCTGGCTGATCGGCAAAATGCCTTGTTTCTGCGCCGACACCGCCACCCCGGACGCCGTGTGGGTGTGCAACACGCAGACGACGTCATGACGAACCTCGTGCACCGCGCTGTGGATGGTGTACCCCGCCGGGTTGATCTCGTAAGGGCTGTCCATCAGCTTGTTACCGGCCTGATCGACTTTGACCAGGCTCGATGCAGTGATTTCGTGAAACATCAGCCCGAACGGATTGATCAGGAAATCTTCGGTGCCCGGCACCTTGGCTGAAATGTGGGTAAAAATCAGATCGTCCCAGCCATGTTGGGCGACCAGGCGGTAACAGGCAGCGAGGTCGACACGAGTCTGCCACTCGGCAGCACTGACCAGGTCTTTGACACTCTGTGGAGATTGGATGGGGGCTACGCTCACGACCAGGAACCTCGGTTTTTTATTATGGAGTGTTTCCAATGACTACCGAGTCTAGTCACCCCCTGCGTTCGCGTAGTTGCATTGGCAGCCAGCTTGATGGCCTAACGAGTCAGGGGGTCAACAAGTTTGGATCCGTGTCAAACGGCCGCCGCCAGACGGGTGACGGAGCGCACATTTAAACGCTCTGTCAGAACCATGGCGATCCCGTTGAGAGGTGCCAATCAGCCTTTCAACGCGCCGACCAATTCCGCCAGCCAAGGCTCGGCATCCGCTTCCGGCGTCACGCTTTCGCTGGCGTCCAGGCGCAACATCGGCAGGACTTCGCGGATGCCCAGCTCACCGAACAACTCACGCATCAGCTCACCGCCGCCGCAGAAGGTATCGCCATAACTCGCATCACCCAGGCCGATCACGGCGCCCTGCAAGCCACGCCAGGCAGCAGGCAAAACGTCACGAATCGAGAAATACAGCGGTTGCAGGTTGTCCGGCAGCTCGCCCATTCCAGTGGTCGAGGTCACTGCAAGAAAGGCTTCAGGACCAAAGGCCTGAATATCGGCCAGGCTGGCACGCGGGTTATGGAAGGTTTCGAAACCGGCGGCTTTCAAAATGCTTGCGGCGTGGCGGGCGACTTCTTCAGCCGTGCCGTACACCGAGCCGGAAATGATGGCGACTTTCATCAATCTTGATCCTGAAGCTGAGTAAAAGACCCGGATATTAACAGCACGGTCCGTATTGTTCTTTTAGAATCCAGCAGACAACCAACAAGGAAGGGTTACGCCGATGATCAACGCAAAACTGCTGCAACTGGCTATCAATGCCTCCAACGACGGCATCGTGATTGCCGAAAAGGAAGGCGATCAAGACAAAATCCTGATTTACGTCAACCCGGCCTTCGAACGCCTGACCGGCTATACCAGCGAAGAAATCCTCTATCAGGATTGCCGTTTCCTGCAATCGGGCGATCGCGATCAGGAAGCCCTGGTGAAGATTCGAGCGGCGCTGAACAGTGAAGGCGCGTGCCGTGAAATTCTTCGTAACTACCGCAAGGACGGCACACCGTTCTGGAACGAACTGTCCCTTTCGACGGTGAAAAACCCGAACGACGGCCAGGTTTATTTTGTTGGCGTGCAGAAAGACGTCACGGTTCAGGTCAAGGCGTTGCAGCGAGTGGCGCAGCTGGAAGCACAACTGGCGGAGGTCCAGTCAGAGCTTGCCGCACTGAAAGCGACGAACGGTCAAAACAAAACGGCGAATTAAAGGTCATTAACTACAATCACCGAACAGTTTGTAACTATTTCTTTCGAGCTAGCCATGCATCGCGACGCGCTCCTGACCCAGGATGAACTTGATTTCATCCAAACCATGCAGCACAACCCGCAGCTCAATGTGCGGGATGCGACGTCGAGCCTGCTCGTGAACGGTGGTTCACAAATCCGTGACCTGCTTACGCGCCTCGCCGCGCATGAGCAGGTCACCATTCAAGCCAACTTCGAAAATCAACAAATGACCTTCCCCCTGCACTTGGTGGAAGACGAGTTTCATGCGATGCATTTACGCCTTGGCGTACCGAGCATTTACGAAGACGGGCCTCTGGTCCGTCCTTGGCGACTGGTGCTCGACGAGCCCGTAGCGCTGGAAAATGCACAAGGCCAACCCGGCACGATGTGGGTGCACGAAATTTCGTTTAAAGGTGCCTTGATCGAAGTACGCAACAAAACCAAGGCACCGAAGCATTTTGCCTTGTGGTTCAGCCCTTCAGGCTATGAACGAATTGCGCTGCGCGGCACGTTCGAGAAAGAAACCGAGCAAGGTTTCTACGCTTATCAGCTGAGCCAGAGCGACACGGATGAAACCGAGCGTCTGCGCCAATTCATCCTGCAACAGCATCGGTTGACGCATCCCGCCCTGCACCTCTGACGCTCAAGTATCCAGGCCACCGGCCAGAAATTGTTGCAGTCGCTGGCGCATCAGCAATCCCTCGTTACCCAGGCATCCGATCGATGACCCCGCCAGGCTGTCCTGCGCCAGATCGGACGCGTCTCCCGCCAACAGCAACGGACACTCCAGGCTCATCGCCAGGCGATTCAAGCGCCGCGGCAGTTCGGGGGTGGGCACATGATTGGAAAACAACACCAGCGCCTGGGGCTTGATCCTCTCGCAAACCAGGGTCAACTCTTCGAACGGCTGGCCAACTGTCAGCACGCGCACCCCCGTTTGCCCATTGCTCAGGAACAACGCGGCAATCAGCAACTCAAGTTCCCGGCACTGCCCCGACAGGGCGCTGACGATGACTCGCCGTTGCGGCTTGTCACGGATCAGCAGCAGGCGTTGCAATACCCGTGAACGCAGAAACCCGTCCAGGAACAACCACTCGCTGGTCACGCCGAATGAGTCCTGGCGTTGCAGGAGTTGCTTCCAGAGCGGGATAAGGATGTCCTGAAACACAACCGACTGCGAGTAAGTGGAAAATATATGGCCGTAGACCTGATCCAGCTGTGCATCGTTAAAGGCAAAAACAGCTGACTGAACCTGCTGCTGCCATTGAGCGTAATCGGCTTGAACCAGGTCATTGGGAATGATGTGCGACAGGGCCTGCAGGGGTTCGGACTTGGCCAGTATCTTGCCGATCTTGCTGACGGCAACGCCGCGTTCGAGCCAGGAAAGAATGCTGCGGACGCGCTCGATATCGGTCATCGAATACAGGCGATGCCCACTTTCGGTGCGCGCTGGCACGATCAGCCCGTACCGGCGCTCCCATGCACGAAGGGTCACCGGGTTGACGCCGGTTAGACGCGACACCTCGCGAATGGGAAAGAGCTCATCCTGCTCTAGTGTGACGCCCTGGCGGGAATCCGAAGCGATGTCAGTGAGTACGGGCATCTGGTTAAACATCCTTGTATCGTTCGAGCCCCATTCTAACTCCCCCGCCCCGTAAAATTTCCGTAAAAATTCAAGACCGCCAGCAGGAAAAAATGTCACAGACGCTCGGGGCAGAATCAGGAATAATCCTTGCTTGTCCCAAGACGCAGCCCACTACCCCGGCGTTGCGCCTGGCGAAACTCCTACCCGGAGTGACGCAATCGTTATACGGAGATACATAATGTCTACCTCACCCGTCACGCTGATGGTTGCGCGCCGCGTCGCCAATGGGCGTTATCAGGACCTGATCGCCTGGTTGCGCGAAGGCGAACAACTGGCCACCGACTTCCCCGGTTATCTCGGCTCAGGCGTGCTCGCTCCGCCGCCCGACGATGACGAATTCCAGATTATCTTCCGCTTTGCCGACGAGCAGACCCTGCACGCCTGGGAGCACTCCGCCTCGCGTACTGCCTGGCTCGTCCGTGGCAGCGACTTGTTTGCCCACCCTACGGAGCATCGGGTCAGTGGCATCGAAGGCTGGTTCGGCGCTGCCGGCCAACGCCCGCCACGCTGGAAACAGGCCGTAGCGATCTGGTTGGCATTCTTCCCGGTTTCGTTGCTGTTCAACTTCGTGCTTGGGCCATTGCTGGGGGAGATGACGCTGCTGCCGCGCGTGCTGATCAGCACCCTGTGCCTGACGCCGTTGATGGTTTATCTCTTCATTCCTTTATCAACCCGATTGCTGGCCAATTGGCTGAACAGCACCCCTGCACGAGCGATACCCGCCGAGCCTTCCACGCAAAACCGCTAAAAGATCGCAGGCTCCAACAGAAAGCGGGAACCTATCCCATCCTGTAGGAGCTGCTGAAGGCTGCGATCTTTTCAGAGGCATCGCACGGCTCCTCGCTGTTATAGTTTTGCTCTCACTGCGACGCGAGCCGTTCATGACCTTTACCTCCGCCCCGATCCTCATCACCGGTGCCGGCCAGCGTGTCGGCCTGCACTGTGCGCAGCGGTTGCTCGAAGACGGCCATCGCGTGATCTTCAGCTACCGCAGCGAACGCCCCGGCGTGCAGATCCTGCGCGATCTGGGGGCGACTGCGGTGTTCGCCGATTTCGCCAGCGAGGCCGGAATTTTCGCCTTCATCAACGAACTGAAAACCCACACCGACAGCCTGCGGGCGATTATCCACAACGCTTCCGAATGGCTGGCCGAAACCCCGGACACCGACGCCGAAGCGTTCACCCGCATGTTCAGCGTGCACATGCTGGCGCCATACCTGATCAACCTGCATTGTGCCGATTTGCTCGAACGCTCAAGCCCCGCCGACATCGTGCACATCAGTGATGACGTGACTCGCAAGGGCAGCAGCAAGCACATCGGCTACTGCGCCAGCAAAGCCGGGCTCGACAGCCTGACCCTGTCCTTCGCCGCGAAATATGCGCCGGCCATCAAGGTCAACGGGATCGCGCCAGCCCTGCTACTGTTCAACCCTGATGACGACGCGGCCTACCGCGCCAAGGCGCTGGCCAAATCCGCACTGGGCATCGAACCCGGCAGCGAAGTGATCTATCAGAGCCTGCGCTATTTGCTCGACAACCCTTATGTCACCGGCACGACCCTGACCGTCAACGGCGGAAGGCACATCAAATAAGTGTCCCGCGAGGATCTTCCATGACGTTATCCCTGCCTCAGAACGCCCTGTCCGAGAGCTATCGCGAGATCCTCATCGGTCTCGGGGAAAATCCGGACCGCGAAGGGCTGTTAGACACCCCGGTGCGCGCAGCCAAAGCCATGCAGTACCTCTGTCATGGTTACGACCAGAGTGTCGAAGAAATCGTCAACGGCGCGCTGTTCGTCTCCGACAACGATGAAATGGTGATCGTCGACAACATAGAGCTGTACTCGCTCTGCGAACATCACCTTTTGCCCTTCATCGGCAAGGCGCATGTGGCTTATATTCCAACGGGCAAGGTGTTGGGCCTGTCGAAGATTGCGAGGTTGGTGGACATGTTCGCCCGGCGCCTGCAAATCCAGGAAAACCTCACTCGGCAAATTGCCGACGCGGTACAACAAGTGACCGGCGCGGCAGGCGTTGCCGTGGTTATCGAAGCCCAGCACATGTGCATGATGATGCGCGGCGTCGAGAAACAGAATTCGACCATGAACACCTCGGTGATGCTCGGCGCCTTCCGCGAATCGAGCAACACTCGCCAGGAGTTCCTGCAATTGATTGGACGGAGCAAGAAGTAATGCCACAACTTCAACCAGGCATGGCACGCATTCGGGTCAAGGACCTGTGCCTACGCACCTTCATCGGCATCAACGAGGATGAAATCCTCAACAAGCAGGATGTGTTGATCAACCTGACCATCCTCTACGCGGCCCAGGAAGCGGTGCGTGATAACGACATCGACCACGCGCTGAACTACCGGACCATCACCAAGGCGATCATCGCCCACGTGGAGGGCAATCGCTTTGCCCTGCTCGAACGCCTGACCCAGGAAATACTCGACCTGGTCATGGCCAACGAGTCGGTGCTGTACGCCGAAGTCGAAGTGGACAAACCCCACGCCCTGCGGTTTGCCGAGTCGGTGTCGATTACGCTGGCAGCGAGCCGTTAGCTTCAAGCTTCAAGCGGCAAGCTGTAAACTTCACCGCACCGCAATCCATCTTGCAGCTTGAAGCTCACCGCTTGAAGCTGGCTCAGAGAGACCTATGACCGATCAACAACGCCTGGAACTTGAAGCCGCCGCCTTTCGCCGGCTGGTCGCGCACCTGGACAGCCGCAAGGATGTGCAGAACATCGACCTGATGAACCTCTCGGGTTTCTGCCGCAACTGCCTGTCCAAGTGGTACAAGGCCGCTGCCGACGAGCGCCAGATCGACGTCAGCATCGACGATGCCCGCGAAGTGGTTTACGGCATGCCGTACGCCGAATGGAAAGCCCAATACCAGCAAGAAGCCAGCGCCGAACAACAGGCGGCGTTCGCCAAAGGAAAACCCAATGAGTGATTTGAACACCCTGCGCGCCAGCCTCAAGAGCGGCGAACACGCTTTCGCCGATACCCTGGCTTTCATTGCCGCTGGTTATGAGTATCAGCCTCAGGCTTTCAACAACGGCGGTGTGGAAAACGCTGCCGGGCAGAACGAAGGTTCGTGCAAGACGTTGGGTCTGGCGCTGCTGGAAGGCTTGAGCGATGAAGAAGCCCTACTGGCCTTCGGCGAGCATTATCGTTCGGTGCTGGCGACGCCTGAAGGCAGCGATCATGGCAACATCCGCGCGTTGATCACCCATGGCCTGGCAGGGGTGAAGTTCACCGAGCAGCCCCTGACTCGCCGCTGATTCACCCATAATCAAAAGCAAAAGATCGCAGCCTTCGGCAGCTCCTACAGGTTGGCATTCATTAGCAACATTTGCGGTGATCCTGCACCTGTAGGAGCTGCCGAAGGCTGCGATCTTTTGATCTTCCCCGCACATTCCGACTTTTAAGATTGACCCGGCAACTTTATTTCGTTTGCCCGTCACCCCTGCTCACGGCTTAGATAAAAGAAGCGTCCCCTTCTTCAGAGTCGGTCATCCATGAGCAGCGAATCCATCAGTCAGTCGATCAACATCGTTCACCCCGTCACGCTCAGCCACGGCAAAAACGCCGAGGTCTGGGACACCGATGGCAAACGCTACATCGATTTCGTCGGTGGCATCGGCGTACTGAACCTCGGCCATTGCCACCCACGCATCGTCGACGCCATTCGCGACCAGGCCACCCGGCTGACCCATTACGCATTCAATGCCGCCCCTCATACCCCCTACCTCGCATTCATGGATCGCCTCAGCGCGTTTATCCCGGTGGATTACCCGGTCAGCGGCATGCTCACCAACAGCGGTGCCGAAGCGGCGGAGAACGCCCTGAAGATCGTTCGTGGAGCGACCGGCCGCACCGCCGTCATCGCCTTCGACGGCGCTTTCCACGGCCGCACACTGGCGACCCTCAACCTCAACGGTAAAGTCGCGCCGTACAAACAGAAAGTCGGTGTGTTGCCTGGCCCGGTCTATCACCTGCCCTTCCCGAGCAAGGACAACGACGTAACCTGCGCCGACGCCCTGAAGGCCATGGAGCGTCTGTTCAGCGTCGAGATCGATGTCGACGACGTAGCCTGTTTTATCGTCGAACCGGTGCAGGGCGAAGGCGGTTTCCTGGCGATGGACGTGGAGTTTGCCCAAACGCTGCGACGCTTCTGCGATGAGAAAGGCATCGTACTGATCGTCGATGAAATCCAGTCCGGCTTCGGTCGTACCGGCCAGCGTTTTGCGTTCTCGCGACTGGGCATCGAGCCGGATCTGATTCTGCTCGGTAAAAGCATCGCCGGTGGGGTTCCGCTGGGCGCGGTGGTCGGGCGCAAGGCACTGCTCGACAACTTGCCAAAGGGCGGCCTCGGTGGCACCTATTCGGGCAATCCCATCGCTTGCGCTGCTGGACTGGCGACCCTCGACGAAATGACCGACGCGAATCTGCAAGCCTGGGGTTCGCAACAGGAAGAAGCGATTGTCAGTCGCTATAAAACCTGGCGCGTGAACGAACTGTCGCCCTATCTGGGCCGCTTGACCGGTGTCGGAGCGATGCGCGGTATTGAGCTGATCAAGGCCGATGGCTCACCGGCTTCGGCGCAGTTGACGCAACTGCTAGCCTTGGCGCGGGACGCGGGTTTGCTGCTGATGCCTAGCGGTAAATCGCGAAACATCATTCGGCTACTGGCGCCGTTGACGACTGAGGCCGCGGTGCTGGAGGAAGGCCTGGACATACTTGAGGCGTGCCTCGCCAAACTGTCCCTGTAGGAGCCGACTTGCTGGCGATGGCGGCGTATCTATCAATATTGATGTCGCCGACACACCGCAATCGCCAGCAAGCCGGCTCCTACAGGTCTGCGTTGACCATAAAAAAACCGGCCGAAGCCGGTTTTTTTTATGAACGCAGAATCAAGCGTTTTTCAGATTGTCGAGGTAGCGCTCAGTATCGAGTGCTGCCATGCAACCGGCGCCGGCCGAGGTGATGGCCTGACGGTAAACGTGGTCAGCCACGTCACCGGCGGCGAAGATGCCTTCGACGCTGGTGGCAGTGGCGTTGCCGTCACGGCCGCCCTGCACCACCAGGTAACCGTCTTTCAACGTCAGCTGGCCTTCGAACAGCGAAGTGTTCGGGGTGTGGCCGATGGCGATGAACACACCGTCGACTGTCACTTCGTCGAAGCTGCCGTCGTTGTTCTTCAGACGCGCACCGGTCACGCCCATGTTGTCGCCCAGGACTTCGTCCAGGGTCGCGTTGAGCTTCAGGATGATCTTGCCTTCGGCCACGCGGGCATTGAGCTTGTCGATCAGGATCTTCTCGGCGCGGAAGGTTTCGCGACGGTGAATCAGGGTCACAGTGCTGGCGATGTTGGCCAGGTACAGGGCTTCTTCGACAGCGGTGTTGCCGCCACCGACTACAGCCACTGGCTTGTTGCGATAGAAGAAACCGTCGCAGGTCGCGCAGGCCGAAACGCCTTTGCCCATGAACGCTTCTTCCGATGGCAGGCCCAGGTAACGAGCGCTGGCGCCGGTAGCGATGATCAGTGCGTCGCAGGTGTAAGTCGCGCTGTCACCGATCAGGGTGTAGGGCTTGGCAGCGAAGTCCACGGCGTTGATGTGATCGAAAACGATCTCGGTTTCAAAGCGCTCGGCGTGCTCTTTCATGCGTTCCATCAGCGCCGGGCCGGTCAGGCCGTGGACGTCGCCCGGCCAGTTGTCGACTTCGGTGGTGGTGGTCAGTTGACCGCCGGCCTGCATGCCGGTGATCAGCAGTGGCTTGAGGTTGGCACGGGCGGCATAGACCGCAGCGCTGTAACCGGCAGGGCCGGAACCAAGAATAATCACACGCGAATGACGGACTTCAGACATGACCTGCTCCTGTTGACCGGCCCGGAACACCTGGCGCGGAACGCCGGGTTGCCGGCGGGAATAAAAAAGAACGGTGTAAAGCACTTGGGGAAGGCTTGAACCCGACCGTCCTGTAAAAAGATTGGGTGCAGCGTATCGAGGGGGCGAAGATTAAGGAAATACGGATTAACAATCCAGCTCATAGGTGGTCTCTATCCCGTCAGCGTGATTATCAGGACGCCTTTGTTACAGTTAATGTCGATGCCGCTACTGCGCTTTCACCTCTTAGGTAAAGCCGGTAAGGTCGGCGCGTTTACCCTCTGCTCGGAGCACGTTATGCCCGCCCCTGTTCTGTCCGGCCCGCAATACCTGCGCGAAGGCCTGAAACTGGTACTCAGCCCCAGCCTGCGCCTTTTTGTATTACTTCCACTTCTGATTAACCTGGTGCTGTTCGTCGGATTGATCTATCTGGCCGGTCATCAGTTCAGCCTGTGGGTCGATACGCTGATGCCGTCGCTGCCTGAATGGCTGAGTTTCCTCAGTTACATCCTGTGGCCAATCTTTGTGGTGCTGGTGGTATTGATGGTGTTCTTCACCTTCACCATGCTCGCCAACGTCATCGCCGCACCGTTCAATGGTTTCCTTGCGGAAAAAGTCGAGGTCGTGGTGCGCGGCACCGACGACTTCCCGGCCTTCAGTTGGGGCGAACTCGTTGCCATGATCCCGCGGACCCTCGCCCGGGAAATGCGCAAACTCGGCTACTTTTTGCCACGTGCGATCGGCTTGTTCATCCTCTCGTTCATCCCCGTGGTGAACATCATCGCCGCGCCGCTGTGGTTGTTGTTCGGGGTGTGGATGATGGCGATTCAGTACATCGACTACCCGGCGGACAACCACAAACTCGGCTGGAACGAGATGCTCGCCTGGCTGCGCGAGAAGCGCTGGCAGAGCATGAGTTTTGGCGGCAGTGTTTATCTGGTGTTGCTGATACCGGTGGTCAACATTTTGATGATGCCTGCAGCGGTGGCTGGGGCGACCTTGTTCTGGGTTCGCGAACGCGGGGCGGAAAATCTGGTGACCCAACGCTAAGCCGGTCACAAATCCATCATCTGAACGTCACAACGCCGACATGGCCTCAGCCGACACTGAGGTCATGACGACAGCTCTGCATATCACCCTGATCACCGAAACTTTCCCACCTGAAATCAACGGCGTGGCCAATACCCTTGGTCGTTTGTGCGACGGTTTGCGCGCGCGCGGGCATCAGGTGGAATTGGTGCGGCCGCGTCAGGACTGTGATCAGCAGAACTGCAGTGACAACGAATTGCTGTTGTGTCGCGGCTGGCCGCTGCCGGGCTACCCCGGCTTGCAATGGGGCCAGTCGTCGATGCACAAGTTGCTGCGGCGCTGGAAGCGTCATCGCCCGGACGTGTTGTACATCGCCACCGAAGGACCGTTGGGATTGTCGGCATTGCGTGCGGCCCGGCGTTTGGGGATTTCGGTGGTCAGCGGCTTTCACACCAATTTCCAGCAGTACTCCAGTCAATATGGGCTCGGCTTGCTGACGCGTTTGCTCACTCATTACCTGCGCTGGTTTCACAATCGTTCGACGCTGACGCTGGTGCCAAGCGTGAGCCAACAAATGGAACTGGAACGCCGGCATTTCGAGCGTCTGGCGTTGCTCTCCCGAGGGGTCGACAGCCAATTGTTTCACCCGACCAAACGGGTGAATGCGCTGCGTGAACAGTGGGGCCTGGGCGAGAAAGACATTGCCGTCATTCATGTAGGGCGTCTGGCACCGGAAAAAAATCTCGGCTTGCTCAAGCGTTGTTTCGAGACGCTGAAAACAACTTATCCACAGCGCAATCTGAAACTGATCGTAATCGGCGACGGCCCACAACGTGCTGTCCTGGAAAAGGATCTGCCCGAGGCGATTTTCTGTGGCTCACAACGGGGCGAAATTCTCGCCAGCCACTATGCCTCCGGGGATGTATTCCTGTTTCCGAGCCTGACTGAAACCTTCGGCAATGTCGTGTTGGAGGCATTGGCTTCAGGGTTGGGCGTGGTGGCCTACGATCAGGCGGCAGCGGCGCAGCATATTCGTCATGGCTACAACGGCGTGCTGGCGATGCCGGGGGATGAGGAAGCGTTCTGCGACGCCGCGGTGTGGTTGTTGGAGAAACGCGAAACCTTGCGCTGTGTGCGGCTCAATGCGCGTCAGCATGCCAGTCGGCAGGGTTGGGCAGCGATTATCGAACAGTTCGAGGGGCAGTTGCGGGGGGCTTGTGCCGGGGAGATGGTGGTGCCGAATGCACCGACCTTGCCTTGAGTTTTTTGTGTTTTTGAGATCGCCATCGCCAGCAAGCCGGCTCCTACAGGTGTCGCGATTTCTCAGAACCTGTAGGAGCCGGCTTGCTGGCGATTGAGTCAGTCCAGACGCCGCTTAAACCAGCGTCATCAACGCCTCACGGCTGAAGGGCAAGATGTCTTCCTCACGACCGTCACGCACTTTCTGCGCCCAGTCCGGGTCCACCAGCAGCGCACGGCCGACCGCTACCAGGTCGAACTCGTCATTGTTCAAACGCTCAAGCAGTTTTTCCAGACTGGCCGGTTGCGCGACCTTGTCGGTGTTGACCATAAACTGCAAGAACTCGCCATCCAGGCCAACGCTGCCCACGGTGATGGTCGGCTTGCCCGTCAGTTTGCGCGTCCAGCCTGCCAGGTTCAGCTCGGAGCCGCCGAACTCCGGCTCCCAGAAACGACGTGTCGAGCAGTGGAAAATATCCACGCCCGCGTCAGACAGCGGCTTGAGGAATTCGCCCAAGGCTTCCGGGGTTTGCACCAGGCGTGCGGTGTAGTCCTGCTGCTTCCACTGCGAGAAGCGGAAGATGATCGGGAAGCCTTCACCGACGGCGGCACGCACCGCCTGAATCAGCTCGATGGCGAAACGTGAACGGTTGGCCAGGCTGCCGCCGTATTCGTCGTTACGCTGGTTGCTGCCTTCCCAGAAAAACTGGTCGACCAGATAGCCATGGGCGCCGTGGATTTCCACGCCGTCCATGCCAATGCTCTGGGCATCCTTCGCGGCTTGGGCGAACGCGGCGATTACGTCCTGAATATCTTGTTGGGTCATGCCGTGAACCACGACCTGGCCGTCCTTCACTTTTTCCGACGGACCGTAGCCCGGCACGCTGGCGTCCGGCTCGGTGCCGATGCGACGCACGCTGCCGACATGCCACAACTGTGGAACGATCTTGCCACCTTCGGCGTGTACAGCGTCGACAACTTTTTTCCAGCCGGCCAGTGCAGCTTCACCGTAGAAATGCGGCACGTTCGGATAGCCGTTGGAAGCCTGGTGACCGACGGTTGTGCCTTCAGTAATGATCAGGCCTACGCCGGCCGCGGCGCGACGACGGTAGTATTCGATCACTTTGGAATTCGGTACGCCGCCCGGCGAAAAGGAGCGGGTCATCGGCGCCATGACGACGCGGGTCGGCAATTCGAGGGTGCCGAGGTGGAACGGTTTGAACAAGGCTTTTACAGGCATGGGACGCTCCACGAAGGATGACTTTATGACGGCGATAATATGGAGGTTCGTGCGCGCTGAAAAGCACTATTGATTTGAATGATTAAGGATCAAAAGGTGGGGAGCCTGTAGGAGCCGGCTTGCTGGCGATCCAGGCACCGCGGTGTTCCTGATACACCGCGTCGCCTGGATCGCTAGCTTGCCGGCTCCTACACAGGAAGCTTCAGCTCAGGGCTTTTTCAATCGCCTGAATCACAGAGGGATCATCCGGCGCCGTACGTGGCGAGAATCGCGCCAGCACACGCCCGTCTTTACCCAGCAAGAACTTTTCGAAGTTCCAGGTGATGTCACCGGGGAACTCCGCACCCTCGCCCGCCAGCAATTTATACAGCTGGTGACGCTCGTGCCCGTTGACTTCCAGCTTGCTGGACAACGGAAACGTCACGCCATAGTTGAGGCTGCAAAACTCCATGATCTCTTGCTCGGTGCCTGGCTCTTGCCCCGCAAACTGGTTGCACGGCAGGCCCAGCACGCTGAAGCCTTTACCTTTGTATTGCTGGTAGAGGTTTTCGAGGGCCGCGTACTGTGGGGTCAAGCCACATTTGGAGGCAACGTTGACCACCAGCACGACGTGCCCCTTGAACGGTGCCAGAGGTAGCGCCTGCCCATCCAGGGCTGTCAAATTAAGGTCGTGAAAAGCACTCATGACGTACTCCAGATTCCAGTGTTCTTCTCGAAACAGCCGCTTGGCGGTGTCGACCGGGACAGCCGCAACTAAAAAGGCGCCCTCGGGGCGCCTCTCCAGTTATCGAAGCTTAGCGCAGAAAATCAGTGGTGATGGCCACCTTCGCCATGGACGTGGCCATGAGCGATTTCTTCCTGACTGGCGTCACGGATGTTGATGATCTTGACCTGGAAATTCAGGCGCTGACCGGCCAACGGGTGGTTGCCGTCGACGGTAACGTCGTCGCCGTCCAGATCGCGGATGGTCACGATCTGCATCTGGCCGTCCGGAGCGGAAGCGTGGAACTGCATGCCAACTTCCAGTTCATCGACGCCTTCGAACATGCTGCGGCTCAGGGTGCTGACCAGTTCGGCAGCGTATTCGCCGTAGGCATCTTCAGGTTCAACGGCTACGGTCAGCTCGTCGCCGACTGCTTTGCCTTCCAGTGCCTTTTCCAGGCCAGGGATAATGTTACCTGCGCCTTGCAGGTAAACCAGCGGCGCGCCGCCGGCGGAGCTGTCGATGACCTCACCAGCGTCGTTGGTCAGGGTATAGTCGATGGAGACAGCCTTATTGGCGGCGATCAGCATGGGGCGAGACCTTTTGCAGAAGAATATTGAAAGGCCAAGTTTAGCGAAGCAATCGCCTGAAAGCGAACACAACCCGGACAGACGGGTTGTGACGATCACGGGCTTCCATCAGGACGAGGACGGACACTGGGTGGCCGAGCTTTCCTGCGGCCATACCCAACACCTGCGACACCAGCCGCCATGGCAGTCGCGTGCCTGGGTCATGGATGCCGCGCAACGTCTTGAAAAAATAGGCCAGCCCTTTGATTGCGGTTGGTGCGCACAAGGCTCGGTTAGCGCTAACCTTGGCGACTGAATTTCGGTAGAAGACCAGCCATAGGTCCTCACCATTGCCATGCTCCTTCAGAGAATCCGCATGCAAACTTTTTTTATCGCGCCCACCGATTTTGGCGTGGGTCTGACCTCCATCAGCCTCGGGCTGGTACGTACCCTTGAGCGAGCCGGCCTCAAAGTCGGCTTTTTCAAACCGATCGCCCAGCCGCATCCGGGTGACACGGGCCCGGAGCGCTCCACCGAACTGGTGGCCCGCACCCACGGTTTGAAACCGCCGCAGCCGTTGGGCCTGGCCCATGTCGAGCGCATGCTCGGCGATGGACAGCTCGACGAACTGCTCGAAGAGATCATCACGCTTTATCAGCAAGCCGCCATTGGCAAGGACGTGCTGATCGTCGAAGGCATGGTCCCGACCCGCAGCGCCAGTTATGCCGCACGGGTCAACCTGCACCTGGCCAAGAGTCTCGACGCCGAGGTGATCCTGGTCTCGGCACCGGAAAACGAAGTGCTGACCGAGCTCTCCGGTCGCGTGGAGTTGCAGGCGCAATTGTTTGGTGGCCCGAAGGATCCGAAAGTCCTCGGCGTGATCCTCAACAAGGTCAAGACCGACGAAAGCATGGAAGCCTTCGCCGCGCGCCTGAAGGAACATTCACCGCTGTTGCGCAGTGGCGATTTCCGCCTGCTCGGCTGCATTCCTTTCCAGCCTGAACTGAACGCGCCGCGCACCCGCGACGTCGCCGATCTGATGGGCGCTCAAGTCCTGAACGCCGGCGACTATGAAACCCGGCGCATGACCAAAATCATCATTTGCGCGCGCACCATGCGCAACACCGTGGAACTGCTCAAGCCCGGCGTGCTGGTGGTGACCCCCGGCGACCGCGACGACATCATCCTCGCCGTCAGCCTTGCGGCCATGAACGGCGTGCCCCTGGCGGGCCTGCTGCTGACCAGCGACACCCTGCCCGACCCGCGCATCATGGACCTCTGCCGTGGCGCCTTGCAGGCCGGCCTGCCGGTGTTGTCGGTGAGCACCGGTTCCTACGACACCGCCAACCAGTTGAACGGCCTGAACAAGGAAATCCCGATCGACGACCGCGAACGCGCGGAGATCATCACCGATTTCGTCGCCAGCCATCTCGATGCCAACTGGCTGCACCAACGCTGCGGCACGCCTCGGGAAATGCGCCTGTCGCCAGCGGTGTTCCGCTATCAATTGATCCAGCGCGCGCAAGTCGCCAACAAGCGCATCGTCCTGCCCGAGGGCAGCGAGCCGTTGACCGTGCAAGCGGCGGCGATCTGTCAGGCTCGCGGCATCGCCCGTTGCGTGTTGCTGGCGAAACCGGCGGACGTCGAAGCCGTGGCCCGCGCCCAAGGCATCGAGTTGCCACCGGGCCTGGAAATCCTCGACCCGGACCTGATCCGCGAACGCTATGTCGAGCCGATGGTCGCCCTGCGCAAAAGCAAAAGCCTCAACGCGCCAATGGCCGAGCAGCAACTGGAAGACACCGTGGTGATCGGCACCATGATGCTGGCGCTGGATGAAGTCGACGGCCTCGTGTCCGGGGTCATCCATTCCACCGCCAACACCATCCGCCCGGCCCTGCAACTGATCAAGACCGCGCCAGGCTGCACGCTGGTGTCGTCGGTGTTCTTCATGTTGTTTCCGGAAGAAGTGCTGGTCTACGGCGACTGCGTGATGAACCCGCACCCAAGCGCCAGCGAACTGGCCGAGATCGCCCTGCAAAGCGCCGATTCGGCGGCCGCGTTCGGCATCACCCCGCGCGTCGCGATGATCAGCTACTCCAGCGGTGAATCGGCCAGCGGCGAAGAAGTCGAGAAGGTGCGCGAGGCGACGTTGCTCGCCCATGAACAACAGAACTCGCTGCTGATCGACGGCCCGTTGCAATACGACGCCGCCGCCAACGAAACCGTGGCCCGGCAACTGGCGCCGAACAGCCAGGTTGCGGGTCGGGCCACGGTGTTTGTGTTCCCCGACCTCAACACTGGCAACACCACGCACAAAGCGGTGCAGCGTAGTGCCGACTGCGTGAGTCTCGGGCCGATGCTGCAAGGCCTGCGCAAACCGGTGAACGATTTGCCGCGCGGCGCGCAAGTCGATGACATCGTCTACACCATCGCGTTGACCGCGATCCAGGCAGCCAACCGACCTATGGATGTTTAAATGCTGGATTTTCTACCTGCCGCTGTACGCGGTGTGATTGCGTCGCTTTTGCTGGCCCTGAACACGATTTTGCTTTGCTCGTTTCTGTTCTGCGTGGCGCTGCTCAAAGTGTTGCCGTTCGCCCTCACCCAGCGCTTCACACTTTGGCTGATGAACCATATCCATGAAGCCTGGATCAGCAACAACAAAGGCTGGATGAATCTGGTCAGGCGCACCCGCTGGCACATCAGCGGCCTGCAAGGCCTCGACTACCAACACTCGTACCTGATCACCAGCAATCACCAGAGCTGGGTCGACATTCTGGTGCTGCAATACGTGCTCAACCGGCGCATACAGCCGCTGAAGTTCTTCCTCAAGCAAGAGCTGATCTGGGTCCCGGTGATTGGCCTGGCGTGGTGGACGCTGGGGTTTCCGTTCATGAAGCGCTACTCCAAGGCGTACCTGGAAAAGCACCCGGAAAAGAAAGGTAAAGACCTGGAAACCACCCGCAAGACCTGCGCGAAATTTCGCAACAACCCGGTGGGCATTTTCAATTTCGTCGAAGGCACGCGTTTCACCGAGGGCAAGCATGCCCAGCAGAAATCACCGTTCCGTTATTTGCTCAAACCCAAGGCTGGCGGTATTGCGTTTGTGCTGGACGCCATGGGGGAACAACTGGAATCCATCGTCAACGTGACCATTCACTACCCGGCCGGACGTCCCGGCTTCTGGGATTTGCTGTGTGGGAATGTGACAGATGCGGTGGTGCATTTTGAGGAGCTGAAGATTCCGCCGCAGTTCATTGGCAAGAATTACGATCAGGATGGTGAGTACCGCTTGCAGTTCCAGGGCTGGATCAATCAGTTGTGGGAAGACAAGGATGCGTTGTTGGGGCAGATGCATCGCGAGTATCCCGCAAAGTTTTGAGGTGTCTGTACCGGCCTCATCGCTGGCAAGCCAGCTCCCACAGTGGTAGGGGCGCTCACAAAACCTGTGGGAGCTGGCTTGCCCGCGATGGCGTCCCAACAGGCACAAAAAACCCGCCGATGATCACTCATCGGCGGGTTTTTCATTTGCGGCTAATGCTTAGATCGCGCCACGGCTACGCAGCAGATCCAGCACTTGCTTCACACCTTCTTCCAGCGACACGGACTGGGTGTCGATCACCAGATCGGCATCCAGCGGCACGTCGTACGGGAAGGATTCACCCGGGATGTTATCCCCGGCTGCCGCGTACAAGCCTTGCGGATCACGTTCGGCACAGACCGTTGGCGAGGCCTGGACGTAGACCGTCAACAGACGCTCCTTGCCGATCAGTTCCTTCGCCTGCTCACGACCTTCGGAACTCGGCGCAACGAACGCCGCCAGGGTCAGCAAGCCAGCCTCGTTGAACTGACGTGCCACGTGCGCGGCACGACGCCAGTTCTCGGTACGCCCGGCGCGATCCTGTGGCAGACCTTTGTTGAGGTCATGACGCAGGTTCTGGCCATCAAGCACAAACACTGCACGGCCCAGGTCGAACAACTTGCGTTCAACGGCGTAGGCCAGCGTACTTTTGCCCGCGCCCGACAAGCCGCTGAACAACACCGTGGCCGGTTGCTGGCCGAAGCGCTGAGCACGCTCTTCGGTGGCGACGTGCGCCAGTTTGCCGTGGTGGGTGCTCGTGCCGTGCGCCAATGGTTGAGCGACGATCATGCCGGCGCCGACGGTGCCGTTGGTCAAGCGGTCGATGATGATGAACGCGCCGGTGGTGCGGTTGCTTTCGTAACCGTCGAGGGCAATCGGCGCGTCGAGCGCGATCTTGACCTTGCCGATTTCGTTCAGCTGCAACGCGCTGGCCGGGCCTTCTTCAAGCGTGTTGACGTCGACCTTGTTGACGATGCTGGCGATGGAGCCCGGCACGTAACTGGTGGCGCGTTTGATGTCGTATTTCTTGCCTGGGAGCATCGGCTCTTCAGCCATCCACACCAGCATCGCTTCGAAGCTGTCGGTCACCGGCGGCACGTTGTCGGCATGCACCAACAGATCGCCACGGGAAATGTCGATTTCGTCTTCCATGGTCAGCGTTACCGCTTGGCCAGGACCGGCATGCTCCAGCTCACCTTCGAAGGTGACGATGGACTTCACGCGGCTGCTCTTGCCCGACGGCAGGACCACGACTTCGTCGCCCTTCTTGACGATGCCGCTGGCCAGGGTGCCGGCGAAACCGCGGAAATTCAGGTTCGGACGGTTGACGTACTGCACCGGGAAACGCAGGTCGGTGAAGTTGCGGTCGCCCGCCACTTCCACGGTCTCGAGGATTTCCATCAGCGACTGGCCGGTGTACCACGGCGAGCGCTCGGACTTGTTCACGACGTTGTCGCCCTTGAGGGCAGACATCGGCACGAAGTGCATGCTGGTCGGCTTGAGCTTCAAGCCTTCGGCGAACTTCAGGTAGTCGGCCTTGATCGACTCGAACACACCCTCATCGAAGTCCTTGAGGTCCATCTTGTTGATGGCAACGACGATGTGCTTGATGCCCAGCAACGAGGCAATGAAGCTGTGGCGACGGGTCTGCGTCTGCACGCCGTAACGGGCGTCGACCAGGATGATCGCCAGGTCACAGGTGGATGCACCGGTGGCCATGTTGCGGGTGTACTGCTCATGGCCGGGGGTGTCGGCGATGATGAACTTGCGCTTGGCGGTGGAGAAATAGCGGTAAGCGACATCGATGGTGATGCCTTGCTCACGCTCGGCCTGCAGGCCGTCGACCAGCAATGCCAGGTCGATGTCTTCGCCGGTGGTGCCGACTTTTTTCGAGTCGCGGGTAATGGCTTCCAGGTGATCTTCGTAGATCATCTTGGAGTCGTGCAGCAGGCGCCCGATCAGGGTGCTCTTGCCGTCATCGACGTTACCGCAGGTCAGGAAGCGCAGCAGCTCTTTACGTTCGTGCTGGCCCAGATAGGCGAGGATGTCCTCGCTGATCAAATCAGATTGATGCGACATGACAGCCCCTTAGAAATAACCTTGACGTTTTTTGTCTTCCATCGAGCCGGCGCCATCGTGGTCGATGACGCGGCCCTGGCGCTCGGAAGTTCGCGTCAGGAGCATTTCCTGAATGATGTCTGTGAGGCTTTCGGCCTCGGACTCCACCGCGCCCGTCAACGGGTAGCAGCCAAGGGTGCGGAAACGCACTTTCTTTTTGACGATGCGGGCTTTGTCTTCATCGCTCAGGTGTTCGAGGATGCGCTCGTCGTCGATCATGATCAGCGTGCCGTTCTTCTCGATGACTTCACGCTCGGCGGCGAAGTACAGCGGGACGATCGGGATGCCTTCAAGGTAGATGTACTGCCAGATGTCCAGCTCGGTCCAGTTGGACAACGGGAACACACGAATGGATTCGCCCTTGTTGACCTTGCCGTTGTAGACGTTCCACAACTCTGGGCGCTGGTTTTTCGGATCCCAGCGGTGCTTGCTGTCGCGGAACGAGTAGACGCGCTCTTTGGCGCGGGATTTCTCTTCATCGCGACGGGCACCGCCGAAAGCAGCATCGAAACCATATTTGTCGAGTGCCTGTTTCAGGCCTTCGGTCTTCATGATGTCGGTGTGCTTGGCACTGCCGTGGGTGAACGGGTTGATGCCCTGCGCCACGCCATCGGGATTGACGTGGGTGATCAGGTCCAGGCCCAGCTCGGCGACCATCTTGTCGCGGAACTTGTACATCTCCTGGAATTTCCACCGGGTGTCGACGTGCATCACCGGAAACGGCAGCTTGCCAGGGAAGAATGCCTTGCGTGCCAGGTGCAGCATCACGGCGGAGTCTTTACCGATCGAGTACAGCATCACCGGGTTGTCGAACTCGGCGGCCACCTCGCGGATGATGTGGATGCTTTCCGCCTCCAGCTGTTTCAGATGCGTCAGTTTGTCGACCATGGCTACTCACGAAATCTTTCTTATGAACGGCCAGCGGGCCGTGTTCGAGCGGGGAATCCTAGCACAGCGACCTCTTCTAATCAGGACGCCAGCTAGATCGAAAGGGTATATGAATATGCCCCCGCGTTTGGGCGAAACGCGTTCCCCCTGTAGGAGCGAGCCTGCTCGCGATGAACCTGAGAACGCCGCGGGGTGTCAGGCTCCCAGCGTTATCGTTGACGACCATCGCGAGCAGGCTCGCTCCTACAAGGGTGGCGTTTCGTCAGATCGGGTTTGGGCAATCGATGAAAATGTGCTCGAGGGCAAAGCGCCGGGCCAGATAGTCGCCCAGCGCCTGAACGCCATAGCGCTCGGTGGCGTGGTGACCGGCGGCGATGAAGCTGATGTCATTTTCACGGGCGCTGTGGAAGGTTTGCTCGGATGCTTCGCCGCTGAGGTACAGATCGACACCCGCCAACACGGCTTGATCGATATAGCCTTGACCGCCACCAGTGCACCAGCCGACCCGGCGAATCATCGCACTGCCTTCAATGAGCAACGGCTCGCGGCCCATGACTTCCTGCACACGGCGGGCGAAATCACGCGGGGTGACCGGCTCATTCAACGAGCCGACCAGACCGACAATCTTCAGGTTGTCCGGGTCCAATGGCCCCTCGACGGTGATGTCGAGCTGACGCGCCAGTTGCACGTTGTTGCCGACGTCCGGGTGCAGATCCAGTGGCAGGTGATAGGACAGCAGGCTGATATCGTGCTTGAGCAAAGTCTTCAACCGGCGCTGTTTCATGCCGGTGATGCAAGGGTTTTCGCCCTTCCAGAAGTAACCGTGGTGCACAAGGACAAGATCAGCGTTAGCTTCAACCGCAGCATCAAGCAAAGCCTGGCTGGCAGTGACGCCACTGACAATGCGCATCACCTGCGGCCGGCCTTCGACCTGCAAGCCGTTGGGGCAGTAATCGGCGATTTTCGAACTGTTGAGGTAACGGTCGGCTTCTTCGACGAGTGTGCTCAGGGCGACGGCCATAAAAGACTCCTAAATATCCCGTTCAGAGGCGCGCGCGGCCTCGTATAATGCGCGACATTATGGGCGGTCTCATACCGCCTGCAACCCTCTCAGGACGTGCTTAATGCTCAAGGCGCTGCGTTTTTCCGGCTGGCCGCTGTTGGCCGGCGTGCTTGTCGCTCTGTTGATAATCCAGCGTTACCCGCAGTGGGTCGGGCTTCCAAGCCTCGACGTCAATCTGCAGCAGGCCCCGCAAACCACCACCATGCAGCAGGGTCCGGTGTCTTATTCCGACGCAGTGACCACCGCCGCGCCGTCCGTGGTGAACCTGTACACCACCAAAGTCATCAACAAACCCAGCCATCCGCTGTTTGAAGACCCGCAATTCCGCCGCTTCTTCGGCGACAACTCGCCCAAGCAGAAGCGCATGGAGTCGAGCCTCGGTTCCGGCGTGATCATGAGCCCGGAAGGCTACATCCTGACCAACAACCACGTGACCAGCGGTGCCGACCAGATCGTGGTGGCGCTCAAGGACGGTCGTGAAACCCTGGCCCGGGTGATCGGCAGCGACCCGGAAACCGACCTCGCGGTACTGAAGATCGATCTGAAAAACCTGCCATCGATTACAGTCGGCCGTTCCGACAACATCCGCATCGGCGACGTCGCGCTGGCCATCGGCAACCCGTTCGGCGTCGGCCAGACCGTGACCATGGGCATCATCAGCGCCACCGGGCGCAATCAGCTGGGCCTGAACAACTACGAAGACTTCATCCAGACCGACGCCGCGATCAACCCCGGCAACTCCGGCGGTGCGCTGGTGGACGCCAATGGCAACCTGACCGGCATCAACACGGCGATCTTCTCCAAATCCGGCGGCTCCCAGGGCATCGGTTTCGCAATTCCGGTGAAACTGGCGATGGAAGTGATGAAGTCGATCATCGAACACGGCCAGGTGATTCGCGGCTGGCTGGGCATCGAAGTGCAGCCGTTGACTCAGGAACTGGCGGAATCCTTTGGTCTGTCCGGACGTCCGGGGATCGTCGTCGCAGGGATTTTCCGCGATGGCCCGGCGCAAAAGGCTGGCTTGCAACTGGGCGACGTGATTCTGTCCATCGATGGCGAGCCGGCCGGCGATGGCCGCCGCTCGATGAACCAGGTTGCGCGGATCAAGCCGACCGACAAGATCTCGATCCAGGTGATGCGCAACGGCAAGGAGCTCAAACTCAGCGCGGAAATCGGCTTGCGTCCGCCACCAGCGCCGGTGAAGGAAAAAGAAGAAAACTAGCTGTAGGAGCTGCCGTAGGCTGCGATCTTTTCGCGGCATAGGCAGCCCCACAAAGCCAAAGCCTTTAACAGCAGACATTCTCATTGGGCATGTTATATTGTTTCAATTCTAGCAATTGGAACAACATAACATGTCGTCTCGAACAAAGGCCTCCGTGGCAAGTCTTGCCCTCGGTCTGCTGGGGATTCCAGTCTTCGCCGATGAGCCTCGAACCCTCGAACTGGACGCGATCAGCGTCACCTCCGACTACGAATCCCCTGCCGGCCCGGTCGATGGCTACCGCGCCACCCGCTCTTCCAGCGCGACCAAAACCGACACCGCCATTCGCGATATCCCACAATCGATCAGCGTTGTTCCCGTCAGTGTGCTCAATGACCTGGGCAGCACCAGCGTCGAGCGCGCGCTGGACTTTGCTGGCGGTGTGTCGAAGCAGAACAACTTCGGCGGCCTGACACTTTACGAATACAGCGTGCGCGGCTTCACCACGTCGGAGTTCTATAAGGACGGTTTCAGCGCCAATCGCGGTTATCCCAGCACGCCGGACGTGTCCAACATCGAGCGCATCGAAGTGCTCAAAGGCCCTGCTGCCAGCCTGTATGGCCGAGGTGATCCGGGCGGTACGGTGAACATCGTCACCAAGAAACCCCAGCCCGAGGCCTTCGCGACCCTGAACACCAGCGCGGGCAGTTGGGATCGTTATCGCACGGCGCTGGACGTCAACACGCCACTGGATGACCAAGGCAACGTGCTGTCGCGGGTCAACCTGGCTGTCGAGGACAACCACAGCTTCCGCGATCACGTCGACAGCCAGCGTGTGTTTGTCGCGCCCTCCTTCAGTTGGCAACTGAACCCGGACACCAGCCTGTTGGTGGAGAGCGAATTCGTTCGCCACAGCTCGACCTTCGATCGCGGCATCGTCGCACCCAACAACACCTGGAGCGGTGTCTCCCGTTCGACTTTCCTCGGCGAACCCGACGATGGCGACATCGACAACCATAACAACATGCTGCAGGCCGCCCTCGAGCATCAGCTCAGCGACAGCTGGAAGTTGCGCCTGGCCAGCCATTACAAGGAAGGCAAACTCTGGGGCTTCGCTTCCGAGGCGCGCCCGCTGAATGCCGACGGTCATACTGTCAACCGCCGCTATCGCGAGCGTGACAACGATTGGCACGACAGCATTACCCAACTCGAACTGCGCGGCTTTTTCGACACCGGCAGTTTGCAGCATGAACTGTTGATCGGCAGCGAATACGAGAACTACCGCAAAAACGAACGGGTGACGACCATTGCCGGCAGCCCCTACGCCATCGACATCTACCAACCGGTCTACGGCCAGCCAAAACCCGACGGCGCACGCTCTGGCACGGACTTCTTCGAACACGTCGAAAGCCATGCACTGAACCTGCAGGACCAGATCATCTTCACCGACAAGCTGCGGGGCATGCTCGGTGTGCGCTTCGAACATTTCGAGCAGAGCATCGACGATCACACCCGTGGCGCCACCAGCACTCAGAGTCACGATGCGCTGACCCAACGGGCCGGTTTGCTTTATCAGCTGATACCTGAAGTCGGTCTGTTCGCCAACGCCTCGACCTCGTTCAAACCGACCAACGGCCTGGACGCAGCGGGCAAATCCTTCGATCCGGAAGAAGGTGTTGGCTACGAAATCGGGATCAAGAGCGAGCTGTTCGACGACCGCGTGAGCAGCACCCTCGCCGCTTTCCACATCGAAAAGGAAAACGTCCTTGCTCTCGACCCGGGCACCGATACCAGCCGCGCCATGGGCAAGGCACGCAGTCAGGGTTTCGACTTGCAAGTCACCGGGCAAGTGACCGACGCCGTGCGGGTGATCGGTGCTTTCGCCTACATCGACGCTGAAGTCACCGAGGGCGACAAGGTCATTCCCACCGGCAGCCGCATTCTCGGCGTGGCCAAACGCAGTGGCAGCCTGTTGGGCGTTTATGAGTTCCAGGACGGTCGACTGCGCGGTTCGGACCTTGGCGCCGCGTTCACTTATGTCGGCGATCGCTCGGGCGAAGCGGGCAGCGACTTTGAATTACCGGCGTATCACACCGTCGATCTGCTGGCCCATTACAAGGCCAGCGACAACATCACGGTGGGCCTCAACCTGAACAACATTTTCGACGAGAAATACTTCGAGCGCTCCTACAGCAACTACTGGGTCAACCCCGGCGAGCCGCGCAATTTCACTGTCAGCCTGACACTCACTCTGTAAAAGGACGTCCTCATGCACCCACTCAAACCCCTGGCACTGCTCGGCTTGCTGTTTGCCACCGAGGTCTCGGCCCATGGCCTGTGGACCGAACAACGTCGCGGCAACATCGAGGTCATTTACGGGCACGGCGCCGAGGACAATGCCTTCAAGGCGCAGAAAATCAGCGGCGCCTGGGCTTTTGACATCAGCGGAAAAATGATCCCGGTGACCGTGCAGCGCCTGGCGGATCACGCGCGCCTGCAACCGCTGAAACCGCCAGCGGTGATGGCGGTGGCTTTGGACAACGGCATGTGGTCGCAGACTGCCGACAAAAAGTGGATCAACGAAGGACGCAGCAAAGTACCGGGCGCCATTGAGGCGACTCAAACGTTCAAGTACAGCCTGGCGATTTATCAGCCGGGGGCAAAGTTGCCCAAGCTGGATCAAATAAAATTGCTGATTCTGCCTGAGGTCGATCCGCTGACCGTAGGTCCTGGCAAGTCGCTGTCGGTCCGCGTGCTACTGGATGGCAAACCGGCGGCGGGTGTGAAGTTGGTGGGCGATTATCGCAGCGCGCCGAATACACTGAGCACTGAAACGGATGCAAACGGACGGGCGCAGGTGCTGGTGCGTAATGAAGGGTTGAATGTGATTTCGGCGCAGGTGGAAGTGCCGGTGAAGGACAGCGTTGACGTGAATAGTCGCGGACTGTTCAGTTCGCTGACATTCCTGGGCGAGCCGCATCACGAATAAGCCACACCACAAAACACTGTAGGAGCCAGCCTGCTCGCGATAGCGGTGTGACATCCAGCAAAGATGTTGAATGTCAGATCGCAATCGCCAGCAAGCCGGCCCCTACAGGTGGTTTAGAGATCGCCGAGGCCGTCGATCAACGCCCGATTTTGTTCTGGCGTACCGATGCTGATCCGCAGGAACTGCGCAATCCGCTCCTGCTTGAAGTGCCGAACGATCACGCCTTGCTCACGCAATTTCGCCGCCAGCCCTGCCGCGTCGTGCTGCGGGTGACGGGCGAAAATGAAGTTCGCCGCCGACGGCAACACCTCAAAGCCCTTCTCCTCCAACTGTGCAACGACCTTCTCACGACTCTCGATCACCAAACGGCACGTCTTGTCGAAGTACTCGCGGTCCTCGAATGCGGCCGCGGCGCCGACATTCGCCATGCGATCCAGCGGATAGGAGTTGAAGCTGTTCTTGATCCGCTCCAGCGCCTCGATCAGGTCCGGATGGCCGACCGCCAGACCCACCCGCAGACCGGCCAGCGAACGGGATTTGGACAGGGTCTGGGTCACCAGCAGGTTCGGATAACGGTCCACCAAGGTGATCGCCGTTTCGCCGCCGAAGTCGATGTAAGCCTCATCCACCACGACCACCGAGTCCGGGCTCGCCTTGAGAATCTGCTCGACCGCTTCCAGTGCCAGCAGGCAACCGGTAGGCGCGTTCGGGTTGGGGAAGATGATCCCGCCGTTTGGTTTGGCGTAGTCCGCCGGGTTGATGCGGAACTGCTCGTCCAGCGGCACCGCATCGAACTTGATACCGTACAGACCGCAGTAAACCGGATAGAAGCTGTAGCTGATGTCCGGGAACAGCAGCGGCTGATCGTGCTGCAGCAAACCGTGGAAAATGTGCGCCAGGACTTCATCGGAACCGTTGCCGAGGAACACCTGATTGCACTGCACGCCGTAATACTGGGCGACGGCGTTCTTCAGCAGATCGCTGTTCGGGTCCGGGTACAGGCGCAGGTTGTCGTTCAACTCGGTCTGCATCGCGGCCAAGGCTTTCGGCGATGGACCGTACGGGTTTTCGTTGGTGTTGAGCTTCACCAGTTTTGCCAGTTTCGGCTGCTCGCCCGGCACGTAAGGCACCAGATTCTTGACGAACGGGCTCCAGAATTTACTCATCTCAGTTCGCCTTTTGTTCGTCAACGATACGGTATTCAGCGCTACGGGCGTGGGCAGTCAGCGACTCGCCGCGGGCCAGTACGGAAGCGGTCTTGCCCAGTTCGGAAGCACCCTGCTCGGAGCAGAAGATGATCGACGAACGCTTCTGGAAGTCGTAAACACCCAGCGGCGAGGAGAAACGCGCAGTACCGGAGGTCGGCAACACGTGGTTCGGACCGGCGCAATAATCGCCCAGCGCTTCGGAAGTGTGGCGACCCATGAAGATCGCACCGGCGTGGCGGATCTGCGGCAGCCAGGCTTGCGGATCGGCGACTGACAACTCCAGGTGTTCCGGTGCAATGCGGTTGGCCACTTCCATGGCCTGCTCCATGTCGCGGACCTTGATCAGAGCGCCACGGCCATTGATCGAGGTTTCGATAATCGCGGCGCGCTCCATGGTCGGCATCAGTTTGGCGATACTCGCGGCAACCTGGTCGAGGAACTCGGCATCCGGGCTGACCAGAATTGCCTGGGCGTCTTCGTCGTGCTCAGCCTGGGAGAACAGATCCATGGCGATCCAGTCCGGATCGGTCTTGCCGTCACACACCACGAGGATTTCGGATGGACCTGCGATCATGTCGATACCGACCTGGCCAAATACGTGGCGCTTGGCAGTGGCGACATAGATGTTGCCGGGGCCGACCACTTTATCAACCTTCGGTACGCTTTCGGTGCCATAGGCCAACGCGGCGACGGCTTGAGCACCGCCGATGGTGAACACCCGGTCGACGCCGGCGATGCAGGCGGCGGCCAGCACCAGTTCGTTGATTTCACCGCGCGGGGTAGGCACAACCATGACCACTTCGGTCACACCGGCGACTTTGGCCGGAATCGCATTCATGAGGACAGACGACGGATACGATGCCTTGCCGCCCGGTACATAAAGGCCGGCGCGGTCGAGCGGCGTGACCTTCTGGCCCAGCACGGTACCGTCAGCTTCGGTGTAGCTCCAGGAATCCTGCTTCTGCTTTTCGTGGTAGCTGCGCACACGGGCGGCAGCGACTTCCAGCGCTTCGCGCTGAGCCACGGTAATGCGCGTCAGTGCCAATTCCAGGCGCTCGCGCGGCAGGATCAGGTCGGCCATGGACTTCACGTCCAGGCCATCGAACTGACGGGTGAAGTCCACCAGTGCCGCGTCGCCACGCTCACGCACAGCCTTGATGATGTCCAGCACGCGCTGATTGACCGAGTCGTCAGACACACTTTCCCAGCTCAGCAGATGATCCAGATGATGCGCGAAATCCGGGTCAGCAGCGTTGAGTCGGCGAATTGCAGTCGGTGCGGTCATAGCGAGAGCCTCATAGGATTGGCAAAAAACTCAGGCGCCCGAAACTAACATTCGATCCGCTTGGGCACCTGAGAATTCTGGCTATGAGGCGGATAGACGGCGCGCCTTGCGGGCGCGCAGGTGAATCAGCCGCGGTGTCGAGACTCCACTGCCGTGCGCAGGGTGTCGATCAACGCCTGGATACGGGCGTGCTGCATTTTCATCGAAGCTTTGTTGACGATCAGCCGGGAGCTGATGGCCGCAATGAAATCCTGTGGCTCCAGGCCGTTGGCCCGCAGCGTGTTACCGGTGTCGACGACGTCGATGATCTTGTCGGCCAGGCCGATCAGCGGTGCCAGTTCCATCGAACCGTACAGCTTGATGATGTCGACCTGACGGCCCTGTTCGGCGTAGTAGCGCTTGGCAACGTTGACGAACTTGGTGGCGATACGCAGGCGGCCCTTGGGCTCGACCGCGCCAACCTTGCCGGCGGTCATCAACTTGCACTGAGCAATTTGCAGGTCCAGTGGCTCGTACAAGCCCTGGCCGCCGTATTCCATCAGCACGTCTTTACCGGCGACACCAAGGTCAGCGGCACCATGCTCGACATAGGTCGGCACGTCGGTGGCACGCACGATCAACAGGCGTACATCTTCCTGGGTCGTGGGGATGATCAGCTTGCGGCTCTTGTCCGGATTCTCGGTCGGCACGATGCCCGCTTCAGCCAGAAGCGGCAGGGTGTCGTCAAGGATGCGGCCCTTGGACAGTGCGATGGTCAACATGGGAAACGTCAGTCCTTATCAAGGTACTCATGTCCGGTCGCAAACGGCGCCGGACACACATCGAGCCGGAAACCGGCTCGACTTGAAACAAACCAATGGGCACGTCCCTGTGCCCCATCTGCAACTACTAGCCCGGAACGCGACGGATCTTGGCGCCCAGCATCTGCAGTTTCTCTTCGATGCACTCGTAACCACGGTCGATGTGGTAGATGCGGTCGATCAGGGTGTCGCCTTCGGCGATCAGCGCCGAGATCACCAGGCTGGCCGAAGCACGCAGGTCGGTGGCCATCACTGGCGCGCCCTTGAGCTTTTCGGTACCGGTAACGATGGCGGTGTTGCCTTCGACCTGGATCTTGGCGCCCATGCGGTGCAGTTCGTAAACGTGCATGAAGCGGTTTTCGAAGATCGTCTCGATCACCGCACCAGTGCCTTCGGCAATGGCGTTGAGGGAGATGAACTGCGCTTGCATGTCAGTCGGGAACGCCGGGTACGGAGCGGTGCGCACGTTGACGGCTTTCGGCCGCTTGCCATGCATGTTCAGCTCGATCCAGTCGTTGCCGCAGGTGATTTCAGCGCCCGCTTCCCGAAGTTTTTCCAGGACGGCTTCGAGGATGGTCGGATCGGTGTCCTTGACCTTCACACGACCGCCAGTTACGGCAGCGGCGACCAGGTAGGTGCCGGTTTCGATACGGTCAGGCATCACTTTATAAGTGGTGGTGTGCAGACGCTCGACGCCATCGATGGTGATGGTGTCGGTGCCAGCGCCGGAAACCTTGGCACCCATGGCGTTCAGGAAGTTCGCCAGGTCGACCACTTCCGGCTCGCGCGCGGCGTTAGCCAGAACGCTGCGGCCTTTGGCCAGAGCAGCGGCCATCATGATGTTTTCGGTACCGGTCACGCTGACGGTGTCGAAGAAGAAGTGCGCACCGCGCAGGCCGCCTTCAGGCGCCTTGGCCTTGATGTAGCCGCCTTCGACGTCGATGACCGCACCCATGGCTTCGAGGCCGCGGATGTGCAGGTCAACCGGACGCGAACCGATGGCGCAACCGCCAGGCAGCGCCACTTCGGCTTCACCGAAACGGGCAACCATCGGGCCCAGTACCAGGATCGACGCACGCATGGTTTTAACCAGTTCGTACGGAGCGATCAGGGTCTTGATGGTACGCGGGTCGATTTCGACGGCCAGCTTCTCGTCGATCACCGGCTCGATCCCCATGCGACCGAACAGCTCGATCATGGTGGTGATGTCGTGCAGGTGCGGCAGGTTGGCCACGGTTACCGGGCCATCGCACAGCAGGGTTGCCGCCAGGATCGGCAGGGCAGAGTTCTTTGCCCCGGAGATGCGGATCTCGCCGTCAAGACGAGCACCGCCAGTAATAATCAATTTATCCATAAGAATCTCGACGCCCTTGGGCTCAGGTGCGCTCGGCCCAGGCCGCGCTGCTGAAAAATTTCATAGTGACCGCATGGATGCTGCCATCGGTGATCCATGGGTTCAAATGGGCATAGACCTGCTGCTGACGCTTCACCGGGCTCAACGCCGCCAGTTCATCGCTAATCACGTTCAGCTGGAAATTGCAGCCTTCGCCTTCAACTTCCACCTTGGTATTAGGCAGCTTTCCTTCAAGGAAGCTTTTAACTTCTACGGCCTGCATGCTCAACCTCAATCGGCGCCCTGTGTGCGCGGGTCGGACATCATACAAAAAAGCCCCGCGCCTGCGAACCCCGCGAAGCAGGACTCTGACGGGGGGCTTCTTTATCGATGTGGATTAGGGATGCGCCAACAGCTCGGTCAGCTCACTGACCTGAGCGATTTCGCGCATGTCTTCTGGCATGGCACGGATGCTCAGCGCCTTGCCGGCCGCCTGCGCATCGCGCATGAAGCACAGCAGCAGGGACAACCCGACGCTGCTGGACTTCGTCACTGCCGAACAATCGACCACCAATGCCGCTGCCTTGCTGGCCTTGATCAAGGCCTTACCCTGCTCACGCAAGCCAGGGCCGGTGCGGTAATCCAGCACGCCGCAGAGCCGCAGCTCGCCGGCTTCGTCCATCTGGATGGCCGACTCACTCATTGCGCTGACTTCTCGTCGGCGTTTTCGGTCGAGGCCTTGGCCTTGGCAACTTCCCCGGCCCAACCGTTGATGGTCTTGTCCAGGTCGTTGCCATTGCGCTGCATCGCGTCGGCGAACTGATCACGGAACAGCTTGCCAATGTTGATGCCGTTGATGATGACGTTGCGCAGCTTCCACTCGCCGCCGACCTTTTCCAGAGTGTAGGACACAGGATAGATCGCACCGTTGCTGCCTTTGACCGTCATGCCGACACTGGTGCGGTCGCCCGACTCGTCTTTGGCAGGATCAACGGTGATGCCCTGATTGTTGTACTCCAGCAAGGCATTGCCATAGAACTGGAACAGGCCCTTTTTGAAGTTTTCTTCAAAGGTCTTCATTTGCGCAGGGGTGGCTTTGCGCGAGTACTTGACCGTCATGATGCTCTTGGAAATGCCCTCGGCATCCACGACAGGCCCGACAATGCTGTTCAGCGCCGCATAAAAGTCCTGCGGATCCTGCTTGTACTTTTCTTTGTTGGCGGCCAGGTCGGCCAGCAAACGGTTGGTCGTGTCCTGTACCAGTTCGTGCGCGGAAGGCGCCGCCACGGCGTTAGCCACCAACGGCAGGGCCGCGAGCAATACCAACAGGCCACGTCGCAAGGTAGAGATCATTTAAAAATCCTCATTTGGCGTCTTTGCTAACCGTATTAAGCAGGAATTTACCGATCAGGTCCTCTAGCACCAGCGACGACTGGGTGTCGTGGATGGTCCCGCCATCCTTGAGCAGGGCTTCTTCCCCGCCCACGCTGATACCGATGTACTTCTCGCCCAACAGGCCAGCGGTCAGGATAGATGCAGTGGAGTCGGCCGGCAGGTTATCTACACGCTTTTCCAGCTGCATGGTCACTCGACCGGTGAAACTGTCGCGGTCCAGATCGATCGCCGTCACCTTGCCGATGGTGACACCGGCCATGGTCACCTTGGCTCTGACCGTCAAACCGGCGATATTGTCGAAGTACGCATAAAGTTTATAGGTTTCGGTATTCGGGCTCGGGGACAGGCCACTGACCCGCAGCGCCAGCAGCAGCAAAGCCAGGATGCCAGCCAGCAAGAAAAGGCCGACACCGATTTCCAGGGTGCGGTTTTGCATCAGAAATCTCCAAACATCAAGGCGGTCAGAATAAAGTCCAGGCCGAGTACTGCCAAAGAGGCATACACCACGGTCTTGGTAGTGGCACGACTGATCCCCTCGGAAGTGGGCTCGCAGTCATAGCCTTGGAATACGGCAATCCAGGTGACGACAAAGGCGAAGACGATGCTTTTGATGATGCCGTTGAGCACATCGTCGGCGAAGGTCACGCTGTTCTGCATGTTCGACCAGTAGGACCCTTCATACACGCCCAGCCAGTCGACGGCCACCCACGAACCACCCCAGATCCCCACCACGCTGAAAATCATCGCCAGCACCGGCAGGGAAATGAAGCCGGCCCACAGGCGCGGGGCGATGATGTACTTGAGCGGGTCGACCCCGATCATCTCCAGGCTGGACAACTGTTCGGTGGATTTCATGTTGCCGATTTCCGCCGTCAGCGCCGAACCGGCACGCCCGGCGAACAGCAACGCGGTCACCACCGGCCCCAGCTCTCGCAGCAGCGTCAGCGCAACCATCTGCCCGACCGCCTGCTCGGAACCGTAGCTGGACAGGATGTTGAACCCCTGCAGCGCCAGCACCATGCCGATGAATACCCCGGAAACCACAATGATCACCAGGGACATCACGCCAACCGAATGCAACTGCTTGACCAACAGGCCAAAGCCGCCGCCAATGCCACCGCGACCCAGCAACGCGTGAAACAGGAACAGCGCCGAACGCCCGAACACCGCCAGCACATCGATGCCGGCGTGGCCGAAGCGGCGCACTCTTTCTATTAGTGAAGTCTTGCGCATCAGCGCTTCCCCAGGAGATCTGCGCGGTAATCCGTCGCTGGAAAGTGATAGGCGACCGGACCGTCGGGCTCGCCTGTCATGAATTGACGGATACGCGGTTCGTCCGAGTTCATCAGCTCTTGCGGCGTGCCCTGCCCCAGCACCTGCCCGTCGCCGACCACATAGATGTAGTCGGCAATGCTCGCGGTCTCGGCCAGGTCGTGGGAAACCACGATGCTGGTAATGCCAAGCGCATCGTTGAGCAAGCGGATCAGGCGCACCAATACGCCCATGGCGATGGGGTCCTGGCCGACAAAGGGCTCGTCATACATGAGAATCTGCGGGTCGAGCGCAATCGCCCGCGCCAGCGCGACACGACGCTTCATGCCGCCGGACAGTTCGTCAGGCATCAGGTCGATGGCGCCACGCAAGCCCACGGCCTGCAATTTGAGCAGGACGATATCCCGGATCATTTCTTCCGGCAGCTCGGTATGAACGCGCAAAGGAAAGGCGACGTTCTCGAACACATCGAGATCGGTAAACAGTGCGCCACTCTGAAACAGCACGCCCATGTGCTTGCGGGCATCGAACAGATCGCTGCGCGACAGCTGCGGCAGGTTCTGGCCATTGACCCAGACTTCGCCGCTGGATGGACGCAGCTGTGCGCCCATCAACCGCAACAGCGTGGTCTTGCCACACCCGGAAGGCCCCATGATGCCGGTGACCTTGCCGCGGGGAATACGGATATCGACGTTATTGAAAATGCTGCGCGCACCGCGCTTGAAGGTCAGTCCCTTCAGCTCGACCGCGTAGGCGTTATCGGCACTCATCTAAACTCCTTGCGATGCAGCCTCACACTCGGACGCCTGGCTTCCTGACAAAAGCACATCCCCGGGCGGGCCGAACTGGCGGCGAACTATATCACTGCAAACGCCACGGGCCCAAGGCCAATGCCGGGCCATGCGCTGCAACATGACAGGTAAAAAGCTTCATTTAGAGTGATTAGGTAACAAGGAATGACAATGCGCGACGAACTTGCGTGAGGGTTTCGATCATAACCGCTATAATCGCCGCCTTTTCATCAGGCTATACGATTTCCGACATGAGCCAATCCAGCGAGCTGATTCAATCCGCACAACGCACCATCCGCCTCGAAATGGAAGCCGTACAAGGCTTGCTTCCCCAAATCGACGCAGATTTCGTACGCGCTTGCGAGATGATTCTGGCCAGCAAAGGCCGCGTAGTCGTGGTCGGCATGGGCAAATCGGGGCACATCGGCAACAAGATCGCCGCCACCCTGGCCAGCACCGGCACCACGGCGTTTTTTGTGCACCCGGCCGAAGCCAGCCACGGCGACATGGGCATGATCACCCGCGACGACATCATCCTCGCGCTGTCGAACTCCGGCTCGACCAATGAAATCGTCACCCTGCTGCCGCTGATCAAACGCCTGGGCATTCAGTTGATCAGCATGACCGGCAACCCGAATTCGCCTCTGTCCAAGGCCGCCGAAGTCAACCTGAACGTTCACGTCGAGCACGAAGCCTGTCCGCTGAACCTGGCGCCGACCTCTTCGACCACCGCAGCGCTGGTCATGGGCGACGCCCTGGCCGTTGCCCTGCTTGAAGCCCGCGGCTTTACCGCTGAAGACTTCGCCTTTTCCCACCCTGGTGGTGCACTGGGTCGACGCCTGCTGCTGAAAGTGGAAAACGTCATGCACGCCGGGCAGGAACTGCCGCAGGTGCAACGCGGCACCCTGCTCAAGGACGCGCTGATGGAAATGACCCGCAAAGGCCTGGGCATGACCGTAATCCTTGAAGCCGACGGCAAACTCGCCGGGATCTTCACCGACGGCGATTTGCGCCGCACCCTGGATCGCAGCATCGATATCCACAGCGCCACGATTGACCAGGTCATGACCGCCCATGGCAAGACGGCCCGCGCCGAAATGCTCGCCGCCGAGGCCCTGAAAATCATGGAAGACCATAAAATCAACGCACTGGTCGTGGTCGACAGCGAAGACCGCCCGGTCGGCGCCTTGAACATGCACGACTTGCTGCGTGCGGGAGTAATGTAATGAGCGCAGACCTTCTGCAACGCGGCCAACAGATCAAACTGGCGGTATTCGACGTCGACGGCGTACTGACCGATGGTCGCTTGTACTTCCTCGAAGACGGCAGTGAATTCAAGACCTTCAACACTCTCGACGGCCAAGGCATCAAGATGCTGATGGCAGCCGGCGTGCAGACCGCGATTATCAGCGGTCGCAAAACCCCAGTCGTAGAGCGACGGGCGAAGAATCTGGGCATTCCGCACCTTTACCAGGGTCGCGAAGACAAACTGGTGGTGCTCGACGAGCTTCTGGGCCAACTCAACCTAAGCTATGAACAGGTCGCCTACCTCGGCGACGACCTGCCCGACCTGCCGGTGATTCGCCGCGTCGGCCTGGGCATGGCAGTGGCCAACGCCGCCAGCTTCGTACGTGAACACGCTCACGGCGTGACTCAGGCCCGCGGTGGCGAGGGTGCCGCCCGCGAATTCTGCGAATTGATCCTGCGCGCCCAGGGCCGTCTCGATGCGGCCAACGCCGCGTACCTGTGAGCCAAACCATGTTGAGCAAAAAGATTCGCAACATACTGGTGTTCGGTTCCATCACGGCGATTTTCGCTGCGGTCGGCTACTGGAACATCAGCCCGGAACGCTTCCTCGACAAGCCAGTGGTGAAAGTCGACGAAAGCGCGATCGACTATTACGCCATCAACGCCCACAGCGTGCAGTTCCTGCCGGATGGCAAACTGCAATACGAGATGACGTCCGATAAAGTCGAACACCTGAAAGCAACCGAAGTGACGCTGCTGACCAACCCCGACCTGAACATGTTCCGCGGTACGGAGTTCCCGTGGCACGTCCAGAGCGAAAAGGGTGAAGTCAATCCGGACGGTACACAGGTTGAACTGATCGACTCGGTACGCATCACGCGTTTCGACGAAAAAAACCGCAGAACCCTGATCACCACCACTCGCATGACCGTGTTCCCGCAACAGCAATATGCGCAGACCGAGCAACCCGTTAGAATCGACGGCGCTGGCGGTGTATCGACTGGTAACGGAATGAAAGCGTATTTGAAAGAAAGCAGGATACACCTGCTATCGAACGTAAGAGGACAGTATGAGGCTCGTTAAAACCCTCCCTATTTTGCTCAGTCTGGGCGCAGCACTGGGAAGCGTGAGCGCCTGGGCTCTGCCGGACGATCAACAACAGCCTATCCGCATTCAGGCCGACGACGCCCAACTGGACGACAAGAACGGCATTGCCACCTACACCGGTGACGTGATCATCACTCAGGGCTCGATGAAGGTTACCGGCAACAAGGTGACCATGACCCGCACCCCGAACGGCGATATCGACGTGGTGACCTCGGTGGGCAACCTGGCTTACTTCGAGCAGTTGCAAACGGCAGGCGACACCAAGCCGGTCCAAGGCTACGGCGTCACCATCCAGTATCACGCCTCGCAAAATCGCGTCGTGCTGATCGATCGCGCCAAAGTGATCGACAAGGACAACAACGTCACCCAGGGCGAGAAAATCGTCTACGACACCGAGAAAAAGCTCGCCAGCGCCGGTCGCGCTACCGGCAGCAAGGTGACCGAGTCGCGTCCGCGCATCGACATGGTGATCCAGCCGAAAAAGAAAACCGACGAGCAAAAGGCCCAGTAATGGCAACTCTGAAAGCTCAGCATCTGGCCAAGAGCTACAAGAGCCGTCAGGTCGTGCGTGACGTCAGCCTGTCCATCGACAGCGGTCAGATCGTCGGCCTGCTTGGCCCCAACGGCGCCGGCAAGACTACTTGTTTCTACATGATCGTCGGCCTGGTACAGGCCGATCAGGGCCGCGTCCTGATCGACGACCTGGACGTCAGCCACCAGCCGATGCATGGCCGCGCAAAGGCCGGGATCGGCTATCTGCCGCAAGAAGCGTCGATCTTCCGCAAGCTTTCAGTAGCGGACAACATCATGGCAATCCTCGAGACCCGCAAGGAACTCGACAAGGCCGGTCGTCGCCAGGAGCTGGAAAGCCTGCTGCAGGAATTCCACATCAGCCACATTCGCGACAACCTTGGCATGAGCCTGTCCGGTGGTGAACGCCGCCGCGTGGAAATCGCCCGGGCGCTGGCCACCAACCCGAAATTCATCCTCCTCGATGAACCTTTCGCCGGCGTGGACCCGATTTCGGTAGGCGACATCAAGCAGATCATCTACCACCTCAAGGCCAAGGGCATTGGCGTGCTGATCACCGACCACAACGTCCGTGAAACCCTGGATATCTGCGAAACCGCCTACATCGTCAACGATGGTCAACTGATCGCCGAAGGCGACTCAGAAACCATCCTGGCCAACGACCTGGTTAAAGAAGTGTACTTGGGCCATGAGTTCCGCCTGTAAGCGCTGAGGTGTCTGGCAGGTCGCGAAAGCGCTTGTTGCGATAAAAAATCAACATTTTTTTATTGTTACAGCGCTCTAGGCAAACGCTGCAGTTTCGGGCATATAATTTGCTTATGTTTGGCGCTCCGGCGCCCTGTAGTGGATGGCGCATGTGCGCCGGCGAATAAGGTGTTAAGCCCCTGCCATGAAACCATCGCTAGTCTTGAGAATGGGCCAGCAGCTGACGATGACACCGCAGCTGCAACAGGCCATCCGCCTGCTCCAATTGTCGACCCTGGACCTGCAACAGGAAATCCAGGAGGCCCTGGAGTCCAATCCGATGCTCGAACGCCAGGAAGAAGGCGACGACTTCGACAACACCGACCCCTTGGCCGACAACGCCGAACAGAAGCCCAACAGCGACATTCAGGAACCCTCCTACCAGGAAAGCGCCCCGACGGTGGATAACCTCGAGGAAGGCGACTGGAACGAGCGCATACCCAATGAGCTGCCCGTCGATACTGCCTGGGAAGACGTCTACCAGACCAGCGCCAGCAGCCTGCCGAGCAACGATGACGACGAGTGGGATTTCACCACCCGTACATCCGCCGGGGAGAGCCTACAAAGCCACCTGCTCTGGCAACTGAACCTGGCGCCGATGTCCGACACCGATCGCCTGATCGCCGTGACGCTGATCGATTGCATCAACAATCAGGGCTACCTGGACGAGACGCTCGAGGAAATCCTCGAAGCCTTCGATCCGGAACTGGACATCGAGCTCGACGAAATCGAGGCCGTCCTGCACCGCATCCAGCAATTCGAACCGGCCGGCATCGGCGCTCGCAACCTGGGCGAATGCCTGTTGCTGCAATTGCGCCAGTTGCCCGCCAAGACCCCTTGGCTGGCTGAAGCCAAGCGCCTGGTCACCGATTACATCGACTTGCTCGGCAGTCGCGACTACAGCCAGCTGATGCGCCGCATGAAGCTTAAGGAAGATGAACTGCGCCAGGTCATCGAACTGGTCCAGAGCCTCAACCCGCGCCCTGGATCGCAAATCGAGTCCACCGAAGCCGAGTACGTCGTTCCCGACGTGATCGTGCGCAAGGACAACGAACGCTGGCTGGTGGAGCTCAACCAGGAATCGGTGCCACGTTTACGGGTCAACGCTCAGTACGCCGGGTTCGTCCGTCGTGCCGATACCAGCGCCGATAACACCTTCATGCGCAATCAGCTGCAAGAAGCCCGCTGGTTCATCAAGAGCCTGCAAAGCCGCAACGAAACCCTGATGAAAGTGGCCACCCAGATCGTCGAGCATCAGCGCGGCTTCCTGGAGTACGGCGACGAAGCGATGAAACCGTTGGTCCTGCATGACATCGCCGAAGCGGTCGGCATGCACGAGTCGACTATCTCGCGGGTGACTACGCAGAAATTCATGCATACCCCGCGGGGCATATATGAACTGAAATACTTTTTTTCCAGCCACGTCAGCACCTCCGAAGGCGGCGAATGCTCGTCCACGGCGATCCGCGCGATCATCAAAAAACTGGTTGCCGCGGAAAATCAGAAAAAGCCGTTGAGTGACAGCAAGATCGCTGGTTTACTGGAGGCACAAGGCATTCAGGTGGCTCGCCGCACCGTCGCCAAGTACCGCGAATCCCTCGGGATCGCGCCTTCGAGCGAACGCAAGCGGTTGATGTAGAGCCACGCCACAGCGTTCCAGTGGCAGATCATCTGATCTGCCGCTTTATGCACTGGCAACGAAGGAGAAGCTGTATGCAAGTCAACATCAGTGGACACCAACTGGAAGTGACCGAACCTCTTCGCACCTACATCGGCGAAAAACTCGAACGATTAGAGAGGCATTTCGACAAGATCACCAACGTGCAGGTCACGATGACGGTCGAAAAGCTGAAGCAGAAAATCGAAGCCACGCTGCATATTCCCGGGAATGAAGTGGTCGCCAACGCGGAGCATACCGACATGTACGCGGCGATCGACGCACTCACCGACAAGCTTGATAAACAACTCAAAAAGCATAAGGAAAAGACCCAGAGCCTCCTCCAGGGCGCTACCGGTCGTTAACACTCCCAACCCATGATCCGACTTGAAAGCATCCTGACCCCCGGCCGTTCCCTGGTGAACGTGCCGGGCGGCAGTAAAAAGAAAGCCCTCGAGCAAATTGCCAACCTCATCCATCGCGAAGTGCCGGATCTGGAGATGCAAGATGTCTTCGAGGCTTTGATTGCCCGTGAAAAACTCGGATCCACCGGTTTTGGTAACGGCATCGCCATTCCTCACTGCCGCCTCAAGGGCTGTGATTCACCCATCAGTGCCTTGATGCACCTGGACGCCCCAATCGATTTCGACGCCATCGACGGCGCGCCGGTTGACCTGCTGTTCGTTCTGCTGGTCCCCCAAGCCGCTACCGATGCGCACCTGGAGCTGTTGCGCCAGATCGCCAGCATGCTCGACCGCAAGGAAGTGCGCGAAAAACTGCGCAGCGCTCCGAGCAATGAAGCCTTGTATCAGGTTGTCCTGGACGAGCAAAACGGGCACTAATCATGCGCTTGATCATCGTCAGTGGCCGTTCCGGCTCGGGTAAAAGTACCGCCCTCGATGTACTCGAGGACAATGGCTACTACTGCATCGACAACCTGCCTGCCGGGTTGCTGCCGGAATTGGCCGAGCGCGCACTGATTCACACCGAGTTGTCTCAGCCACTGGTTGCCGTGTCCATCGACGCGCGTAACTTGCCGAGCCATCTGACTCGTTTTCCTGACCTGCTGGAAGAAGTCCGCAGCCGGCACATCCAGTGCGATGTCTTGTACCTGGATGCCGACGACGAAACGCTACTCAAGCGATTCTCGGAAACCCGTCGACGTCACCCATTGAGCAACGCCAACCGATCGCTCGCCGAAGCAATCAGCGTCGAGAGCACTCTGCTCGGACCGATTGCGGACCTCGCCGATCTCAAGATAAACACCACCAACCTGAACCTGTATCAGCTGCGCGATACCATCAAGCTGCGCCTGCTGAATCAGCCGGAGCCGGGAACTGCGTTCCTGGTGGAGTCTTTCGGGTTCAAGCGTGGCATGCCAGTGGATGCCGATCTGGTGTTCGACGTGCGCTGCCTGCCGAACCCATATTGGAAGCCGGAGCTTCGTGAACAGTCCGGACTCGATCAACCGGTTGCCGAGTACCTGGCGGCACAACCGGATGTCGAAGAGATGTATCAGGACATATCCACCTATCTGCTCAAATGGTTGCCCCGCTTTGCCGCCAGCAACCGCGCCTATGTCACCATTGCCATTGGCTGCACTGGCGGCCATCACCGCTCCGTTTACCTGACTGAACGCTTGGCCAAGACCCTGCAACAATCCCTGAAGAACGTCCAGGTCCGCCACCGCGACCTCAGCTAAAGGATTCACACCGCGATGCCTGCTCTGGAAATCGAAATCATCAACAAGCTGGGCCTGCACGCCCGCGCGTCCGCAAAATTCGTTGGAGTTGCCGGGCAGTTCAAGGATTGCACGATCAGGGTAGGACGCACGCCAGAGACCACAGTCGACGGTAAAAGCATCATGGCGATGATGATGCTGGCGGCCGGCAAGGGCACAAAGATTTATCTAAGCACGGAAGGCGAGCAGGAGCAGGAAGCGCTGGATGCACTGGTGGCATTGATCAACAACTACTTCGACGAAGGCGAGTAACACCCGCTTTTTTGTGGCGAGGGAGCTTGCTCCCGCTGGGCGGCGAAGCAGCCCCAAAACCTGTCGTCACAATGAATCTGACACTCCGCGCCGGCTGATATTACGGCTGCTGCGCAGTCGAGCGGGAGCAAGCTCCCTCGCCACAAGTGTTCCTTCTGCTTTTTGCGCCCAGTTCAAGCCAACGCCGTATCCATCACCATCATCAAACAAAACCCGATCAACAACCCAAGACTGGCCAACTTGTCGTGACCGTGTCGGCGCGACTCTGGAATGACTTCATGGGTTACCACCAGAAGCATTGCTCCCGCCGCCAGCGCCAATCCCAAAGGCAATAACAGTTCGGCCAGGCTCACCAGCCAGGCGCACAACAGTGCGAACACCGGCTCGACCAATCCTGACGCCGCACCGATCAGGAATGCCTTGAAGCGCGACATCCCTGCTCCCGCCAGCACCAACGCAATCACCAGCCCTTCCGGCACATCCTGCAGGGCGATGCCCATCGCCAAACTGTCTGCATCAGGCATTCCACCCCCAGCCGAAACACCGACCGCCATGCCTTCGGGAATGTTGTGGGCAATGATGGCGAATACGAACAGCCAGATCCTCGGCGGAATCACCGGATGTTCAACAGTGCCTACGAGCATTTCCGGCGAAGCCCCGGAGACCTTGCGATCAACCAGAAACAGGCCGAACGCGCCAAGCATGATGCCAAAACAGATAAGGCTGCTGGCTGCCCATGGGGTCATGCCAAGATTTTCTGCCGCCGCAATGCCCGGCACGATCAACGAAAACGCGGTCGCCGCCAGCATCACTCCGGCACCAAACCCCAACAGCGTATCGCTGAGTGCCTGGGGCATGCGCCGGATCACCAGCACCGGCACCGCCCCGAGCGCGGTGCCGAGGGCGCAGATCGCACCGCCCTGCAACGCTCGAGACAGCTTCGGCTCCAGATCCAGCCATTCCAGCCCATGCGCAACCAGCAAGCTCATGCCCGCCAGCAGTAACAGCGACCCAAATGCGTAACGAAACATTCGTCCATTTCCGATCGCCAGTGTTTCAGTGCCCATAGTCAGCCTTGGATTGTTTTTGCAGAAGACTTAAATCAGCGCGGCCTGATAGCGCGCGGCAACTTCTGGCCAATTGATCACGTTGTAGAACGCGCTGATGTATTCCGGGCGACGGTTCTGATATTGAAGGTAGTAGGCGTGCTCCCAGACATCCAGGCCGAGGATCGGCGTGTTGCCGTTCATCAACGGGCTGTCCTGGTTGCCGCAGCTCTCCACGATCAAGGTCTTTTGTGACGTGACGCTCAGCCAGGCCCAGCCGCTGCCGAAGCGCGTCAGCGCAGCTTTGGTGAATGCCTCTTTGAAGCTGTCGAGTCCGCCCAGTTGCTCATCGATGGCCGCAGCCAGTGCGCCTTCCGGTTTACCGCCACCACCTGGCGTCATGACTTCCCAGAACAACGAATGGTTGGCGTGCCCACCGCCCTGATTGATCACGGCAGCGCGCAGTTTCTCCGGAAGTTGCTGCACGGCAGCCACCAGTTTTTCCACCGGCCATTCAGCAAACTCGGTGCCTTCAACGGCGGCGTTGAGGTTGTTGATGTAGGTCTGGTGGTGTTTGGTGTAGTGAATCTCCATGGTCTGCGCATCGATATGCGGTTCCAGGGCGTCGTAGGCGTACGGCAAGGCAGGCAAGGTAAAAGCCATTTCAATGGACTCCATGATGATGAGGCGCAGCAGGGTGCGACGGTGCGGCGGCATCGATGTGCAGCAAGCGATGAGTGCGCGGGTATTCACCGTGTTCGCTGATGAAACTCAGCAATTCGACGTAGGTTTTGCTGCTCTGGCGCATCGCGGCTTCACGCAGGGCCGGTGCCAGTCGCGGATCCTGCATGGTCTGCAACAGCCGCTGATGGATAGCACACAGATACTCGGCGCTCTCCTCCGGCTGGTTCAGACGCAAATGCAGATCCGCCAGGTTGTGGTGGGAAATCACGCAGGCCGCCACCGCTTCATCGGCATCTGGCCAGCGCTCGAACAACACTTGGGCCAAGGCCAATGCCTGCAAGTAAGCCTCGCGAGCATCGACCAGTTCGCCCAGCATGAAACAGCGATTTGCTCTTTCGATCGTGCGTTTCCAGTGCTCCATGGTGAGCCTCCAAAGCGCTAGCGGTGTTTATTACACGCCGCCTGCGGTGAGTTTTTCCGGGTTGAGCAACTCTTCCAGTTGGCTGCGTGACAGCTCGGTGTGTTCCAGCGCCACGTCGATCACCGGACGGCCTTGTTGATAGGCCTTCTTGGCGATCTCGGCGGCTTTCTGATAGCCAATGATCGGGTTGAGTGCGGTCACCAGAATCGGGTTGCGGGACAGGGCTTGCTTGATGCGGTCTTCGTTGACCTTGAAACTGGCGATGGCCTTTTCACCCAGCAGACGGCTGGAATTGGCCAGCAATTCGATGCTGCTCAGCAGGTTCTGGGCGATGATCGGCAGCATCACGTTCAATTCGAAATTGCCCGACTGACCGGCGATGGTGATCACCGTGTCGTTGCCGATCACCTGGGCGGCGACCATGGCAGTAGCTTCCGGGATCACCGGGTTGACCTTGCCAGGCATGATCGAAGAACCCGGTTGCAAGGCTTCGAGCTCGATTTCACCCAGGCCGGCCAACGGACCGGAGTTCATCCAGCGCAAGTCGTTGGCGATTTTCATCAACGATACGGCGGTGGCCTTCAGTTGCCCGGAGACGGCAACGGCGGTGTCCTGAGAGCCGATCAATGCAAACAGATCCACGCCTGGCGTGAATTGCACCTGGGTCAGCTTGCTCAATTGTTGACTGAAACGTGCGGCGAACTCCGGATGCGCATTCACGCCGGTACCCACCGCCGTACCGCCCTGGGCCAGGGATTGCAGGCTGGGTTGCAGATCCTGCAAATGGCCGATGTTGGCTTTGAGCTGTTGCGCCCACCCGTTGAGCACTTGGCTCATGCGCACCGGCATGGCATCCATCAAGTGGGTACGACCGGTTTTGACGTGGTGATGCACCTCTTCAGCCTTGCGCTCGATTACTTGCACCAACCCGTTCAGCGCCGGCAGTAGCTGCTCGTGCAACGCAAGCGCCGCACTGACGTGAATGGTGGTAGGAATAATGTCATTGCTGCTTTGACCGCAGTTGACGTGATCGTTGGGGTTAACCGGCTCGCCGAGTAGACGGCTGGCCAGGGTGGCAATCACTTCATTGGCGTTCATGTTGGAACTAGTGCCTGAACCGGTCTGGAAAATATCCACCGGGAAGTGCCGCATGAAGTCACCTTCAAGCAAGCCCTGGGCCGCATCGACAATGGCTTTGCCTTGGGCTTCGCTGACCTGCTTGAGTTCGATGTTGGCGCGGGCAGCGGCGGCCTTGGCCAGGATCAGCGCACGGATGAATTGCACCGGCATCGGCTTGCCGCTGATTGGGAAGTTATCCACCGCACGTTGAGTCTGTGCGCCGTAGAGGGCGTCTTCCGGGACCTGAAGCTCGCCCATGCTGTCGCGCTCAATACGTGTCTTGGTCATCTGAAAATCCTTGCACCAGTTCTATGAGAGGAATCGAGGGTTGCAACTCGCAGCTCGCCAGTTGCCAGGTGTAGCTCTGCCAGCGCTTGAGGCGGCATTTGCAAAGAGAGAGGCGTTCCAGCTCGCGCAGTGGTCGCCAGGCCTGGTCGAGGCAGTACGTGCGCCAATGCCACGGCAGCGCGACATCGGCGGCGGTGTCGAGCAACAGGCGCAAAGAAGTTTCAGCAATGGTCCAGGGAGAGGTCGCCGTGCAACAGGCCAGATACCGGCCTTCGGCCAGGTAATGATCGATAAGGCGCGGTTCGTCGGGATTCATCGCGCAACGGATCTGGCGACTCATCCAGCGCCAGCTTTCGAGGTAAGGCTGCTCGTGCAAGGCAGAACTCATGATCCGCGGCTCATTCGGTAATGAGATTTATTATTAGATGATAATGAGAACCAAAACAAGAGCAGTGCAGCGAGCAAAATCTTTTGTAGGAGCCGGCTTGCTGGCGATGGCGGCTCTGAAA